>NZ_JAOQJY010000003.1:0-108872 GCF_025567525.1 Gallintestinimicrobium propionicum | reverse complement strand
GTTTTTCGATGTTTCTCTTGAACCAGTTTTTCTTTTTCTGATTCTCGGGCTGTACCAGCGTTCCGCGGACCGCCTTAACACTTGTTAAGTAGATGCCGCTGACGGTTGCCTTGACTTCTTTTTTCACAGGAACCAGGTCGAAAATCTTCTGGTCGCAGACTAAGGTAACGATCTGCGGACCGACTTTTGCCTTGACAATCGGAAGCTTGGAACGGCGCATCATCTTCGGCGTATTGTCGATGACTGACTGCGGAAGTCCGGCTTCTTTGAGCTTCATGATTTTCTTGTCAATTACAAGCATGGTCACATTCTGCTTATAGGCTTCAATCTGCTGCTGCTGTTCTTCCTGTTTTTTCTGCATCTTTCTTCCAAGAAAATAAAGAACAACGACTGCGACGATCAGAATGGCAAGGATGACCAGCAATACCACTGCCCAGGTTTTCATAGTGGTGAATCCTCCTCTTTCTTTGTACTGCACAGCGGCGCTGTCTGTACGGTGTGTCCGCTTAGCATTCTTATAGAACATTCTAGCAGAATTTACGGTATTGTACAAGGAGTTTTGTTGAAGTTAATAGCCACCTGGGGTATAATGTATCCAGCACGAAAGAAAAACAAGCGACGCCGAAGGCGGCATTTATTTTTCTCGTGCGGATAGCGAGCGGACGGCCTGCGAAGCAGGCAAGGAAGCGCGGAGCGCGAGTCCGCGAGCGAGATAAAGAAAGAAAAACAAGCGACGCCGAAGGCGCGATTCATGACAATAGAATGTCCGCGGAGCGTACATTCTATTGTATTGCGAATGGCGCGGGTGAACAGTAACGTTTTTCTCGTGCGGATAGCGAGCGGACGGCCTGCGAAGCAGGCAAAGAAGCGCGGGGCGCGAGTCCGCGAGCGTTGGTGAATGAGGACAGCGCCGCCTTCGGCGCTGCTGACAGGAAGGAACAGGCAGTAATGACGACGTGGGTGCAGTTTTGGCAAACATTTCAGGAAGTATTCCGCTACACATGGGCACATATGGTATGGATCAATCTGGTTCTTGCGATTATTATTATTTTCTTCCAGAGAAAGGAAGCAAAGTCAGCGTGGGCGTGGCTGCTGGCGTTGAATGTGCTGCCGGGTCTGGGATTTTTAATGTATCTTCTCGCCGGGACGGACATGCACAAGCGGAAGATGTTCAAGATCAAAGGAATCGAGGAGCAGATAAACGATGCGGTGCGCCGCCAGGAATACAGCGTCAAAAGCCGCGAGCTGGAGCAGGAAAACCCGGATTTAAAGGATTTTTCGGATCTGGTCTTTTTTAACCTGGAAAGTGCCGGATGCATGATTTCCGGAGACAATGCGGTAGAGATTTTCACTGATGGCAACGACAAATTCGATGCTCTGATCGAGGATATTAAAAATGCGGAATCATATATTTTTTTACAATATTACATCATAAAAGATGACGTGCTCTTCCAGAGAATTCGGGAGGCACTGCTGGAAAAAGCGGCACAGGGTGTAGAAATTCGGATCTTGTATGATGCGATGGGTTGTCGGAGCGTTGGAAAGCACTTTTGGAAAGAAATGGAAAAGCAGGGCATCCATGTTGCGGTCTTTTTCCCGGCTCTGTTTGGCAGACTGCATCTGCGTGTAAACTACAGAAATCACAGAAAAATTGCAGTTATCGACGGAAAAGTGGCTTATGTCGGCGGCTTTAATATTGGCAAAGAGTATATCGGACTGGATCCGAAGTTCGGGCACTGGCGGGATACCCATCTGAGAATCTGCGGCAGCGCAGTCGGTGGACTTTTGCTGCGCTATATTCAGGACTGGGACTATGCAGCGAGGGAGAATCTGTTTGAAAATCCGAAGTATTTCATCCTGCCGGAAGAAAAAGCCGGCAATGTCAAAATGCAAATCATTTCCAGCGGACCGGACTCCGAACTCCAGAGTATCCGGGACAATTACCTGCGGCTGATCCACAAGGCAAAAAAGAGCATTTACATCCAGACGCCATATTTTATACCGGATGAATCGATCCAGACGGCACTTCTGATGGCAACGATGTCCGGCGTGGAGGTCAATCTGATGTTCCCGTGCAAGCCGGACCATCCATTTGTGTATTGGGCGACACTTTCCTATGTCGGCGAGCTGATCATGGCAGGGGCAAACTGCTACACCTATGATAATGGATTTTTACATGCAAAAGGATTGTCTATTGACGGAAAGGCGTGCTGCTACGGAACAGCGAACATGGACATCCGGAGCTTCGAACTCAACTTTGAGGTCAATGCCATGATTTTTGACCAGAATATCGCAGGGGAAATGGAACGGATTTTCCGGGAAGACTTAAAGTGCTGTACGCGGATCACAAAGGAAATGTACAAGAGCAGATCTGTCTGGATCCGGTTTAAGGAGCAAATCAGCAGACTACTGTCTCCGGTCTTGTAACAGCCCGCCAAGTGTGATAATATATAGGATATTGCAATTCTATTTACTATGGATTTTATGTCCGTAAGATGATGAGGAGATCAATTTATGAAAAAATTTATGACAGCCGTTACAGCAGTGTCTCTGTCTGCCATGATGCTGGCAGGCTGCGGCAAGGCAGATGTGCAGGAGAGTACTGTGCAGGAAAGCACTGCAGCTGAGACAGAAGCAGCAACAGAAACCGAAAGTGAAACCAAGGTATACCCGGATGAAGCATATCTGGATGGTATCAACCTTGGCGACTTTGTAGAACTGGGTGATTACAAGGGCGTCGATGTTACGGTTACCAAGGCAGAAGTAACTGACGAGATGGTGGATCAGTACATTCAGAGTGTTTTGGACAGCAACAAAAATAAAGAAGAAGTAGACCGTGCTGTAAAGGATGGCGATGTTGTTGATATCAAATATGTCGGCAAAAAGGACGGTGTAGAGTTTGACGGCGGCTCTTCCGACAGCTACGAGCTGACCATCGGCTCCAATACCTTTATCGACGGCTTTGAAGACGGCGTGATCGGCATGAAGAAGGATGAGACAAAGGAGTTAAACCTTACCTTCCCGGAGGATTACAGCAATACAGACCTTGCCGGTGCAGACGTTGTATTCACGGTAACGGTAAATCATGTTTATGAAGAAACTGACGCGGTTCTGGACGATGCTTTCGTAGCAGCCCGTAATATTGACGGCGTAAGCACAGTAGCAGAATATCGTCAGTACGTTTATGATAACCTGATGAGCTCTGCCAAGAGCCAGCAGGAAACAGAGCTGGAAAGAAATGTTCTGGAGGCGGTAACGGCAAATGCAACCTTCAAGGAAACTCCCGAAGAGATGGTAAGCCGCTATTATGACCGTCTGGTTAAGAACCTGACCGCTACTGCAAGCATGTATGGAATCGATCTGGAGACCTTTATGTCATACAGCTACGGTCTGGCTGCGGATGAATATGAAGACGAGCTTCAGAAATCTGCACAAAGCGCAGCAGAGCAGATTATGGTTATGCAGGCGATCGCAGAAAAAGAAGGTCTGACCTTAACCGATGAAGAGCTGCAGGCAGATCTGGAAAGCAGCGCATCCGAATATGGTTATGATTCCGTAGACGCTTATCAGGAAGCGATTGGCGACCTGCGCGGCTACAAAGAATATCTGATGTCTGAAAAGGTAACCAAGTATCTGATTGAGAATGCGAACGTAACCGAAACAGAGGCGTCCACAGAGGAAGCGACCGAAGAGACAACAGAAACTGAAACCGAGACAACAACAGAGACAGCGACCGAAGCAGAATAAGCCAGGGCACAGCTGACGCACGAGGCGAGTGAGGAGAGAGAGCATGGAACTGACAAGTGTAAGACAGTTATTCAGAGAAAAAGAACAGTTTGCCGGCCAGAAGGTGACAGTAGGCGGCTGGGTAAGAAGCAACCGGGATTCTAAAAATTTTGGATTCCTGGTTGTAAATGACGGTACCTTTTTTGAACCGCTGCAGGTTGTATACGCAGCAGACAAGCTGGATAATTATGCCGATATTGCCAAAATCGGCGTCGGAGCAGCTGTCATTGTAACAGGTACGATTTTAGAGACGCCCGGTGCAAAACAGCCCTTTGAGATGCAGGCAGACGAGGTTGTAGTGGAAGGTGCATGCGGACCGGATTACCCGCTGCAGAAGAAGCGTCACAGCTTTGAATATCTGCGTACCATTGCACATCTGCGTCCCAGAACCAATACGTTCCAGGCAGTGTTCAGAGTTCGTTCCCTGATCGCTTATGCGATTCATCAGTTCTTCCAGGAGAGAGATTTCGTCTATGTGCACACTCCTCTGATTACCGGAAGCGACTGCGAGGGCGCAGGCGAAATGTTCCAGGTTACAACCCTGGATTTGAACAACGTTCCGAAAAACGAAGACGGTACTGTGGATTATTCCCAGGACTTCTTCTGCAAACCTACCAACCTGACCGTAAGCGGACAGTTAAACGGCGAAACCTATGCGATGGCGTTTAAGAACATTTATACGTTCGGACCGACCTTCCGCGCAGAAAACTCCAATACCACCCGCCATGCGGCTGAGTTCTGGATGATCGAGCCGGAAATCGCATTTGCGGACTTAAAGGACGACATGGTACTGGCAGAATCCATGCTCAAATACATTATCCGTTATGTGCTGGAGCATGCTCCGGAAGAGATGAATTTCTTCAACAGCTTTGTGGATAAGGGACTTCTGGAAAGACTGAACCATGTATTGAACTCCGATTTCGGACATGTGACCTATACCGAGGCGATCAAGATTTTGGAAGAGCACAATGACGAATTCGATTATAAAGTATACTGGGGCTGCGACCTGCAGACCGAACACGAGCGTTATCTGACGGAGAAGGTGTTCAAGCGTCCGGTATTTGTAACAGACTACCCGAAGGAAATCAAGGCATTCTATATGAAGTTAAATGAGGATGGCAAGACCGTTGCCGCTATGGACTGTCTGGTTCCAGGCATCGGCGAGATCATCGGCGGCAGCCAGAGAGAGGATAGCCTCGAGCTTCTGGAACAGCGCATGGACGAGCTTGGACTGAACAAAGAGGATTACGGCTTCTATCTGGATCTGAGAAAATACGGCTCCGCAAGCCATGCGGGCTTTGGTCTTGGATTTGAGCGCTGTGTTATGTATCTGACCGGTATGGGCAACATTCGCGACGTCATTCCTTTCCCGAGAACGGTAAAGAACTGCGAATTATAATTCCAGTGAACTGGAATAAAATGTTACAGTTCACCCGCGCCATTCGCAAAAGCGCATCTTCGATGCTTTCCGCTGCTTCGCAGCTTATTTTTGCTTATAAAATGGCGCTCTCTTCGTGGTTTCTTGTACACAGATTCTCATGCGAGCATGGAATCTGCCTACAAGAAACCACAAGTGAACTGGAATAAAAATATTGTCGAGCGGGATGAACTTTTGGGTTTATCCTGCTCTTTTTTTGTTGTATACTGTATAAAGTGAAAACTAGTACATCGTTTTCGAAATACCTATACCACTCACTTGCCTGTGAATCCGATTGCACAGGTATAAAAGCCTCAGCGTAGCCCGCTACGCCTGCGTTTTTATACCTGCACACTCGAATCCACATCCTACGCGATTGGTATAGTTATTTACGAAACGCTGTACCAGAATACAGAAAAAGGAAGATACGGATGGGAAATCATCACTGGAAAAAAATAGCAGCAGTTATGCTTGCGGCAGCGATCGGAATACAGCCTGTCTATGTGCAGGCAAAGACACGGGAAGAAATTCAGCAGGAACGAGAACAGAAAAAGAGCGAGCAGCAGGGCACGCAGAGTCAGTATAAGCAGAGCCAGAGCAAGGTCAGCAGTCTGGAAGGGCAGCAGGACGCTTTGGAGGAAGAAATACAGGAGCTGGATTCCCAGCTGGTAGAGGTCATCGCCAGCGTAAGTCTGATGCAGGATCAGATCAGCGATACCGAAAAGCAGATCGTAAAGGCGCAGGAGGACTATGATGCGGCGAAGGCGCAGGAGGATGCACAGTATCTTGCAATGAAGAAGCGTCTCCGTTACCTGTATGAAAAGGGCGATACCAGCTATATCGAGATCCTGAGCAACGCCTCCAACTGGAGCGGCATGCTTAATCAGGCGAATTATGTGGAGAAGCTGTATGAGTACGATAAACAGATGCTCAACCGCTACATCCTGATTAAAGAAGAGGTTGCGCAGAAAAAGAACGATTTGGAAGATAAAAAGAGCGACCTGGAAACGCAGAAATATGAGCTGGAAGAGGAACAGGCTTCCATGCAGCAGATGATCGATGAGAAAAAGTCCCAGTCGAACGATTTCGACGCGCAGATTGCGAAAGCGAAGCAGGAAGCTGCGACATATAAAGCGTTAATCAAACAGCAGAATTCCGAGTTGGCAAGGCTGGATGAGGAAGAAAACGCAATCATCAAGGCCGAGGAAGAGCGCCGGAAAGCCGAGGAGGCTGCGAAAAAAGCGGCGGAAGAAAAAGCAAAGGCGGAAGCCGAGGCGAAAGAAAAAGCTGCAAAGAGCAGCGATTCCGGCGCTTCTGACAGTAGCTCCAATCGCTCAAGCAGCTCCGACAGCTCCTCTTCCTCAGGCAGCAGCTCCGGCAGTTCTTCGGGCGGCTTAAAGACCGTTCCTCCTGCGAGCGGATCGAGTGGAAGCGACATTGCGGCGTATGCCTGCCAGTTCGTCGGAAACCCGTATGTAGCGGGCGGAACGAGCCTGACAAACGGTGCGGACTGCTCCGGATTTATCTGGGCAGTGTACAGGCAATACGGATACGGCCTGCCGAGAAACTCTGCTGCTATGAGAAGTGCAGGACGCGAGGTTTCCTATGAAGCTGCTCAGGCAGGCGACATCGTCTGCTATGCAGGCCATGTGGCGCTGTATCTGGGCGGCGGACGAATCGTGCATGCCAGCACAGCGAGAACAGGAATTAAGTATGGATATGCGAATTATAAGCCGATTCTGACAATTCGGAGAATTGTGGGATAAAAGAAAAAATGTTACAGTTCACTCGCACCATTCGCAAAAACCACGAGTGAACTGTAACTTTTATTCATGACAATAGAATGCTCGCAGAGCGTGCATTCTATTGTTGCTTTAAAGACTCTTTTTCAGAAACTTGATCGTTTCGTCGATCAGCTGGGATACGGACAGATCGGCGGTTCCGATGATGTGGTTGTTGCAGCGGTTGACCGGAAGCAAAAGCTTCTGGGCATGGCTCTGTCCGACGGCGACTGCCATGGCGGGCGTCACTTCCCCAAGCAGGGAGTCTGCGGACAAAATGCCGAGGGGACCGATGATAAAATCCGCATCCCGGCAGGCAACAAGCACGGGATTTTCTCCGGTTGCGCCGAAGTCAGCCCCGGCTTTGAGCATGGCAGCGGTTGCGGTTGCGTTGGTGCCAATGGCATACAGTTCACAGTTGGGCAGTTGCTCTTTACAGAGGCGGGCAGTCACAAGACTGCCGATTCTGCCGCCCTGGCCGTCAATTACTACGATTTTCATAAATCCTCCATTTAGAGACATTTTGCACAGAAAAAATAGGAGCTGAACAATATTGTTCAGCTCAATTTTTTATCTGACTCAGTCGTCGTTATCTAAAGCCAGTCCTTTTTTATACTTTGCGACAGCAGCCTGGATCTTATCGTTGGGATCGAGCAGATCGCTGATGGAAGTATCATGGTTCAAGGTATCGATCAGATAAGCAACGTATTTGCTCATATCACAGTTGACGTACCACTCCCGCTTTAACAGCTCTTCAGGCTGATAAATCAGGTTGGTGGTCAGGACACGGTTGATATTGCCGCATGCATAAGCCTTGTCGAATTTCTCCATACCGCTTGTGAACAGACCGAAGGTGGTGCAGATGAAGATCTTACGGGCACCGCGCTGCTTTAATGCGGATGCAACTTCGAGTACACTTTCGCCGGAGGAAATCATGTCATCGATGATGATCATGTCCTTGCCTTCTACGCTGGTACCCAGGAATTCGTGAGCAACAATCGGATTTCGCCCGTTAACAACTCTGGTGTAGTCTCTTCTCTTATAGAACATACCCATATCCAGACCGAGTACGTTTGCAATGTAAATTGCACGTCCCATACCGCCTTCATCCGGGCTGATAACCATCATGTGGTTGGAATCGATCTGCAGGTCGGGCTCGGTGCGCAGCAGGTTTTTGATGAACTGATAAGAAGCCTGAACGGTTTCGAAGCCGTTTAACGGGATGGAGTTCTGGACTCTCGGGTCATGGGCATCAAAGGTGATGATGTTGTCGACGCCCATCTTTACCAGCTCCTGCAGAGCGAGTGCGCAGTCCAAGGATTCCCGTGCGGTGCGCTTGTGCTGGCGGCTTTCATAAAGGAAAGGCATGATAACGGTAATTCTTCTTGCTTTACCGCCGACAGCAGCGATGATACGCTTCAGATCCTGATAATGATCGTCAGGAGACATATGGTTTTCATGACCGCAGAGGGAATAGGTCTGGCTGTAGTTGGTTACGTCAACCAGCAGATACAGATCCGTACCGCGGACAGATTCCAGAATAACGCCCTTGGCTTCGCCGGAACCAAAACGCGGCACCTTGCTTTTTAAAATGTAGGAGTCACGCTGGTAGCCTGCAAAGGCAAGGCTGTCTTTGTGCTCGCTCTCGCGCTGGGTGCGCCATCTTACAAGATACTGGTCAACTCTCTGTGCAAGGGATTCGCAACCCCTTAACGGGATAATCCCCAGGGAGCCAACCGGAATGGTTTCGAGATTTCTGGTTTCTTCACGTTCCATCATGGAAGTTCCTCACTTTCTGAAGGTAAAAGTTAATATTTTGGATATCTGTGTCAGCGGACCGGACCCGAGACAGCGGATACCTTTTTACACATACGAATATCAGGGCCGGTGAGTTTACAGAATTCAAAATTGCTGGCAATTCTGGAAAAAATTCGGTCCTGATAACGGTTTCTGCAATCTTCCAGAGAAAGATTGGTAGAAATGATAACGGATTTCTGCCGGAGCAGACGTTCGTTCAAACAGGTAAAGAAATGGGAGAGCGTCACTGCCGTGGCAGTTTCGGTGCCGAGATCGTCGATAACGAGCAGATCGCAGCTGTAGAGATCCGCACAGAGTGCGGAAAGCTCTTCCCGTGCCCTATAGTCAAACGTGTTCCTGGCGAGTAAGTCGAAAAGGGATGCTGCGCTGAAATAAAGCACAGAACAGCCCTGCTCGATACATTCCTTTGCAATGCAATTGGTCAGGAATGTCTTGCCCGTACCTACTGTACCATAAAAGAAAAGGTTTTGGTAGGACGTTTTAAAATTTGTGCAAAAATTTTTACATTTTTCGACAGCCTGGCGATAGGAAGTCAGTTCGTCTCCCTGAAAAAAGGAATAGGAGAGCGTGCCGAAGTTTTCTTTTTCGAGCATTCGTTTCAGGTTGGACTGTTCGTAAAGAAGCGCGATCTCTGCCTGACGGAAGCAGTGGCATTTCTGACCGTTCACATAGCCGGTGTCCTGACAGTCAGGACAGTCGTAGATCGGATCGAGAAAATCTGTCGGGTAGCCGTTTTCCAGCAAAAGAGAGGCACGTTTCTGTGCAAGGTCTTTGAGCTGGTCTTTGAGCTGTGCAAGCGCATTTGTATCCCCTGCGAGCATCCTTTTGCCCTGTGCGACAGAGGTGGATGCAACGGCTTCGTCGAGGGCCTGATAGCCGGGGACTGTCTCATAAATGTGATGCAGCCGTTGATCGTGCAGATGGCGGTTGCGGGTCTGATGTTCTTCGTATTGCCGCAGGATGGAATTGTATTGGGAAACAGTCAGTGCCACATCAAACCTCCTTACTGTTTCAAAAGCGCCTCTTCAAGCGCGTCGAAATCATAGCTGGAATGCATGAAACTGTTATATTCTGCTGTGGAGCCGCTGCGCGCCGGGCGAGATGCACGCTCTTTCTGATAGGAGCTGTCGAGTCTGGCGATGTCCGCGACATGGTGGACGCCTGCCTTGTACCAGGCAGCGAGGATGCTGTCTGCATAGGCGAAGCGGTGTCTGTCGGTAGCCAGGACGGTGCGTCCGCAGGCTTCTAAAATAACGTCGAGCTCAAAGCAAAATTCCTCTGTCCAGCGGCGGATATAGGCGAGCTCATTGCGTGCGGGGGTATTGGTCTTGCCGAGTGCGTTCATAATGGAATAGACGTTCTTGTCGTAACGGGAAACATGACCTTCTGCCTGGGCAGGTGTCGTGATCCCGGCTTCCGCCCAGGCGATCGCGACCTTTTCAATGTAGCGGAAATCCTTTTTGCCGCGCTCGACGCAGTATTGCAGCAGATAGTCGATCAGGTCATCGGAGAAATGGAGCTTATCCGTGAAAAAGAGGATCGACTTCATATCGGCGGGGCTTAACGTGCGTCCGAGATACTGCTCTGCGATGAAAATCAGCTGCGCAGTATTCTCCTGCTGTTGGAACGATTTGAGCTCGTCCAGACTGTAAGCTGGTTTGGCATAGGGATCGGCAGGTTCAAGGGACTGGTGGGAAAGCATCGTAACGCTGCGGATCTGCGGTGCGGCCGTGCGTCCGGAGGGAGCAGCCGCAGTGTTGGACGTATCGCGCGCGGCTGCTCCGGGCAGGGTCGCGTCAGCGCCTTGCTCAGAATTGCGGGCTGCGTCGCCAAAGCGTTCGGCATCAGAGCTGCGAGTCGTGTCCGCAAGCCGTCCGACGTCGCGTGAAATATGTCCGGTGGTCTGCTCCGTAGAAAAATCAGCTTGTCCTGCGTCCTGTCTCTTCCCCTTGGAAAGGGGGAGCAGACGGATCTGCTGCAGGGTTGTGCGGTCGGGCGAAAGCTTAAGCGTCAGGACGCCGCACTTTTCCCAGTAGCAGAGGGCGCGCAGAATGTCCTTTTCCGTATGATTAAAGCGGTCTGCCATGTCCGAAATGCTGACAGGATCGCCTGCCTGCAGACGGCGCACGAGAAAAAGATACACCTTTAACTGTGCATCGTTGGCATCTTTTAAATATTCATCGATAAAAACGTTGGAAAGGACGGTAGCATCCGCTGCTCCGCCGCACAAAAAAATCTCACTCATACTAGTATTCCCGGTTCTTTGTAAAAATTGCTGCAGTTTGTCTGCGTCCTGCAGACTGTGGAAAACTTTTCAATTCCTTTTGGCAAGCCCCATTTTAACACAGACATTTTAAAAAGGAAACAGGAAGTTTCCGGCTCAGGGCTGATAAACACTGGGGTTTTCGTGGATGTGGATAATGTGGAAAATGTGTAAAAGATTGTCAAAGGCGCAGAAATATCATCTTTTTTTGGAAAAAAATATCCACAGCCAGAGAGGAAAGTTTTCCACGTTCTGACTGTGGATAATGTGGATAAGTTATCTGGAAAGCAGGTTTTCGCCGATATTTACAACATCTCCGGCTCCCATAGTTATCAACAGGTCTCCGTTGATACAATTTTTTAAAACGAAGTCTTCAATTTCCTCGAATGTATGGAAATAAAAACATTCTTTACCCTCTTTCTGTACCAGAGCCTGCAGATCGGCAGAGCTGATGCCGAGGGTGTCGGTTTCACGGGCGGCGTAGATGTCTGCGAGGATGACCTTATCCGCCAGCGCGAGGGACTTGGCAAACTGAGGTAAAAACGCTTTCGTTCTGGTGTAGGTGTGAGGCTGGAAAATGCACCAGAGCGTCTTGTGCGGATAATTGAGCGCAGCGTGCAGGGTAGCGGCGATTTCGGTCGGGTGGTGTGCGTAATCGTCCACAATTGTTATACCATTTATCGTTCCTTTATATTCGAATCTGCGGTCAGTCCCGCGGAAGTTCAGCAGCGCTTCCGCGGTATCCCGATAATCGATGCTAAGCAGATCGGACAGGGCGACTGCAGCGAGGGCATTGGAGATATTGTGCTCCCCGGGAACGCCGAGCGTAAGCTGTCTGGTCTGACCGTTTAAGCTGTGCACGGTAAAGGTTGCGTCCGCTGTTTTATTATAGGAAATATCGGAGGGATAATAGTCGGAAGCAGAGGTTGTGCCGAACGTAACGACGCGGCATGCCAGACCCTCTGTGATCTCCTGCCAGTTTTCGATGTCGCCGTTGATAAACAGCGTGCCGTCCGCAGGCAGAAGCTGTGCAAATTTGCGGAACGAAGCACGGATATCTGCCAGGTCTTTAAAGAAGTCCAAATGGTCTTCTTCGATATTCAAGATGATGCCGATTTTCGGGAAAAAGCTTAAAAAGCTGTTGGTATATTCGCATGCCTCTGCGACGAACAGACCGGAGTGGCCGACGCGGATATTGCCGTGGATGGATTTCAAAATGCCGCCGATAGAAAGGGTCGGGTCGGTATTTGCCTGCAGCAGAATCTCGGAAATCATGGAAGTGGTGGTCGTTTTGCCATGGGTGCCGCTGACAGCGATCGGCGTGTCGTAGTTTTTCATCAGCTGTCCGAGAAATTCCGCTCTGGACAGCATGGGAAGCTGCAGCTCTTTGGCACGGGAAAATTCCTGATTATCTGCATGTACTGCGGCGGTGTATACGACGAGGTCGATGTCGTCTGTGATGTTTTCCGCTTTCTGGGGCTTGCCATAGTTGACGTGTGCGCCGCTTTTTTCGAGGTGCTCGGTCAGGGCAGAGCGGTTCCAGTCGGAGCCGGATACGGTAAAGCCCTCGGATAAAAGAATTTCGGCGAGGCCGGACATGCTGATGCCGCCGATGCCGATAAAATAAACGTGAATTGGATGGTTAAAATCTACCTGATACATAAAGAATCTCCATTTCTGAATTGGAATACTGTACTGGGTCAATTGTAGCGCAAACTCTCTGAAAAAACAAATAGAAACTTCGGCGCCGTCTGCAGCGTTTTTTTTCTTCGACAAAATAACAATGTGTTATCGGTTGACAAAACATACCGGAAAAGACGAAAAAGGACATTTTGTGAATAATTCAAGAAGGAAATGGAAGCGATAGTGTGAGAAAATTGAATATTTTGAATAAAAACATAAACCTACTAATTTGATTTGTGTCTATATTTCACAAGAAAAAAGGTCGAAAAGGGCGTGCAAATGTAAAATTATTATTCACTTTTACAGATGCGTGTGATATACTTTTCTTAAGCCCGGCGACAGCCGTGGGAAAGTTGATAGAAACAATGAGGTGAGGACATGATTAAGAAGGAAATGATTGCCATGTTACTGGCAGGCGGGCAGGGAAGCCGACTGGGCGTGCTGACTGCAAAGGTAGCCAAGCCTGCAGTTTCATTTGGCGGAAAATATCGGATCATTGATTTCCCATTAAGCAACTGTATCAATTCTAGTGTTGATACAGTCGGTGTATTGACACAGTATCAGCCTCTGCGGCTGAATACGCATATTGGGATCGGTATTCCATGGGATCTGGACAGGAATATCGGAGGTGTTACTGTTCTGCCTCCTTATGAAAAAAATGAAAACAGCGAATGGTACACCGGTACAGCAAACGCGATCTATCAGAATATCGAATATATGGAGGGCTTTAACCCGGAATATGTGCTGATTCTTTCCGGCGACCATATTTATAAGATGGATTATGAAGTGATGCTGGATTTCCACAAGCAGAACGGTTCAGAGTGTACGATCGCCGTTATGCCGGTTCCGATGGAAGAAGCCAAGCGCTTCGGTATCATGATCACCGATGAGAACAAGCGGATCGTGGATTTTGAGGAGAAGCCTGCCAACCCGCGCAGTAACCTTGCATCCATGGGTATTTACATATTTAACTGGAAAACGCTGAAGCAGGCACTGATCGATAATGCAGATCAGCCAAACCTGGATTTTGGCAAGCATGTCATCCCTTATTGTCATAAAAACGGCGCACCGATGTATGCATATGAATTTAACGGTTACTGGAAAGATGTCGGAACCCTGACCTCCTACTGGGAAGCGAATATGGAGCTGATCGATGTTGTTCCGGAGTTTAATCTTTATGAAGAATACTGGAAGATTTATACAAAGAGCGAGATCCTGCCTCCTCAGTACGTTGCAAAGGGCGGTGTGATCGAACGCAGTATCGTCGGAGAAGGCTCTGAGATTTACGGACAGGTTTATAACTCTGTAATCGGCTGCGGTGTTACGATCGGTAAAGATACGGTTGTGCGTGACTCCATTATCATGAACAATACAGAGATTGGGGCGAGCTGTGAGCTTAGCAAGGCAATCGTAGCGGAAAACACGAAGATCGGTGATCACGTCAGACTGGGCGTCGGGGAGGAAGCACCGAACGATACTGCACCGCATATTTACTGCGACGGTATTGTCACTGTTGGTGAGAAGAGCGTTGTGCCTGCCAATGTATCTGTAGGCAAGAATTCCGTTGTATTCGGCATTACGACAGCAGACGATTATCCGGATGGATATCTGGCAAGCGGCAAAACATTGATTAAGGCAGGTGACAAACAGTGAGAGCAATCGGTATCATTTTAGCAGGCGGCAATAACCGCAAGATGAGAGAACTGTCCCAGAAGCGCGCGATCGGCGCGATGCCGGTGGCAGGCAGCTACAGAAGTATTGATTTTGCGCTGAGCAACATGACGAACTCTCATATCCAGAGAGTCGGCGTGCTGACCCAGTATAACGCCAGAAGCTTAAATGCACATTTAAGCTCCTCCAAATGGTGGGATTTCGGAAGAAAACAGGGTGGATTGTTTCTGTTTACTCCTGCGGTAACCGCGGAGAACAGCTCCTGGTATAGAGGCACGGCAGATGCCATTTATCAGAACCTCTCCTTCTTAAAAAACAGCCATGAGCCCTATGTAGTTATTACCTCCGGCGATTGTGTATACAAGATGGACTACAACAAAGTCCTGGAATATCATATTTCCAAAAAAGCGGATGTGACCGTTGTCTGCAAGGACATGCCGGCAAATGTAAACGTAGAGCGGTTCGGTACCATCAAGATGAACGAGGAAAGCCGGATCGAAGAGTTTGAAGAGAAGCCGATTGAGGCACGCTCCAATACCATTTCCTGTGGTATTTATGTTATCCGCAGACGTCTCCTGATTGATATGATCGAGCGCTGTGCAATGGAAGACCGTTATGATTTTGTAAAGGATATTCTGATCCGTTACAAAAATCAGAAACGGATCTTCGGATATAAGATCAAAGATTACTGGAAGAATATTGCAACGGTGGAAGACTATTTCGATGCCAATATGGACTTCTTAAAACCGGAGATCCGTAATTATTTTTTTAAACAGTATCCGGATATTTATTCAAAGGTTGACGATTTACCGCCTGCAAAGTATAATGTTGGAGCGAAGGTTGAGAACAGCCTGATTTCCAGCGGCTGTATTGTCAACGGCACGGTAGAGGATTCCGTAATCTTCAAAAAATCCTTTATCGGAAACAACTGTTACATCAAGAATTCCATTATTTTGAATGACGTATACATCGGCGATAACACGCACATCGAGAACTGTATCGTAGAAAGCCGGGATACGATCCGTGCAAATTCTTTCTATCGCGGAGAAGATGAAATCAAGATTGTAATAGAGAAAAACGACAGATACATTATCTGAAACGCGAGGGGGAATAAGTTATGACGATTACCGACGTAAGGGTTCGGAAAATTGCCAAAGAAGGTAAAATGAAAGCGATTGTATCCATTACCGTGGATGACGAGTTTGTGGTGCATGATATCAAAGTAATAGAGGGAGATAAAGGACTGTTCATCGCGATGCCGAGCAAGCGCAGCGCAGATGGGGAATACCGCGATATCGCCCATCCCATCAGCCAGGGAACCCGGGAAAAGATCCAGGGAATTATTTTGGAAGCATACAATACGGCATTGGAAGAACCGATTGCATAACTTCTTAAATAAATACAGAAAATAAATACAGACTACAACAGACAGTCCCGGTGCAGCGATGTACCGGGACTGTTTTCCTGACCGGATATCCGGTTAGAAAAGCCATCTGTATGTCGCCGCAGATGGAAAGGGCAGCAGGGTACATTCTCACTTGCCCGAGCGGGGGAAACTGTGCTAACATGAAAGCACAACAGACAGCGCCTGCAAAAGCAGGAAAGGGCAGGCAGAAGCAGGAAGGAAACGGACAGAACATGTATGTAATTGCAGGACTTGGAAACCCGAAAAAAGAATACGATAATACAAGGCATAATATCGGCTTTTCCGTCATAGATATGCTGGCAGATAAGACCGGAATTTCTGTAAACACGGCAAAGCACAAGGGACTTTTGGGTGCAGGCTATTTAAACGGGCAGAAAATAATTCTGGTAAAGCCGCTGACTTATATGAACCTGAGCGGCGAATGTATCCGGGAAGTGCTGGATTATTATAAGGTAGACGGCAGCACGAACCTGATCGTGATTCACGACGATATCAGCCTGGAGCCTGGCATCATCCGGGTGCGCAAAAAAGGCAGCGCGGGTGGTCATAACGGTTTGAAGAATATTATTCAGCATCTTGGAAAAGATCAGTTTGTGCGGATTAAGGTCGGCGTCGGGGAAAAACCGGCAGGCTACGACCTTGCGGACTATGTGCTGGGACATTTTGATCGGGAGGAGCAGGTGCTGATGAAGCAGGTTTCGGAGGAAGTCTGTGAAGCAGTGCAGATGATTCTGGAAAAAGGTCCGGATGCAGCGATGAACGTGTATAACGGGCGAAAAGTGGAGAAGGCATAGCATGAAGGTATTGACAGCTCCGCTTTGGGAATTGGCGGAGTTTGAAGAGGGAAAAGCACTTCTGGACAGAGGAAAAGGGCATGTTGCCTTTTCCGGACTGTATGATTCCCAGAAGCTTCATATGGTATATGGATTGAGCGATGGTTTTACACAGAAAATCATCGTTACTTTCAGTGACAAAAGAGCGCGGGAAATCGGCGCAGAATATGGGTTTTACGACCGCAGGACGATGGTGTATCCGGGCAAGGATCTGATCTTTTATCAGGCGGATGTTTCCGGCGGCGATCTGGTGCGGGAGCGGATGCGTGTGCTGCGCGCGCTGCTCGAAAAGCGTCCGGTTACGATCGTAACGACGATGTCCGCATTGATGATGCCGCAGACGCCGCTTTCCGGGATTGTGTCAAGAATACTGCATTTCGATAAAAAATCAACGGTAGACGAGAGGAAACTTTCCGCTCAGCTGGTGGAAATGGGTTATGAAAAGAGCCCGCAGGTAGAGGAACCGGGACAGTTTTCCATTCGCGGCGGAATTATTGATATTTTCGATATGACGGAAGAAAATCCGTATCGAATCGAGCTGTGGGGAGACAGCGTAGAGTCGATTCGAAGCTTTGACGTGCTGTCCCAGCGTTCGGTGGAAAATCTGGATGAGATTGCGATTTATCCGGCAACGGAGCTGATGCTTTCGGAGGCGCGCAGGCAGGACGGCTTTGCGAGAATCAAAAAAGAGACGAAGCAATATGCCAAAAAATTGCGGGAACAGGGCAATCCGGAGGCAGCGCACCGGATTGAGACGCAGATCAAAGAGATCGAAGAGTCTGCGCAGGAGTTTGGCAGTGTAGTCAATCTGGAAAGCTTCGTGCATTATTTTTATCCGCAGACGGAGTCCTTTCTGGAATTTTTCCATCCGGAAACGACGGCAGTTTTTCTGGATGAGCCACAGCATTTGTCGGAGACGGCGAACGCACTTGAGACAGAATTTCGGGAGAGCATGACCGGACGTCTGGAAAAAGGCTATATCCTGCCGGGACAGGCGCAGCTTTTGTACCCCGAAAAGGAAATCGCAGGGAAGCTGTCGCAGTATCGGGCAGTGTCACTCGCCGCGCTGGATGCAAAGAGCAGCCTGTTTAAGCCGGATCGCAGGTTTGAAATCACGGTGCGCAGCATGCCGTCCTATAACAACAGTTTTGAAGCCCTGTTAAAGGACTTAAAACGTTACAAAAAAAATGGCAGCAGGGTGCTTTTGTTATGTGCATCCCGGACGCGGGCGAAGCGTCTGGCAGCCGATCTGCGGGAGCAGGAGCTGAGCGCTTTTTACAGCGAAGACCCTGACCGGGAGGTTTTGCCTGGCGAGACAGAGCTTTTTTACGGACATGTGGAAAAGGGCTTTGAATATCCGATGCTGAAATTCGCGGTCATTTCGGAGGGGGATATTTTTGGTGCGCCCAAAAAGAAAAAGCGAAAAATTCAGCGCTATGAGGGCACGAAAATCCGCGATTTCGGAGAGCTGAAGGTCGGGGATTATGTCGTTCATGAGACGCACGGTCTCGGTATTTATCAGGGCATCGAGAAGGTCGAGATGGAGGGAACGGTCCGGGATTACATGAAAATTTCGTACCGGGATGGAGGAAACCTCTATGTGCTGGCAACCGGTCTGGACGCGATTCAGAAGTACGCATCCGCCGATGCAGCGAAAAAGCCGAAGTTAAACAAGCTCGGAACGCAGGAGTGGCACAAGACCAAGACCCGTGTCCGGGCGGCAGTGGATGAGGTCGCAAAGGATCTGGTGGAGCTGTATGCGGCGCGCCAGAACGGGAAGGGCTACGCTTTTTCGGAGGATACGGTCTGGCAGCGGGAGTTTGAAGAAATGTTCCCGTTTGAGGAAACGGATGACCAGCTGATGGCAATAGCGGCGACGAAGCGGGACATGGAGAGCAACAAAATCATGGATCGCCTGATCTGCGGGGACGTTGGCTATGGCAAAACCGAGGTTGCAATCCGCGCGGCGTTTAAGGCGGTGCAGGACGGCAAGCAGGTTGTTTTTCTGGTGCCGACGACGATTCTGGCGCAGCAGCATTACAATACGTTTGTGCAGCGGATGAAGGATTATCCGATCCGGATTGAGCAGATGTCGCGGTTTCGGACGCCTGCGCAGCAGAAAAAGGTGATCGAGGATCTCAAAAAAGGTCTGGTGGATATCGTGATCGGGACGCATCGCGTGCTTTCGTCGGATATGCAATATAAGGATCTTGGTCTTTTGATGATCGACGAGGAGCAGCGCTTTGGCGTGACCCATAAGGAAAAGATCAAGAAAATGAAAGAGAACGTGGATGTGCTGACCCTGACGGCAACGCCGATTCCACGGACCCTGCATATGTCTCTGGTCGGTATCCGCGACATGAGCGTGCTGGAGGAAGCGCCGGAGGAACGTCAGCCGATCCAGACCTATGTGATGGAATATAATGAAGAAATGGTGCGTGAGGCGATCACCCGCGAGCTGTCCCGGAATGGTCAGGTGTATTATGTATACAACCGCGTCAATACGATTGCAGATATGGCAGCAAGGATTGGGGAAATGGTGCCGGATGCGAATGTGGCATTTGCACACGGGCAGATGTCGGAGAGAGAGCTGGAAAAAATCATGTTTAGCTTTATCAACGGCGAAATTGACATTCTGGTTGCGACGACGATCATCGAAACCGGTCTGGACATTTCCAACGTCAACACGATCATCATCCACGATTCTGACCGAATGGGATTGTCCCAGCTGTATCAGCTGCGCGGACGTGTCGGGCGCTCGAACCGGACGGCTTATGCATTTTTGATGTATAAGCGGGACAAGGTGCTGCGGGAAATTGCAGAAAAGCGTTTGGCGGCGATCCGGGAGTTTACCGATCTGGGCAGCGGTTTTAAGATTGCGATGAAGGATTTGGAGATCCGCGGCGCGGGCAACCTTTTGGGAGAGCGTCAGCACGGTCATATGGAAGCAGTTGGCTATGATTTATATTGTAAAATGTTGAACGAAGCGGTAAAGAATTTAAAGGGCGAGGACACTGCACCGGACTTTCTTACGACGGTGGAGCTGGAGGTGGACGCTTATATTCCGGCTTCTTACATTGTCAATGAGCAGCAGAAGCTCGACATTTACAAGCGAATCGCCGGCGTGGAGACGGAAAGCGAGAGTGCAGAGATGAAAGAAGAGCTGCTCGACCGCTTCGGAACCGTGCCGAAGTCCGTAGACAATTTGCTGCGGATTGCGCTTTTGCGGGCGCAGGCGCACAAGCTTTATATTATGGAAATCAAGGGGCGTCCGGGGGAGCTGCGCTTTGTATACAGACCGGACGCACGGGTGCACGGGGAAAATATCCCGATGCTTTTCGAACAATATGGGAACAGTTTAAAGTTTTTACCTCAGGGGAATCCGGTCTTTACTTATCAGTTCAAAAGGAGTAATGTAGTGGAGAAAAACTCTGAAGACCTGCTTTCGCAGGCGGAACAGATGATAAAAGATATGCAGCGCTGCCTGCTTTAAGGGGCAGCACCGGATCAAAGGAGGAAATTAAGACTTGAAAATCGTTACACAGGTAGGAATTATCTTTTCGATTTGCTGGATTTCTCAGATTATCGAAAAGCTTCTTCCGTTTTCTTTCCCAGCGAGCGTGATCGGCATGATTTTGCTGTTCATTCTGTTGTGCGTACATATTCTGAAGGTAGACCATATCCGCGAAAAATCGGATTTTCTGCTGGAAAATATGGCATTCTTTTTTATCCCGGCGGGAGTCAGCATCATCAACTATTTTGACGTCCTGAAAAACTGGGTGGTGCAGCTGATCGTGATCTGCGTGGTGAGTACGGTGGTGACATTTGCAGTGACGGCATACAGCATGAAGCTCGCGCTGTATCTGATGCAGAAAAAGAAAAGCGGGAGGGCAAAAGAATGATGCATGAACTGTTTATGTCTCCGTTTTTCGGAATCGGATTAAGTATCGCCGCATTCTGGGTTGGAACCTGGATCCGCAAAAAGACCGGACTGGTGCTGTGCAATCCCCTTGTGCTTGCAATTGTGATCGTATCCGGCGTTTTACTGATCTTTAAAATTCCGTATGAGGAATATAATGAAGGCGGAGCGCTTATCAACATGTTCCTCGCACCTGCAACGGCATGTCTTGCAGTTTCGATCTACACGCGGGCAGAGCTGTTAAAGAAAAACTGGCTTCCCATCGTAGTCGGTGCGTCCTGCGGATCTCTTGCATCGATGGGGAGCGTGCTGCTGATGTGTAAGCTGTTTGGCATGGACGAGGCGATGACAGTCTCGCTCATTCCGAAGTCCGTTACGACACCCATCGCAGTCAGCGTTGCAGAGGGACACGGAGGAATGGTGCCCATTACCGTTGTTGCGGTTATTTTTACCGGCATTCTGGGAAGCATTTTTGCACCGACACTGATCAGACTTTTCCGGGTAAACGATCCGATGATCGCCGGAATTTCCATCGGCGCATGCTCCCACGCGGTGGGAACATCCAAGGCGATTGAGTTGGGAGAAACAGAGGGCGCCATGAGCGGACTGGCGATCGGTGTCTGCGGTATCCTTACCGTACTGTTTTCGATGATTTTGATGCATTAAAGCTGGCCGCGCCGTGCGGTCAAAAACTGAGGCACGGGCATAAAAATTATAGCGCGGATGTAAGAACGGCGCAGCGTCAAACTACTGCAGCGCTGGGCACGAAATGGGGGAGAGCATGGAGAAAGTGGAAAAAAGGACAGATCGGATCAAAATGGATGTGATACTGGCGGCAGGCTGTATGCTGCGCCTGTTTTATGTGCTTTTTTCCACGATCTATGACAGACAGTATGATATCGGGATGATCGATCTGGATGCCGGGCATACGGTGACAGGCGGACATCTGGCATATATCCAGTATTTATATGAAAACTGGAAGCTGCCGGACTTTGACCCGACGACCGTTTATCAGTTCAACCATCCGCCGCTGCACCATTATCTGTGCGCACTGTGGATGAAGCTTTGCTCTCTTTTTATTTCCAATACGGATGTGCTGGAGGAGTCAATCCAGATCGTCCCGTTTGTCTGTTCGCTGCTTATTCTCTGGTTCCTTTTGCGGATTGCAGAGCAGTTTGAACTGACGGAAAAAGCAAAACGCTTTGTGATGCTGCTGTTTTGCTTCCATCCGGCGCTGGTGCTGCTTTCCGGAAGCGTGAACAACGATTGTATGAGCCTGATGTTCACGGTGATGTGTGTGTACTATACGATTTTGTGGAGTCGCTTTCCGACGGCGCATAACATCTTAAAGCTGGCGGTTTCCATCGCGCTTGGTATGTTGACAAAACAGAGTGTCGCGCAGATGGCCTTTCCGATCGCGGCGGTGATGCTCTGGATGCTGGTAAGAAGTCTGGACAATGGACGAGATTGTAGGGCACGCAGCGTAGAGAACACCCGAAATGCTGCAATTCCCGTCGTTCCGGTAAAGAAGCTGCTCGGTCAGTACGTTCTGTTTGGTGTAGTTTCGATTCCCCTTGGCATGAGCTTTTATATCCGAAATAGGATTCAGTTCCATATGCCCCTCGTGTGGATTTATACGCTGCCGGAGGATTCCTGGCAGTACACCGGAAATGTCCCGGTTTTGAACCGTTTCCTGTTCCCGGTGCCGTCGGAAATGTTGGACAACTTACGTCAGTTTAAGCTGGGCTGTGGCTATAATGTATGGATGCAGATCATCCGTACCTCAGTGCTGGGCGAATGGGATATGGCGGACGTCGGACGCAGTGTAAAGGTGCTGGCAGTGCTTTTGATGCTGGTCGGTGCGCTGCTGGCGCTGACAGCATGGATGGCATTTATTCGTGTATTTGTCGTTCAGGCAAAACGCTGCGGTATCGATTCTGCGAGCCGGATTTTATTTGTGGTCGGCTATTTTGTGCACCTGCTCCTGTATCTGAAATTTGCCTATGACTATCCGCAGGAATGTAGCATGCATTTTCGATATATGGAAATCGAGCTGCTGTTTCCGGCGATTGCGCTGGCATTTATCTGGCAGGAGGGCACGAAAGAGCAGCTTGAGATGCGGCGCAGGGAGGGCGGTGCGACCGGGCATCCGGCGGTGAAAAGAGCAATATCGCAGATGCTTTTTGTACTGCTGCTGGCATTTTGTCTGTTGAGCACGGCGATGACGGCAGTGTGGTGTCTGCTTTAAGGAAGATAGAGTACGGAGAAATCTGAATGGAAAATCGGACAGACCAAAGAGTATTCTGGCATGGAAAACTGAAAAAAGAATCCCGTGAAACATGGCAGGCGACGGCGCTTACTGCACTTTGCAGTGTGGCGCTGTTTTGCCTGCTTTTTTCTTATAAAAAAATGTATCCATTCGGGGATGGATCAGTGGCGATCACGGATTTATATTCCCAGTATCTGCCGCTTTTGTATCATTTTTACGATGTTGTGACAGGACAGAAAAATCTGTTTCTGGACTTTAGCGTTTCCGGCGGGGCGAATCTGTATGCGGATACGATCAATGAGGTGCTCAATCCGTTTAACTATGTTTTGCTATTGTTTGGGCGGGACAGAATTTATCAGGCGGTCAATGTGCTGGTGCTGCTTTACAGCACTGCATCGGCGGTTACAGCGCATATTTTTCTGGAAAAAACAGCATCGGGCAGACGCTTTCAGAATGTTGCGCTCGCCGTTTGCTACGCGTGCTGCGGGTACATGGCATATAACTATCAGATCATCAAGTGGATGATTTTTCCGGTGATTTTTCCGCTGTTTTGCCTGGCGCTTTTGCGTTTGCTGCGGGAGAAAAAGGGCGGCTGGTACACTGTTTTGCTCGCATGGCAGCTGATGTTGTCCATTCAGCTCGGGTTTATGACGCTTCTGTTTTCACTTTTTGCCGGGGCGATCTGGCTCTACACCTGTGAGAGAAAAGAAAACCGTACCCGAAAAATGGGGTGTATGGGAATTGATACGTTGATCGG
The DNA here is from genome assembly GCF_025567525.1 of Gallintestinimicrobium propionicum. Lineage (NCBI taxonomy): Bacteria > Bacillati > Bacillota > Clostridia > Lachnospirales > Lachnospiraceae > Gallintestinimicrobium > Gallintestinimicrobium propionicum. Next base: position 85,249 of record NZ_JAOQJY010000003.1, on the reverse strand, counting down.
AATTTGTATTTCGGCGACGGTTCTGCTCCCGTCTGCGATTCTGCTTTTGCAGTCCGCGCGTTCCGGGGAAAATCTGTCCTATTTCGGTGTGATGAAACGGCATGGTTTGGATGATTTGTTTGAGAGGCTGTTCCAGATTGCAAATCCGGTACTGATCGGGCTTCTGTTTGCCTCGGGATGTTTCCGGAAACGCCAAAGGCGCAGCGCTGCGGAACAGGAAACGCACAGCGCTGCAGAACGGTTCTGGCTGTATCTGACGGGATTTTTGTGGCTGACGGTATTGCTGGAACCGGCTAACCTCCTGTGGCATATGGGGTCCTATGTGTGCTTCCCGGTGCGCTATGGGTACATGGCGGTGCTGAGCATGGCGGCACTTGTGGCGGTGAGAAAGGAGCGCGATGCGGATGGTTTTCGTACAGAAAATATCTGCAAACATCCGGCAGGGCTCCGCCTGCGCTGTGTGCTCCTGCTGGTTGCTTCGGCTGTATCCGCATTGGGCGCTGTATGCCTGACACTCATTTGGGAAGAGCGTCTGGTGCAGGCGTTTTCCTCGCTGGCGATCAGCAAGGTGTGTCCGAAAGAAACCGCTGTGACAGCGGTTGTATTGCTGCTTGTTGGAGTATCGGCGTGGTGCGGACAAAAGGTGCTGCATGCAAAGACCTCCGGGGAAAAAACAGGAGGGGCAGGGTTCCCGGGAATGGCGGTGCTTGGAGCACTTGTTGGCGGCTTTTGTGTGTATACAATGATTTTACTGCCGCCAGATTATGCGGTTCGACAGGAAAATGAAGCGGCGTACCGACAGATGACAGAAATTGCAAAGCAGGCGGATAATGAAAACGCTGCATCCGCAGAGCCTTCGTGGCTGCTTGCGCGTGAGGCAGATCGGGACGATTTTCCGATCAACGCTGCATTGGTGGACCGGAAAGGCTCGATCAGCGGATACTTTCCGACCGAAAGCAAACAGACAAAGGCGGTTTTGGAAAGTCTCGGTTATCTTGCACCCTGGGTTTCGGTGCGTGCCGTCGGCGGAACGGAAATTTCCGATACAATGCTGCGCAATGTGTTTGTATTCTCAAAGGAAGCTTTGGGGCAGTCGGGCAGCGGCAGCGTACTTTCCAATCAGCGTGCCTGGGCAGAGCTTCTGTCTGCAGAGGATGTTGAAACGAAACATCGACAGACTTCTGAAGAAGAGCAGAGCGTGGATGTGACGACCGGTTCGAAAGAGTATACGAATATCATGGAAGTTTTCCCGGCTCAGGAGCTTGTTTTGGAGGATGGAACGCTTTGTATTTCTGTGACGGACAAACAGCTTTTGTATCTGGATGCAGGAAGAAGCGCGGATGAAATTTTTGTTTCAGTCAACGGTGAGCCGGTTGAAATTCCGGAGAAAAACCAGATGGCGAGTGCACATCGGCTGATTTGGTTGGGAACTTTTGAAGCGCAGGAGGTGATGATTTCTGTTACCGACCGGATGGGGACGCTGGTCGCAGCACAGGAGATGGAGCTTGGTGCGCTGCATGAGAATGCATGGCAGGCGGCGCTGCAGTCAGGAACCGCCAGAATCCTGCAGCCGTCAGAATGTTCCATTTCAGAGCGCAATGCACAAATTCATGTGAGTGTGTCTGCGGCAGAGGGAGAAACGTTATTTGTTCCGTTCGTTGCGATAGACGGATGGAAGTGTATACAAAACGGGAAAGCTGTGGATATCGAGCCGATACTTGGCGGCTTTCTGGGGATAACATTGGCAGAGGGCGAAAATAAAATTGTATTTTCGTTTGAGGAACCGGGACTGAAAGCTGGGGTTGGTATCAGCATATTGGGGTTTGCATTCCTGTTGATTCTGTTTTTTGCGAGGCGAAAAGCTGAGGCGGGATGGAAAATTGCAGCAGAGCAGAAGGGGAAGGCTGAAAAATGCTTCGGTATGCTGTATCGGCTGCTGTTGGGAGTCTTTTTTGCAGGAATCTATGTGGTTCCCACGATTGGAATGGTCGTTTCTCTGACTGGAAAAATCGTGATGAAATTTTTCGGATAGTAGATAGAAATCGGACTGGAAAGGGTTCTGGGATGGCATGAAAGAGAAAAAAACGGGAAAAGACAGCGGAAGGTTGCTGCACGCGGATCGCAGACTGGAAGATGGAAAATCTGCAGGCGACAAATCGGTGGGCAGGCGGCATGCCAATGGCAGGCACGCAGTCCGTGTGTCAAAATTCCTTCAGGTTACAGTGCTTGCTGCCGGAGTGCTCGGAATGTCAGCTGTTTCTCAAAGCATGACAGAAATTTCTGAGAAAGAGCAGCCGTTATGGCAGGTATGGAGTGCGGAAGAATGTGACGCCGGATTGACGGTAGAAACCGTTGGGGAAAATCTTATTTTACAGAAAAAAGCGAAGCTGACAGCGGACAGCGAGGAAGGCAGGGACTTTCGGGCGATGTATGCGGGGGACGGAAATCATACGGACGAAACTCTGCGCTGGTCGTCGGAAAACGATTGGGAAAACAACGATCACTGGCTGATGGCGGATTTTGGAGAACCGGTCAGCATCGGTGCAGTTCGGATATACTGGGAACGGACGAATGCGAAAAGCTATGCGCTGGAATATTCCCAGGATAAAGAGAACTGGCAGCAGGCGTCTGTTTTTGAAGAGGCGCCGGAGCAAAAAGAGCAGCAGATTGTGTTGAATGAGCCTGTAGAGGCGCGGTATTTTCGTCTGCATGTGACGGACGTTTTGAAAGAGGAAAGCGATTTAAGCCTGTATTATCAGAACGTCTCGGTACAGGAGCTGGAAGTGTACGGACAGTTGGAGGATTGTTTTGTGGTTGAAACACCTGTGATTGAAGCTGGGAGCCGCAGAACGCTGGAGCTCCCAACGGTGCCGGAGCCGTACAGCATTTCCTTTGGCGGGGCGGATTATGATGTGCTGGTAAATATGGACGGAAAAATCACGGACACGATCGCGGATACGCAGGTTGAGCTTGGATTTATTCTGGAAAAAGACGGAGAAATGCAGGAACTGCCGGGAATACAGACAAAGATTCCGGCATCGGAGAGGGTGGAAGTGGACCGAGAACGGGAGGAAGTACCGGAAGCCCTCTCGGCAGGGACCCTTCCAAAGGGCTTCACCGCGATGGAATGGAAGCCCGGTGGCGCGTCCACTGGAGCGGCCCACTCTGACTGGACAACCCGTTTCATACGGGTCGTGTACCGGGACGAGGAGCTGGAGCGGACGGCACAGCTTTTTGCAACGGAGCTTTCCGGACAGTTGCTGCAGGACGTATCGGTTGAGAAGCTGGCGGATACAGAAAAACCAGCGGAAGGAGATATCGTCCTGAACTTTCGGAAGGCTGTCGGGGACGGGAAAGAATGGACACAGACGCTTGGGGACGAGGGGTATGAACTGAATTTGGAAGCAGAGAGTCCGGGCGTGATTTCGATTTCAGCGCGCACGAAGCGCGGGGTGCGCTGGGGGTGTGTGGCGCTTGGACAGCTTTGGGAGAAATCAGAAGGACAGCTTCCGGCCGGCGTGCTGCGGGACTATCCGGCGTGGCCGGTCCGGGGCTTTGGAATCGACGTAGGGCGCAGACCGGTTTCCCTCGAACTTCTGTACCGCATTGCAGAAGAGCTTTCAAAGCATCAGATGAACACGCTGCAGATTCATTTGAACGACAATCAGATCATTTCCCAGAGCGATTACGATGGGACAAAAGAGGGCGCGCGACAGTTGTATGCGGGGTTTCGGCTGGAATCGGATGTGAGAAATAAAGCGGGACAGTCGATTACGTCGCAGGATCTGTATTATTCCAAAGAAGAATTTGCACAGTTTATCGAGGACGCTGCGGTGATGGGCGTTGAGGTCGTGCCGGAAATCGACACGCCCGCCCACAGTCTGGCACTTACAAAAGTATTTCCGAAGCTTGGGCTTTCCGGTGACCCGGAGAGTGTCGATCAGCTGGATTTGTCCAACCCGGCAGCGCAGAAGCTGGCAGAGACGATCTGGTCGGAATACCTGACGGAGTCGGATGCTTTTTCCAGAACGGGGACGGTGCATATCGGCATGGACGAGTATTTTGGGAATCAGAAAGCCTTTGTGGATTATATGAAAGCGCTTTCGGACTATGTGGCGGAGGCAGCGCCGGAAAAGACGATCCGCATGTGGGGCAGCCTGTCGAAGACCGGACAGGATTATTCGGGGCTTTCCAGAAAAATCCAGCTGCAGGTATGGGATACGGACTGGACAGATCCGCAGGAAATGTATGATGCCGGATTTTCCGTCATCAATTCGCTGAGCAGCAGTCTGTACCTGATTCCGGGCGGCGGCTATGACCGTCTGGATCTGGATTTTCTGGAAAAAAAGTGGCAGCCGAACGTTTTCGAAACGCAGGAGCGAACCTGGGAGCTTCCGCGGTGGTCGAGCCGGACGCTGGGAGCCTGCTACATGCTGTGGAACGATTATGCATCGCAGGATGGAAATGAAATTACGGAGGACGGGCTGTTTGAGCGGTTCGCAGAGCCGCTGGACATCCTGGCACGGAAGTTGTGGAAATAAAGAAAAGGAGAGAAAGAAAATGAAAATCATATCAGCTGTTGTATACAAACCGCAGCTTCAGACTGCTCTGGAAAAAAAGACTGCGGACGTATTTTGCAAAAATTTAAAAAAACGAAGCGGTGTTTCTTTACTGCAGTCTAAAACGTCTGGAAAAATCAGCATAGAGTTTTATAAAGAGGACAGCTGCAGCGAGGAGGTCAAAGCGCTGTTTGACGGCATCACTGTGCCGGGCAAAGAGGGATTCCGGATCCGGGTCATCGACAACCCGGACGGCAGCGGGCGCATCGTTGTGCTCGGAAAAGACGAGCGCGGCGAGTTTTACGGAATGGCGCGGCTTTTGAGAAAAGCAATTGTAAAAAAAGGCAGCATTGAAATTCCGGACGAGCTGGACAGCCTGAGCATGACGCCGCAGTATCCGCTGCGGGGACATCAGCTGGGCTACCGGGACAAAAACAATACCTACGGCGCATGGTCAAAAAAGGAATTCGAGGCGTATATCGAGGATCTGGCGCTGTTCGGAGCAAACGCCATCGAGCTGCTTCCGCCGAAGACGGACGACCGTTTGTATTCCGCACTTTTCCCGGAAGATCCGATGGAGCTGATGTGCGAGGTTTCCAAAATCATTCATTCCTATGGCATGGACGTCTGGTTGTGGTATCCGAATGTCGGACGCGATTATCATGATTTTGGGTGCATCGACCGGGAGATGGAAGAACGCCGGAGGGTCTTTTCTGCAATTCCTTATCTGGATGCAATGCTGGTTCCGCTGGGGGATCACGGTTCCCTCTGGCCGACGGATGCGATGCGTCTGACAGAGCATTTTGTGGAAATTCTGCACGAATATCATCCGGAAGCGGGCGTGTGGGTTGCACCGCAGCATTTTCAGCCGGAGCCTGGCTGGTACGATGCTTTTTATGAAGAAATCGCAAAGGAGCCGGACTGGATTTGCGGCGTGTGCTTTGCGCCCTGGGAGCAGGACAGCATCGAAGAGCTGTATGAGAAGCTTCCCGAAAAATATCGTGAAAACATTCGGAACTATCCGGATATTTCCCACAATTCGAACTGTCAGTTCCCGGTGGAAAACTGGGATATGGCGTTTGCACTGACGAGCGGACGGGAGGGCTACAATGCGCGTCCGGAAAAAATGAAAGCGATTCACAATATGTTAGAGCCGTATACCATCGGTTCGATCACCTATTCCGAGGGTATCCATGACGACGTCAACAAGATCCTCTGGGCGGATCAGGATTTTGACAGCTCGGTGGCGGCAGAGGAAACGATGGCGGATTATGCAAACCTGTTTATCGATTCGGAAACCTCTGAGCAGGTTGCGGAATTTTTGATGGACGTGGAGCATAACTGGGATGGCCCGGTTCTGGAAAACGACGGAATCGATGCACTGTATGAATCCTTTACAGCATTCGATAAAACCGTATCGAAACAGGTGAAAAACAATTACCGCTATCAGATGTTAAAGCTGCGGATTCTGACGGATTACTGGACGAAACAGAAATATGCGAAGGATCAGGAGCTGGAGCAGCAGGCGCGTGCGGTGCTCGACCTGGCGGATATTACCGGAAGCGAAGCAGTTATCCGGGAGGCGCGGACGATCCTGAATCTTTCCAGGGACGTTCCGGCGGCGGAGAATGTGCTGTTTGAAATGCTGAAGCTGGCAGACAGCCTGCGGAATTTGTGCGGTATTCAGCTGACCGAAAACCATCACGGCGGGCAGTGCTGGATTCGCGGCGCGTACCTGCAGACGAGAAGCATGCCGTTAAACGATTATCAGTATTTGATGCAGAGCTTTAAGCGGATTGAAAAGATGCAGAATGAAAAGAACAGATGCGCAGCGCTGCATCAGCTGAACCTGCGTCAGGATCCCGGCGACGGAAATCAGTTTTGCGCGCCCGGCACTTACGAAGGCTTTTCACATGTTTCCGTATGGCACAGCTGGGAGGAAGATCCCGGATATTTAAAAACTCCATTCATCGATCACAGCGTGTATACAATGGTCGGCCTGCTGCATGAGATCGACGGCTGGTACCACGAGTTCCCGATGCCGCTGACCTGGGCGCTGAATGTGACGGTGCTGTATGGAACGCCGCTGGAAATGACGTTTACCGGACTTGATCCGGAAGCTTCTTATGGGATGAAGGTATTTTATCCGAATTCATTTTTCCGGGCATTTATGGGACAGACCGCGCTGAAGGATGAAACGCTGGTCAATATCCGTGCCGGAAAAGTTCTGCTGGCAGATCGGATTGCGCAGAATCCGAACGGAAAATCTGTCCGCCGGGAGATCGAGGCGGGAAGAGAGCCGTTCTGGGAATACGACCTACCGAAGGAATCCTATCAGGACGGCACGTTGAAAGTCCGTTGGGAGGTTTACGATACCTTAAAGGCGCTGGCAGTCAGCGAAGTATGGATTATGAAAAAAGAATAAACAATAGAATGCACGCAAAGCGTGCATTCTATTGTCATGAACTGCAAAAAAACCGGTCATAAAAGACCGGTTTTTTATCGTACAGAGTTCAGAAAAGGGCAGCTTTTTGTCTCGCCTCACGGCGGCGTTTGTATTCTGCCTTGTCGAGGGGTACAATCATGCCGCAGCTTTCGCACAGGATGCCGCGTTGTTTTTCAAGACTGACGATGGGGATAAAGAAAAGTGTTACCTGATCGAGCTGGCGGCAAAGGGTTTGGGGAGCATCATGTCCGCAGTTTTTACAGATCGCATGTCCCCATGCGCCTTCCCGCTTGAATAAGGTTCTGGTTCCGTAAGTGATCACCATTGCATACCTCCGTTTACAGACTGTTTCAGCATATCCAGTGCAGCGTTAAAGTCTTTAGATACATTCGGGCAGGCTGCAACAAGGATTCGCTGTCCGTTCTTGTGCTCCAGAGCAATGTAATTGGATGTTGTAGGATTGCCGTTTACCATGTTGCATTTAAAAACATTATAAAACTGATCGAGAGGATATACAGAAAAACCATACTGCAAATTGGAAAAGTCAAGGAGATAATGGGGAGAGACAGCGAGACCTAATCCGTCATAAAAAGCAGCGTCAGCTGACTGGAAATCCTGACAGAGCGGTTCGAACTCACCGTTTTGCATAAGCTCCTGAATACGGGTCTGAATGTGATTGCCGTTTTTCCTGAAGGAGATCAGGACAATCACACTGAGGATGAAAAAGACTGCAGCAAATGTAAAGAGCACAAGGCTGCTGCCCATCAAAGGTGCGGTGGTATCGAGATAATGATCACCCAAGGTTTGCTCATAGTCGGAAAGGGAGAGCACAAAGCCGTTGTTATTGAAGTAGTCTACAAGGTATCCGGCAAGCTTTTTGGGGATCTTCTTGCTTTGACCGACAGCAGTCTGAGGAACCATTGTTTTCAGATCGGCATCGGAAATGGTTTCATTGTAAACAGGAAAGGGACAGGAGTTTTCGGTGCTGATGATAGACCAGTAACCTTTGTCGTTTTCGGCAACATAATATTTCTTTACAGTCCTTCCGTCAGAGGTTTGCTCTGCGAAGGGGCCCATAACATAGACGATATTGAGGGAAGCATAGCCGCCGGAGGTCGGGTCAAAGGGCTGATCCTTGTGGGGGATCAAAAAAATGCCGAACAGCAGAAAGAAGGCAGCAGCAATCAGCAAAACCGCCGGGACAGTCCGGTTTGTTTTTCCCATTTTAAGCAAGTTCTTTTTAAAATCTTCCATTAACGATAACTCTCCTCCCAGAGCTGAAATCGTGTGGGATTTCAGATTGATCTGTGTCATAGGAACAGCATAACAAGTTCATAACGGAAGATAAAGCAAGAAATTTAAGCTGTGATATCAGTTTTTTTAGATAAACAGCTCGATCAGGAAAACCAGCGCGCAGCAGATCACGGATACCGGAAATAATCCGGCGCCGAGCCATGCGGCGATGATTCCGGCGATCAGGGCAACTGCACCGGAAATCGGCGACTGCGTTGCGTGCAGGATGGCTGGAAAGGTCATCACAGCGAGCGTAACATAAGGCACATAATAAAGAAACGACTGGATAAATGTGTTGCGGATCGGTTTGCGGATCAGCGTCAGCGGAAGGACGCGGATTGTATAGGAAACCAGCGCCATGACGGCGATATAAAGCACATTACGACTCATGTTCGGATTCCTCCTCCTGTGTATTTTTGACCGGGAATAAAATTGCTGCAGCGGCGGAAATCAGCACGGTAAGCAAAATCGTGCGGGTTCCGTCGGACAATGCAGAGATTCCGGGCACATAACTGCCGAAAAAGCTCAATGCAAAGCTGATGACGATCAGGACAGCAACGACTTTATTTTTCCGGGCGGGGGGAATGATGATTGCGAGGAACATGCCGTAAAGGGCGACGCTGAGCGCACTGACAGCGCGCAGCGGAAGCGCGTTTCCTGCCATGATGCCGAAGGCTGTGCCGAATGCCCATGCAGGAGCGGCAAGCAAAATCGCACCATAGGTATAGAACGGATTCAGGCAGCCGGGGCGGGAAATCGTGATGCCGAACAGCTCGTCCGTTACATCATAAGCGATAATCAGTCTGTGGAAAAACGGTGTGCCAGGTGCAAAGCGCTGCGCGAGCGCACAGCTCATCAGCAGATACCGCGCATTTGCGATCAAAGTAATAAGCGCTACCTGGAAAAGCGTCGCATTGGCGGCGATTAAGGTGAACGCAGCATATTCTCCGGCGGAGGCATTGTTTAACAGACTGGCAAAAAAGCCCTGCAGCGGCGTCAGACCGGCGTTTCTTGCGGCGATGCCGAGGGAAAAGGAAACGGCAAAATAGCCCAGTGCGATGGGAACGCCGTCGCGCATGCCGTTTAAGAAAATCCTGCGGTCGAACGCCCAGGCGGGGCGGCCGGACAGCCGGGAGGTTTCGGAACTGGAAGTCATGATAATAGAAGTCCTTTCTTTGGTGCGTGTGAACTGCACACCAATGGCGTGCAGAATTTATTATAGCGCACCCTATCTTTGAAAAAAAGAGGAAAAAACTGAATTTACATAGAAAATAGAAGGTTTTTTTCTACAGGAAATGATTGACGGAAAGGAAGAAAGAGACTACTATAGAACAGATAAAAATTTATAGGAGGTTCATAATGGAGGAGAAAAGTGTGGCAATTAAAGACGCCAGAACACTTGGTGTACCGAAGATGCTGCTGTTAGGTCTGCAGCATATGTTCGCAATGTTTGGTGCGACGATTTTGGTACCGATTCTGGTCAACAACTATTTTGAAGGAGAAGGGCTTTCCATTCAGGTAACCCTGATCTGCGCGGGTCTGGGAACTCTGTTCTTCCACCTGTGCTCCAAGCTGAAGGTACCGGCTTTCCTTGGTTCGTCCTTCGCATTCCTGGGCGGTTTTGCTACGGTAGCAAATCTGAACACCGGAATTTTCGCAGACATGACCATGGGAGAAAAGCTGCCTTATGCCTGTGGCGGTATTGTTGTAGCTGGTTTGTTGTATCTGGTGCTTGCCCTGGTCATCAAGCTTGCAGGTGTACATCGCGTTATGCATTATCTGCCGCCTGTTGTAACCGGTCCGATTATCATCTGTATCGGTCTGTCCCTTGCACCGTCTGCAATCTCCAACGCATCGACCAACTGGCTGATCGCTCTGATTGCACTTGGAACCATTATCGTATTTAACATCTGGGGAAAAGGAATGTTCAAAATTATCCCGATTCTGATGGGCGTTGTGGTTTCCTATGTTGTTGCAGCTGTTTTAAATGCAATTGGCCTGACAAATCCGGACGGAAGCGCTATCCTGGATTTCTCCAACATTGCATCTGCATCCTGGGTTGGCCTGCCGCCTTTCCAGCTGTGCAAATTTAACCTGACTGCAATTTTAGTTATGGCTCCGATCGCGCTTGCTACCATGATGGAGCACATCGGCGATATGTCCGCGATTTCCGCAACAGTCGGCGAAAACTTCATCGCTGATCCCGGTCTGCACCGCACTCTGGTAGGCGACGGTCTTGCAACCGCTCTGTCCGCTCTGGTTGGCGGTCCTGCAAACACCACCTACGGTGAGAACACCGGCGTTCTGGAATTAAGCCATGTACATGATCCCCGAGTGATCCGTATTGCAGCTGTATTCGCAGTAATCTTAAGCTTTATTCCGAAGATGGCTGATGTAATCGGCTCCATGCCGTCCGCAATCATCGGTGGCGTAAGCTTCATGCTGTATGGTATGATTTCCGCAATCGGCGTCCGTAACGTAGTAGAGAACCATGTAGACCTGACCAAGTCCCGCAACCTGGTTATCGCAGCAGTAATCCTGGTATGCGGCCTGGGCTTCTCCAGTGGTCTGACCTTTACGGTATTCGGTACATCCATCACGCTGACCGGTCTTGCAATCGCAGCGCTGGCAGGTATTATCCTGAATGCAATTCTGCCTGGCAATGACTATGAGTTTGGTAAGGATTTAAAGGGTGATATCAACAGAGGCGTTACCCTGAAACCCAATCCGGAAGAAATTAAGTAAAAATCGAAGGCGCGCCTCCGTTATAAGAGGTGCAAAGGAACAGCCCCGGCAGTTTTCAAACAATAGAATGCACGCTCTGCGAGCATTCTATTGTCATGAATAAAAACTGTCGGGGCTGTTTTTTGTTTCATGGGAAAATACGTCCTATGAAATAAAAACGCTCCGCGAGGATGCGCACTCGGCGCAAGGGTAGATGGTTGCCGAAGCAACCGCGCCTCGGCGCGAGAATGTGCCAAGGCACATTCTTTTTTACATCAGCTTACGGAATAATGCGGTCAGATCTTCGATGCTTGCATCCTTCGGGTTGCCGGGTGCACATGCATCTGCATGGGCAGATTCTGCCAGGAACGGAAGATCCTCTTCCTTGATGGCTTCGAGCTTGGACGGAATGCCGACATCCTCGGAAAGCTTGCGGACAGCATCGATCGCAGCTTTACGGTAAGCAGCCTGATCCATCTGATCAACGCCTTCTACGCCCATTGCGCGTGCGATTTCACGGTATTTTTCACCGGTGCAGTCTGCGTTGTATTCCATAACGATCGGAAGCATCATTGCGCATGCAACGCCGTGAGGGGTGTCATAAACAGCGCCCAGGGTGTGTGCCATGGAATGAGCGATGCCGAGACCGACATTGGAGAAGCCCATGCCTGCGATATACTGACCAAGAGCCATGCCTTCACGGCCTTCTTTGGTGTTAGCGACGGCATTACGCAGGGATTTGGAAATGATTTCGATTGCCTTTAAGTGGAACATATCGGTCATTTCCCATGCAGCCTTTGTGGTGTAGCCTTCGATTGCGTGGGTCAGAGCATCCATACCAGTAGAAGCGGTCAGGCCCTTTGGCATGGAGGACATCATATCGGGATCAACGACTGCGATGATCGGCATGTCGTGGGGGTCAACGCATACGAATTTGCGCTTGCGCTCTACGTCGGTGATAACGTAGTTGATGGTAACCTCTGCAGCGGTGCCGGCAGTGGTAGGAACAGCGATAATCGGAACGCAGGGCTTTTTGGTGGGAGCAACGCCTTCGAGGCTGCGGACGTCTTCAAATTCCGGGTTGGCGATGATGATGCCGATGGCCTTGGAGGTATCCATAGAGGAACCGCCGCCGATTGCGATGATGTAGTCAGCGCCGGAAGCCTTGAACGCTGCAACGCCGTTCTTTACGTTTTCGATGGTCGGGTTTGCTTTGATATCGGAGTAGATTTCATAAGCAAGACCTTCGCGGTCTAAAATATCCGTTACCTTTGCGGTTACGCCAAACTTGATCAGATCCGGATCAGAACATACAAATGCTTTCCGGAAAGCATGAGCCTTTGCTTCGTTTGCGATTTCTTCGATTGCGCCAGCTCCGTGATAGGAGGTCTGGTTGAGCATAATTCTGTTTGCCATTGGAAAAACCCCTTTCTTTCGATCGATTTTTGATAATTTCATTGTAATACAAAAAAGGAAAGAAAAAAAGGAAATTTTTATAAAATCGACATTATTCTAATGGAAAAAAGGAAGAAATGTTATTGAAATTTACCAGAATTTACTTTCTTTTCAAAACTTTTTTAGCTTTGTTGACAATCTACGATTCCGCAGATGGAAATTCCTTTTTGCAGTTTTTAGAAGCTGCGTCGTCCGGTGCCTGGGGGGGGTGCAGCAAAAGCGTCTGGAATATTCCAGGTTTGCCTGAATCAGGTTGTATTCCAGTAAAAGACGGAGCGTGCAGGAGAGACATTCGGGAGATTTGGCGTGCGCTTCGCACACGTCCTTGAAAGAGTGGGACAGATTCAGAATATCCAGAGAAGAGACTGCCATGCAGATCACCTGAAACGCTCCGTTTCTATATAGTATGGCGCGCGTGCCGCCGGGGTGCGCAAACCGCTTCGGTGGATACCTCTTCTTTCCGGATAAAAACAGCGATGACAAGACTTTCCTGCTTGCATCCTGCCCTACAGATGATAAACTGGGAGTAAGAATCGAAAGGGACAGGAGGCACACAGCATGAACCTAAATCCGCTTGCGGCAGAGAAACAGTTTTTAAACCCATTGGATCGCGTCAACGGATTCGATATCCGTCCGGGGCTATATGAAATCAACGGAGCGACTTCCTTCGGAAGCTGCGTCAACTTTACAATTCATTCTCAGAATGCGGTTTCCTGTGAGCTGCTGCTGTTTCACAGAGGGGAAAAAGAGCCTTACGGGACGATTCCTTTTCCGGAAAATTACAGGATCGGGCGGGTATATTCGATGATCGTGTTCGGTCTGGATATTTACGATTTTGAGTACGCCTATCGGATGGACGGGCCGAACGTCCCGGAAAAAGGGCTGATTTATGATAAAACAAAAGTGCTTTTGGATCCGTATGCACGGGCGGTGACGCAGCAGAGCATCTGGGGAAAAGAGCCCGACCGGGAGAAGGGTTATCATGGGCGGGTGGTGTTCAACGATTTCGACTGGGGTGACGCCAGAGAGCCGAAAAAGCCGATGCAGGAGCTGATTATTTATGAGATGCATGTGCGCGGTTTTACAAAGCATGCCTCCTCGGGCGTGCAGTTTCCGGGAACGTTTGAGGGTATCCGGGAAAAAATCCCCTACCTGAAGGCGCTTGGCATCACTGCGGTTGAGCTGATGCCGGTGTTTGAATTCGACGAGACGATGGGAAAACGTGAAATTGGCGGCAGGACGCTTCTGGATTACTGGGGCTACAACACGGTTGGATTTTTTGCACCGAACACAGGATACACGGCGCGTCAGGAGTATAACCGGGAAGGGACGGAGTTTAAAAATCTCATCCGGGAGCTTCACCAGAACGGAATCGAAGTCATTTTAGATGTGGTGTTCAATCATACCGCGGAGGGAAACGAGCAGGGACCGTTTTTTGAATTTAAGGGAATCGACAACCGGATTTATTATATGCTGACGCCGGAGGGAGACTATTATAATTTCAGCGGATGCGGAAATACGTTAAATTGCAATCATCCAGTCGTACAGCAGATGATTCTGGAATGCCTGCGGCATTGGGTAATTCATTATCGGGTGGACGGTTTTCGCTTTGACCTTGCGAGCATTTTGGGACGAAACGAGGACGGGACGCCGCTGTTACAGCCGCCTCTGCTTCGGAATCTGGCGGAAGATCCGGTGCTGAAGGACGTCAACCTGATTGCGGAGGCATGGGATGCGGGCGGTTTGTATCAGGTCGGAAATTTCCCGGCGTGGAACCGGTGGGCGGAGTGGAACGGCAAATACCGGGACGAGCTGCGCAGCTTTTTAAAAGGAGAGTACTGGTTCGCTGCACAGGCAGCAAAGCGGATTACCGGCTCTCCGGATCTGTACGGCGGGCAGTATCGGGGCTACAATTCGTCAATCAATTTTCTGACCTGTCACGACGGCTTTACGCTGTACGACCTGTATTCTTATAATGAAAAACATAACGAGGAAAACGGCTGGAATAATACTGATGGTGCAGATGATAACCGGAGCTGGAACTGTGGGTACGAGGGAAAAACCGACAACCCCGAAATAGAAGCGCTTCGGAAAAGAATGATCAAAAATGCCTGTGCGGTGTTACTGTGCAGCCGCGGAACGCCGATGTTTCTGGCGGGAGACGAATTTTGCAATACGCAGTTTGGCAACAACAACGCCTACTGTCAGGACAACGAAATTTCCTGGCTGGACTGGTCGCTGTTGGAAAAAAATAGAGAAATTTACGAATTTTTCCGGTATATGATTGCATTCCGCAAAAAACACTCTGCAATCCGCGGAGAATGCAGTTCGTCCGGGCTTGGGTTCCCGACGGTCAGCGTCCATACGAATCAGCCCTGGGACAATAATGTGACCCAGGAAAGTAAATTCCTGGGCGTGATGTTTGCGGGGGCGGTTCCGGCCGGAAGCAGTCAGAAAACAGGACGAAATCAGGAAAACGCGTGGAGTCAGGAAGCAGAGAGACGCCGGGAATCTGTGTGGAGCTTGGAAATGGAGCGAACCCGGGAATTGGAAACGGAAGATCTCGTGTACCTGGCGGTCAATGTTTTCTGGGAGGATCAGCAGTTTTTTCTGCCGAAGCTTCCAAACGGCTTTGTATGGAGGCTTGCGGTCAATACGGACCAGCCGGAAATGCCCGAAAAGGAGTCACAGATGACTGTCATTGACAGTGAATTTATCCTGAAACCGCGCAGCGTCGCCGTTTTTGTGGGAGGCCCATCTTTTTAACAAAATGCCGCGAAATGGAAAGAAGAGCTGATGATGTCTCCACATTATAAGCCAAACATTTCGCGGCAGATTTTTTTCCCGGTCTCTGTGCGGAAAATGTTGTCATAGGTCGCCCGGATATGGGCTGTGTCCGTGTTTCCTTCAAAGAGGTTGACCAGAAAATCCGCCTCCACCAGAATCTGATAATCGAGACCGTCGATGCCGGTATAAGTATGATGATGACCGACTAAAAAGCTGACGCGCTCTATCACATCTTTTTCAAATCCCAGCTCGGAGAGCATCTGCTCTGCCAGGGCAGGACCTTCTTTTTCCTGCAATTTTCCGTTTCCGTCTCCGTATTTTTCCAGACACAGCCGGATGCCGATATCGTGCACGATGGCGGCAGCTTCCGTAATGAACAGTGTTTTTTCATCGAGATGCTCGGAAACAGCGATCGTCTTTGCAAAGCTGTGCACCTTCAGAAAATGCTGAATGCGCCCCGGGCAGCCGTGATCGTAGGAAATCATTTTTAAAATAAGCGGTTCTAAAGTCATACAAATTTCCCTCCTTTGTGTGATACATAAGTCAGTTAAAAACATCATAGCGCGGTTTTACGGATAATTCAAGCGCAGGAAAACGGTTGACAGTTCTCTGCAGATAAACTAGGATGAAAAAAGATGTAGGTACATCCATTTTGAAAAACTATCGTGCAGGAAAGTCCCTGCAACTTAAATTCAGGAGGACGCTTGCGATGGATAAAACCGAACGGAAAATGACGAAAATTGCGCGGGAGTTAAATAAGCTGACGGTACAGACGATGAAGGAGGAAGGAATCGGGACGGCGGAGTTCGATTTTATCCATCTGGTGCGGCACCATCCCGGCATCACACAGGCGCAGCTGCGGGAAGAATTAAAGATCGACAAGGGAGCTGCGGCGCGCCGGGCGGCAAGCCTGGAAGCGAAGGGTTACCTGATTCGCCGGGACAATCCGGAGGACAAAAGAAGTCAGCTTTTGTATGCGACAAAAAAGGCGGAAGGGCTGAAAAACTCCAAGGTCAGCATTGAATCGACGTTTTATGAGTGGCTGATGGAGGAACTGGACGAATCAGAAACCGAGCACTTTTGCGAAATGCTGGATCGACTGTATCTGAGATCGAAAAAAGAAAGCCGGTCTGGATTTTTACAGGTAAAGGAACGGATGGACAGAGGAGAAAAGGATGGCTGAAGGGACGACGATGTGCGACAGGAAAGAATCGGGAATCCGGACTGCCTGGAAAAAACCGGATCAGATCGGAAGCTACTTTGTGACGGAGTGGAAGCCGCTGCTTGCGGTGACGGTTTCCGGCCTGATTTATAATATCGGACTGCTCGCAGGACCGTGGTTTGAAGGACGGCTTGCACAGTGCCTGCTGGATGTATTTGCAGGGAAAAAATTTTTTACCGATATGCTGCTTTTGGTGTGCGCGTATGTGGCAGTGATCGGATTCGTGCAGGGCGCGCGCTACATCAAGCGGTTTTATGTGCGCCGGTTTGCGAACAATATCAACCGGAGCATGAAGCAGGTGCTTTACGGGAATCTGGTACATAAAAGTGTAGGTGAGCTGGAAAAAGAGGGGGCCGGAAGCCTTCTGACAAAAGCGGTGTCTGACGTGGATGCGTGCGTAGAGGGAATCCGGAAGTTCACGACGGAGATTTTTGATACCGGTATTGCGCTGCTTGCCTATGCTGCGATGCTGTTGTGGTACGACTGGCGGCTTGCGCTGCTGTGTCTGTTGTTCCCGCCGTTTTCCTATTTGATGGCGGAAAAGATGAAAACCGTGGTAGAGCGCAGCAATGCCGCATATAAGGAGAGCGCCGGACGCTTGAATACAGCGACGCTGGACCGCGCGGGCAACGCGGTGACTTATCGGATTTACGGCTGTGAAAAACAGCGCAGCGGCATGTATGAAAAACAGCTGGAGGATTACGAAAAAACAGCAGTCCGTGCAGGGATGCAGGTCGTAGCGATGCCTCCGCTGTATCAGGTGATTTCCATGGGAAGCACCGTGCTGATTTTGTATTTCGGTTCGAAAAATGTGTTAAACAGCGGATGGACGGTTTGGAACATCGCAGCGTTTACGACATTTTTATCCTGCTATGGAAAGCTTGCGGTCAAGTCCTCGAAGGCGGCGAAGCTGTTTAACTCCGTACAGAAAGCGAACGTTTCGTGGAAAAGAATCCGTCCGCTGCTGATAGAGCCTCCGGAAGAAACAGAAGAAAAGACAGCCGGGGCGGTCAGCCTGAAGCTGGATCAGGCGGGCGGCGCATATCCGGGTGGAAAGCAGATTTTTGACGGATTGACGATAAGTGCAAAGCCTGGACAGATCATCGGGATCACGGGTCCTGTTGCGTGCGGCAAATCGACTCTTGGTAAAATTTTTCTGGGAGAAGTGCCTTATACCGGACATGTTTTGTTAAACAGGAAAGAATTATCTGAATATTCAGACAAAGAACGCAGGAGCATGGTCGGATGGCAGGGACACGATCCGGAGCTTTTGGCGGACAGTGTCCGAAACAATGTCGCGCTCGGAGAGGAGCAGATCGACGTCGGCAGGGAGCTTTCGCGCGTTTGCCTGGACCGGGAAGTGTCCGAAATGGAAAACGGCGTCGATACACTGGTCGGCAGCCGCGGCGTGCGGCTTTCCGGCGGGCAGCAGGCGAGAACGGCGCTTGCACGGACGCTGTCCCATGCAAAGCCGCTGATCGTTTTGGATGACCCGTTTGCGGCGCTGGATCGGAATACGGAGGAGGAGATTTTCCGGGAATTAAAAGCGATGTCAAAGGATCGGATTATCCTGCTGATTTCGCACCGCCTGTATTTGTTTGATCAGATGGATCAGGTCATCTGGATGGAAAACGGACAGACGCAGACAGGAACGCACGAAAAAATGCTGCAGATAGTTCCGGAATATGCAAATTTGTGCAAGGTATGGAAGGAGGGAGCAGACCATGCGTGAGCGTTTGAAAAAAACGATGCCGTCAAAGGCGCATCATGAAATTCTCACTGCGGTGGGATCGATCTGCACACAGAATCTTCTGCTTCCGATTGCATTGGTCATCACCGTAGTCGGCGCAGTCGTCACTGCACTTGTGCCGCCGCTGATTCTGGAAAAAATCGTGGACGGGCTGACTGCGGGAAACCCGATGCCGATTGTACAGGCATTTTCCTATTTCGGCGTGACAGCACTGGCGGGATTGCTGGAATCTACGCGGGAAAGCCTTTTGATCGTATTCGGACAGAAGCTGACTCACGGTCTGCGCAGTCAGATGTGCGAAAAGCTGTCGCAGCTGTCCGCAGATACGTTGAGTAAAATGGACGCAGGAACGATCGCATCCCGGTTCGTCGGGGATGTTGATACGCTGGAAACGCTGTTTACCTCCGGTATCATCAGCATGTTTGCAGACGCCTGCACGATGATCGGTATTTACGCAGTGCTCTGGCAGAAAAACCGCGGACTTGCGATTACTCTGCTGGCGATTCTGCCGCTGATCGCACTGTTTACAAGACATGTTCAGAAAAAAATGCTGGCTGCGCAGATGGACAGCAGAAAGGCTGCTGCGCGGACGTCGGGTCTTGTGCCGGAGACGATTCATTGCATTCGGATGATCCATGTTTTTGGAAAAGAAGGCTTTATGCGCAAACGTTATGACCGTACGCTGCAGGAGGGATATGCTGCGATGGAGCGTACAAATTTTTACGATGCACTGTATTCTCCGGTTATTTTGATTACAGATGCGCTGGTGACGGGCGTTGTCATGCTGCTGTCGGCTTCGTCCGGCCCGGAGGTCAGAATGTTTTTCGGCATGTCAGTCGGTACGGCGGTTGCGGTAATTTCCTATATTTCAAGAATCTTTTCCCCAATCGAAAGCATTGGCATGGAAATCCAGACGATCCAGGAGGCGCTGGCAGGCGCGAAGCGTGTCGGAGAATTTCTGGAGCTGCCGACGCGGCTGGAAACCTCCGGGGAGGCGGGAGAAAAAGTGATGGTAGAACTTGGCAGAGCCGGCTCGGTCTCTGGTTCGGATTATGCTGCGGCCGCTGGTTCGGATCGCGCTGCGGCCGCTGAGCCGGCAAAATCGCCTGCGGTCGCATGCATTTCCCTGGAAGATGTCAGCTTCGGCTATGAAGAGGAAAAGATGGTTCTGAAGCATTTGAGCTTCGAGATAAAAACCGGCGAGCAGGTAACGATGACCGGGCGCACCGGCGCAGGAAAGAGCACAATTTTTAAATTGCTTTTGGGGCTGTATCGTCCGCAAAAGGGCTGTGTAAAAATATATGGACAGGACGCTTATCTGCTTCCGGACAGTATCAGACGGCGTCTGTTTGGCTGCGTGGAGCAGAGCTTTAAGCGGGTTCCCGGAACCGTTCTGGAGCAGATTACGCTTTCTGATCCGATGATTTCCAGAGAGGATGCGGTCGAAGCGGCGAAGCTGGCAGGACTGCATGAAGTGATTGCCGGAATGGAGCAGGGGTATGATACGCCCTGCACGGATGCACTGTTTTCACAGGGACAGTGGCAGCTTTTGTCCATTGCCCGGGCGGTTGCAGCGAAGCCGTCGATTCTGCTGCTGGATGAAATCACGGCGAACCTCGATGTAGGCACAGAGCAGGAGGTTTTGTATGCGCTCAGGCGCGCCGGAGAAAACCGGACGGTGGTTTCCATTTCCCACCGTTTGTATGAAAAAATGGGCGGCAGGGAGCTTGTAATCGGGTAACCAGACATCGTCGCAAAATACAATATGCCGCGCAAAGCCACAACCGGTCGCCTCTGCGCGGCATATTTCTCCTCCTTTCTGCGCACGTTTTTTGCGCATGTCGAGTTTGTGTCAAGTGAGCGCAGACACAAATCTCGCGATTGAAAAATTTTATTTTTCAATCTTTGCCCTCTATGCAGCGGAAACCTTCTTGTCTTTTGCTACAGGAATGATATACTGGGACTGAAATGATGTCGGGATCAAAAAGGTCTTTTGTCTCCTATGATACCGGATCAGGCATAAAAGCGATGACAGACAGGAGTGGCATACGATGGACATGCAGGAGAAATACAGACAGCAGTTGGATATTTCCTATTCCTATCATCTGGCGAAACGGATGGAAAAACACCGCACCAACGAAGAACTCGGCTATCGGACGGCGGGGTCGAAGGCAGAGCTTGCAACCGGGGAAATGCTGGAGCAGGAGATGCACACAATCGGTTTTCCGATTATCCATAAGGATGCGATTACAGTAGATGCGTGGGAATTTGAA
Organism: Gallintestinimicrobium propionicum; assembly: GCF_025567525.1. Lineage (NCBI taxonomy): Bacteria > Bacillati > Bacillota > Clostridia > Lachnospirales > Lachnospiraceae > Gallintestinimicrobium > Gallintestinimicrobium propionicum. The sequence continues at coordinate 64,740 of NZ_JAOQJY010000003.1, read as the reverse complement.
CGCGCGAAAATGACTTTTTTAAACGAAAAAGGCGAAGAGGAAACGATACAGCTTGGCGCGTATCAGACGAATTTTGTGACGGACGGACCGGAGTGCTATTCGGTTGTGTATGCAGGCAGAGGAACTCTGCAGGATTATGAAGGAATGGATGTGACCGGAAAGCTCGTATTAGTGGATATCAACCAGCGGGATGAGTGGTGGATCAATTATCCGGTTTATCAGGCGCATTTAAAAGGCGCGGCAGCTGTCATTGCCGCACAGACGGGCGGCTACGGAGAGGTAGACGAACGCGCACTGAACGCACAGGATATCGCGGGACCGTCGAATGCACCGGCATTTTCGATTGCCCGGCACGATGCAGATCAATTGAAAAAAATGCTGCAGGGCCGCAGTGAGGTAAAGGTGCTGTTTGACGCTTCGACAAAGGTGATCCCGGCGCAGACGACCTATAACATCGTCGGGGAGATTCCCGGAAAAACGCACCCGGAGCGCAGAATTATGCTTTCCGCACATTACGATTCCTATTTTGACGGTTTTCAGGATGATAACACCGCGATTTCGATGATGCTTTCGATGGGAAAAACGCTGCTGGAAATTGGATATCAGCCCGAAAATACGCTGATGTTCTGCTGCATGGCGTCCGAGGAATGGGGCGTGGCGGATTCGCAGTTCGACTGGTCGACGGGCGCGTATGAACAGGTATTTACGGTGCATCCGGAGTGGCGGGGAAGCGTGATTGCCGACCTGAATTTTGAGCTTCCTGCGCTGGCACATGGGACGCGGGCGAGGATTCGGAGCACGTTCGAATACGTTTCTTTTCTGGAAGAATTTCTGGAAGAGCTGCCGAGCCTGACCGGCGCATATCCGGAGGAAACGAGGATTACCGCGCCGATTGAAACCTGGTCGGACGATTTTTCCATTGCGATTGCCGGAATTCCGTCGATGGTAAATGATTTTACGGGCGGAAGCTTTATGGAAACGAACTATCATTCACAGTTCGACAACGATGGCTTTTACGATGAGGATGTTTATCGGATGCACCATGAGCTGTTTGGACTTTTGCTGATGGCGATTGACCGTACGGTTGTTGTTCCGCTGGATTTTTCCAGAGTATTCCGAAAAGCAAGGGAGCGGCTGGACAGCGAATGGTGTGAAAAGACCGGCGCGGACGGACAACGGCTGTTACGGGTGTTGGAGCAGGCGACGGCGACGGCGCAACAGCTGTATGCAAAGGTAGAGAAAACGAACCGGAACGCGAGGCACGCTGGTGTGGGAAATGCATCTGGACTGTGCGTAGCGGAGACTGGCGATGCCGGAGCGATGAATGGAGATTTAATCGCATGTGTGCAGGGAACGGACACTGCTGCAGGAGTACCTGCGGCAGACACCCGGAAGCTGGAACGAGCGCTTTTACAGGTTTTCCAGCAGGAGCAGGACGCCTATGTGCGGATCGACTGGTATGGAAACGTGTTGTTCCCGCATGGAATTTTGCAGGATCGTTTGCAGCTTCTGGAAGGTGCGGTGCGCAATCTGAAAGAGGGCAGGCTCTCAGCGGCACTGCGCAAGCTGTATGAGATCGACAGCAACCGGTACGCATTTTTGTTTGAAGAAGAGGTTTATCAACATTTTACATCGTATGCGCTGGATCAGAGCTCAGATCGGCTGAAATGGGGAACCGGAAGAATTATCGGGTTTGAAAACTTTTTCCCGGTTGTGACCGGACTTCTGGAAAAAGAAAAGACGGACTGCAGTGATTTTACGAAAGAAATTGCACAGCTGGAGGCTGCATATGAGCGCCAGAGCGATTTGTACCGGAAAGAAATCGATACGCTGTGCGTGCAGACGGAAAGGATGGAGCGGCTTTTGAGAGAAGCCGGAGTGGAATTTTATGGACAGTGAAAAACTGTATCGAGTACAGGAAGAGGATTTGTCGAAGCTTGAGGAGCTGTTGTGCCGTTCGTTTGCGGCGGACCCGTTGTATGTGGAGCTGATTCCGGATGAAGAGGTGCGGAAACGACTGATGCCGGAGCTGTTTCAATGCGACCTGACGGAATTTTATGAGACGTGTGAAATTTTTGCAGACAGTAAGGATTTAAACGGCATATTGGTCGTTTCGGATGAAACGGAGCCGTACCATCTGCTGCATCGTTATTTTACGGAGGTGCAGGCGACGCTGCGCACGGAGGGCTATCTGATCCGGGAGGATCACAGCCTGAAAACATTTTTTAATTTCGTGCTCGGCAGGGATTACCTGAATTCCAGCTGGACGGATCAGCTACATCAGGATCGGAGACTACATATCATTTATCTGGCGGTTGATCCGGAAATGCAGCATCACGGAATCGCGGCGACGCTGGTGGAAGAGGCAGTTGCATACGCGGAACGCAACGATCTGATGATTTCGCTGGAAACGCACAACCCGCGTAACGTTGCGTTTTATCAGCAGTTCGGGTTTAAGGTGTACGGAGTCGTGGAAAAGCATTTTTCCCTGAAACAATATTGTCTGGTGCGGGAAATCCAGGCGTAATATTCTAACAGTTCACCGCGCCATTTCATTCGCAAAAACGCATCTTCGATGCTTTCCGCTGCTTCGCAGCTCCTTTTGCTCATGAAATGGCGCTCCCTTCGTAGTTTCCTGGGAGCAGATTTTCCCGCAAGCGCGAAATCTGCTCCCAGGAAGCTACGAGTGAACTGTAGTACCATATTTGGATCGGCTTGAAAGTCATACCGTTTACGGTATTCCCTTTCAAGCCGATTGTGCTATATAATGAGCACGAAAGAAAAACAAGCGACGCTGAAAGCGGCATTTGTTTTTCTCGTGCCATTAGAGAACGAGCAGCCTGCGAAGCAGGCGGTAGAGCGCGTCAGCGCGTGCTCGTGATCGAAGGAGAGAAGCGCAAGCACGAAAGAAAAACAAGCGACGCTGAAAGCGGCATTTGTTTTTCTCGTGCCATTAGAGAACGAGCAGCCTGCGAAGCAGGCGATAGAGCGCGTCAGCGCGGGCTCGTGATCGAAGGAGAGAAGCGCGAGCACGAAAGAAAAACAGCGACGCTGAAAGCGGCATTTGTTTTTCTCGTGCCATTAGAGAACGAGCAGCCTGCGAAGCAGGCGGTAGAGCGCGCCAGCGCGGGCTCGTGATCGAAGAAGAGTAGCGCGAGCGGGGACAGCCGGGCTGTTCATCGCAAAGGGCGAAGCCGGTTGCTGATAACCGGTTCATTCTGACATGTTGGTTTGATCTTGTTATTTCTTTTATTATTCTGATGTTTCTAGTTCAATTCTACACAAGATTCCAGGCATGTACGCAATTTTTCACAAGGAGGTGATTGAACAGCTGAATAAGGCTTATAAAAGTATATAAATTATAGGTGTATCAGCACAGACATTACGAAATTGGGATTCTAATGGAAAACTTCATCCGCATCATACTACAACAAGTGGTTATAGGTATTATTCCGATGAACAGCTCAACCAGGTAATGAATGTAAAACCTAAAACAAAAGCTGAACTGGGTAAAACTTGCTGAACATGGACGTATTCCCACAGATGCTAAATATAGGAATCCGAGAGTATCCTTTGATGGATTGAATTGGTGGATTAGCGTATGTGTAGAATTCCCAGACTGCAGGGACAGGTCTAATCATGATGGAATCGGTATAGACTTTGGAATTAAGGATTTGGCGATATGTTCTGATGGTAACACCTACAAGAATATAAACAAAAGCCAGACTGTTAAGAAGCTGGAGAAATGCAAGCGTAGATTGCAACGCAGCGTATCTCGTAAATATGAACACAATAAGAAAGGAGGAAGTTACTGTAAAACTAACAATATAGTAAAAAAAGAAAAACTTTTACTTAAAGTAAATCACAGATTAGCAAATATCCGAAAAGATTATTTGAATCAGACCACATCTGAAATCGTAAATCGAAAACCAAGATTTATCTGTATCGAAGATTTAAACGTTAGTGGGATGATAAAAAATAGACATTATAAATGTGAATGTGGAAATGTTATAGATAGAGATTTCCAGGCATCACTAAACCTAAAAGCTTATGGAGAACAATTTGCAAGCTAACACTTAAATGTTAATGCAAATATGTACGGATGCGTTAATTCGGAATTTACGCCTATGGAGAGTACAAGAACTTGTGAGTAGATAGGTATTTATGCCATCAAAAGCATACTCGTTGAAGTAGGAATGAAACATAAAAGTTTATAACTTTTTATAAGTTTTCAGTAACGGGCGAATGGACGACACACAAAAAATGGAATATGCGAGGGCGTTTCTGCAAAAGGAGGTAGAGTCGGAATTTCCTTACCCGTTTCAGATTCTGACGGAGGAGGACAGTTTTTTATTCTGCTTTAAAAATGGATGCAGGGACTGCTGTGCTCGTTTAAAGGCGACAAAAGGGATGCTCGATAGGCTCTGCAGCGGGGATAAAAAGGTGCAGAAGCAGGAAAAAGAGCGGATGCTTCGGGTTCTTGAGGCAGCAGTGGAAGCGCAGGAAAATACGGCTCTTTCAGAAAAAAGTGAGTACGGAAAAATGAAAAATATGCTGATTCTTCGTCCGCTCAATCTGGATTTTTACCGAAGCGAGCTTGTAAACGTGCCGTATATCCGCATCGGGGATGTAGCGCTGGTGCTGTACTGCGTTTTATCTCATCTGGGAGGAGATTATTTTACGACGAAGGTGTACCGGGATCAGGTTCAGAAATGGATGGTCCCCGAAGCGGAGGTAATGCGGGCGGCGCTGGTCAATACGAGCTTTTTGTATCCGCCGCGGCTGTATTCGATCCAGTGCCTGATGGGCTGGGACGGAAAGCGGTACGAGAACGGCATTTTTATGGGGGAGGACGACGAACAGAAAATCCCGCCGGGCATGCGCAGCTATCTGTTGACAAATACGCTGGAAATCAACGGAGCGATTGCCGTTTTTTATCCGGGTGTTGCGGAGAAAATTGCGCAGGATCTGGGCGGTGACTTTTATATTGCGTTTACGAGTATTCATGAGGCACAAATTCATGGCGTCGGAATGATTTCTCCGGAAATAGTGGAGTACAGTTTGCAGGAAACGAACCGGGAATGTACCAGACCGGAGGAGGTTCTGTCCAATCATGTATATCTTTACAATCAGGAGAAAAAGACATTTTCAATGCTTATGGACGGCGATTTTCTGGAGGTAGAACATGAAGAATAGACGGGGAGAGTATCTGTATTTTTGCAGCGCAGAGCAGGACAGTCTGTATGCGTTGACGCTTTTTCGGGAAAAAGAAAAACAGGGAACGTTAAACGTACAGGAGACAGGATTGCTTCTCTGCATGGAACAACGCGCCGAAGACAGCTGGATTTATTTGATGCCTGCGGCGGTCTATGCGGCTGCCAACCAGAAAGGAGCGAGAAGCTGGATGAACCGGCAGAAGCAGGAGAAAATAGATCTCTGGAATGAGAAGGGGATTGCATGGATGCGCCGATATCCGGTATTTTTGGAGCAGTTTGGATGGAAACAGCGGCGCTACGCGATTCTGGCAGCGGGAATTTTTGAGCAGCTGGAAGAGGAATCTATGGACGAGTTTGAAAAAGGAAAAAATCAGGTTTGCCATTTTTTACAGGGAAGCTGGGGATTTCTCTGGAAGCGTATGCAGCAGTGCGACAGGCTGAGTGTGCAGGAATGGAAAGAAATGAAAGCGCCGTGGAAGGATTCTGTGCGGATGGACTGCGCGATGTCCGGCATTCTTTTATTGATGGCACAGCTTCTGAAAAAAGAACTGGAAGAGCGCGACCGGCTCTGCGTGGGATTTATGAAGCTGCAGCAGTTCACACAGGAGAGCCTGCGAACAAATGGTATCGCTGCGAAGCAATCTGCAAAGGTATCGGGAGCTGAACCAGTGGATGCATGCGGTACAGAAATCCGTTCTGTGGGCGTTGGTACGAATCCCACCTCGCTTGTCGAATCCGAAAAGATGGGATGGCTGTTCCAGAAATTTCGCAATCCGGAGCGCCCTGCTTATATCCATGAAAAAGGGCGGATTTCCAGTGAATGGCTGGAACAGCTGCATCAGATTATGGAGCTGGCGGGACTTCCGGCAGGAACATTTGAAGCGGTCAGCCTTTCTGTGCAGGAGGTAAACGGCCTTGTAAATCTGATGGGAGAAAAGCTGACTGCGCGCCAGTATATGACGTTTCTGATGTTGTATTCGGTGTCGCGGGAGCTTGCACAGGCAGGGCGCACGGCAGCAGCGCTGCAGTTTATCCAGACATCCCGTCTGAGGGGAGCACCGCCAGCTGCGATGGGGACAGGGATGACAGCGGCGGCACTGATGTCAGGCGGGGCTGGTGCAATGGTGGCGGAGCGAAGCAGGTACGGAGTAAGAAAAATGTCAGATGCAGATGGAAATCTGGTGTCTGCAGAGCAGCCGGCTTTGTATACACAGTCCGTGCCGCAGGCGTCACAAAACAGCTATTGATCGTACGAGGTTCCTTCGGTGTAAGGCGCCTGCGGAATGGAGATTTTTACGCAAGATAGCAGAACATAAACACAAAATGACACAGGCTGCCGGCCATGACGAACAAATGAAAAATTTCGTGTAAGCCGAACATCGGATGCCGTGCGTCAAACAGCGGCAGCCTGAGCGCGTAGATAATGCCGCCTGCAGTATAGATCAGTCCGCCGGCGAGCAGCCATAAAAAGGCGTGAAGCGGAAGCAGGGAAAACAGCTGTCCCAGAACGGACAGGCAGCTCCAGCCCATTGCGATATACAAAACAGAGGAAAACCATTTTGGACAGGTGATCCAGAAGCCTTTGATAAAAATTCCGACCAGCGCGATTCCCCAGACTGCGGCAAGCAGCATCAGACCGGAGGGCTTTGGCAGGGTCAGCAGGCATACCGGCGTATAGGTCCCTGCGATCAGGACGAAAATCATCATATGATCCATTTTCCGAAAGATACGCAGAATGCGCCCGGAGCAGTTGACAGAATGGTATATCGTGCTGGCGGCATACAATAAAACCATGCTGATCATAAAAACTGTCATTGCAGTGAGACTTTTTACACCGGAGTGGACAGCTGCGCGGACTAACAGCGGGACTGCTGCGCAGAGAGCGAGCAGCATGGCGATAAAGTGGGTGAGTGCGCTTCCGGGTTCCCGAATGGTTATGTTCATAGTAGTACCTCCTCCTTACATTTGGATACAATGGAATGCGTATTTTGCGGGCATTCTGGGTCAGGGATAGCAGAATGTTCGTTTAACAAGCGATGTGGCATTACAAAATATTATACGTAGTATTTAAAACTACATGTAATATATGCAGATACTACATGAAAAGTGACAAAATGTCAAGAAGAGATGATAGAAAAAAAGTTACCGTTCACACGCACCATTCGCAAAAGCGCATCTTCGATGCTTTCCGCTGCTTTGCAGCTCTTTTTGCTCATAAAATGGCGCTCCCTTTGTACCCTTCTGAGTTCAGATTTTCGTGCAAGCACGGAATCTGAACCCAGAAGGATACGAGTGAACTGTGACATAAAAAAAGAAACGAGCAGACCGCATTAGCAAATGCCGTACGGTTCTCGTTTCCGTTTCTATACTATATGATATTTAAGATGTCGGGCAAAAGTCCCCGACCTTGATGCCTGACTGGTTGATCATCCAAGACACCTGAATAAGTCGCAGGTTTCAAAAATGATGCAGCTTTCAATCTTCTTCAATCACCTGGATTTCCAGGTAATCGAAGTCAATTTCCTCAACAAAAGAATCCTGGCGGAAGCGTGTTTTGGCATGGCGGCGGAAATCATTGATATTGCTGTCGAGCCAGATTGGTTTGCCGAGGTCGAACTGCATGCAGACCTCCTGCAGCGCGTCGAAAACCTTATGGGTTCTGGTTTCTTCGCGGTCGTCGCAGATGACGGTATCGTTTAACATGTGGTTATTTTGAAATGTGCGCGCCCATAAACGGAACATGAAAAATCTCCTTTGATGTGAAAGCTGTTTACGTCAGTATAGCATAAATCCCGGAGGAAGTGCATAAATATATTTGTGTAGTGAAAAACCGGAGGAAGATTGGGCGGAATATCTAAAATTTTAATGAAATCCGTCTGTTTCCGCATCGGGTATGCTATAATAAAATTATCAAGAAAAGAGAGGCCGAAGGTATGGAACTTTTATTGGATGCAGAAAGCCAGATCGAAACGTGGCAGGAAGTGATATTGGTTTATAATGCCGCCCTGAAACAGATTAATACGAAGCTGGAAATTTTAAACGACGAATTTCAGCACGTTCATCAATATAATCCGATCGAACATATTAAATCCAGAATTAAGACTTCGGAGAGTATCGTAAAGAAGCTACGCAGGCATGGATATGAATCCACGATCGAAAATATGGTGAAGTATGTCAATGATATTGCGGGAATCCGTGTAATTTGTTCTTTTACATCGGATATTTACAGAATCGCGGAGATGATTCGACTGCAGAATGATATTCATGTCATCGCAGTCAAGGATTACATTCGCCTGCCGAAAGCGAGCGGCTATAAGAGCTATCATATGCTCGTGACCGTTCCGGTATTTTTGTCCGATCGCACTGTTGATGTAAAGGTGGAGATTCAGATCCGTACGGTAGCGATGGATTTCTGGGCGAGCCTGGAGCACAAGATCAATTACAAATTCGAGGGCAATGCGCCGGAGCATGTTAAGCGAGAGCTGATCGAATGTGCAGGCATGGTATCTGCACTTGATAACCGGATGCAGGAGCTGAACGAAGAGATTAAGGCATTAAGCAAGGAAGACACGGATGGAGTCTGACGGCTGACCGATCCTGTCAGGGTTCGCTTTATTCATGACAATAGAATGCTCGCAGAGCGTGCATTCTATTGTTTTTGAAAAACTTTTATGGTATTGAGGCAGTTCGGACGCGGATGCGATCGGGCTGCTTTTTTATTGGCTAGAAACTGCGTTTCTAGCCAATAAAAAACGCTCCGCGAGGATCGCACTGCGGCGGAGAATCCTGTAAGACATGAAACGGAAAATTTCCCCCTAAAAATGAGGAGTGCCCAGGGCCTCCCGGCACCTGGGCTATTATGAAAAAATTATCTGTGTTTCCTTTGGTAGATCGTTAAGTTTTGTTCCTTAACGACAAAGTCAGTATAGCAATTAAATATGAACAAATTATGAACACAATGTTAATATGTAGTTAATTAGCACAAAAACTCGAAAGGCATAAAAGAAAAACAGTGCAAAATGAATAAAACAAAAGCATTGGAAGAACCTCCGTTTTGATCTTGTTTCAAAATGGTAATAATGATACAATGAAACAGAGTATACACTGTTGTAAAAGATGCGATTTTGGGGGAAAGGATACTTTGCCCCGGGACACAGAATTGGGAACGGAACAGACAGAGAGGGAAATACATGCAGGATTTGGAAGCAAAGCGTTTGAGAGAATCGCTTGTAGAATACGAAAATTACTTAAATGAGATCCGTCAGGTTACACGAAAAAATGTGGAAGCTCTGGATGTGATTCAGAAATATACGGATCAGAGCGCTGCCGGAATGCAGAATCTGGCGGAGCAGAGCATTGAAGGAATCCAGCGTGTGACGACGGAGAGCGCCGGCGGACTGCGTAAAATTATCGAAACCGGCACGAGCAATTTAAGCCGGATGGCAGAAGGAAGCCAGGACAGCATCAACCGCACCGCACAGGAATGTATGGTTAGACTGCAGAACTATACAAAAGAAGGACTGCTGCGCCTCGACGAAGCACAGCAGAAAAATCAGGAAACTGCAGAGCAGGTCAGTCAGATTGAACAGGCGATCCTGGAGCATATGGATGAGATCAAGCAGCTCTTAAAGCAGTCCGATGATTTTACCCATAAGGAAAACGTAAAGGTATACCGCAACGTACAGGCGGTTGTCGTAGATGAAGTAAAGAAGCAGACCGAAGCGATAGCGGCACAGAATGACGAACTTGTCCGCCGCAATGAGCATTTGCAGAAGCAGGGCAGAGGACTCAGACCTCTGATGATTATTACTCTCGTGACCGCGCTGGCGAATATTGTTCTGGCAGCGGCGCAGATTGCAGGGCTGTTTTAATGGGCCGCGTAAACTGGCGGCCGGGCAATATGCTTTACCCGCTTCCGGCGGTCATGGTTTCGGTTGCGGATAAAGACGGAAAGCCGAATATTTTCACCGTTGCATGGACAGGTACGGTCTGTTCCAATCCGCCGATGGTGTCTATTTCGGTGCGTCCGGAAAGATATTCCTATCATTGTATTGAAGAGACAGGAGAATTTGTCATTAACCTGACGACGAAGGAATTGACGAAAGCAGCAGATTTCTGCGGCGTCAGAAGCGGTCGGGACGTGGACAAATTTGCAGAAATGAATCTGACACCGTGGCCGGGACAGAAAGTGTCGGTACCGCAGATCGCGGAAAGCCCGGTCAGCCTGGAATGCCGCGTGACGCAGAAGATAGAACTCGGCAGCCACACGATGTTTGTGGCAGAGGTCGTTTCAGTCAGTGTGGACGAGAAGTGGATGGATGAAACGGGACGGTTTCATCTGGAAAAAGCGGACCCGATCGTGTACTCCCACGGCACATATTACGGACTTGGGGAAGCAATTGGGACGTTCGGCTACAGCGTAGCCAAAAAGAAAAAGAAGAAAAGATGAACAGATTGAAGAAATATAGAGGACTGATCAAAAAGACCTGGTTTGCGACGACGGGAATCACATTGCTGGTACTCCTTTTTGGCGTGCCGTCTTTTCCACGATTTCAGAAAACAGGCGATAATTTTTATAAAGTCAGCATCAACGGAACGGAAATTGGCAACAGCAGCGACCCGGAGGAGGTAGAAAGGCTTGTTGCCGAGGCGCGCCGCGAAATCACAGAAACAGAAGGTACGATGGTATATATCCCGGTTGAAATCACTTCCGAAGGGCAGGAGCTGCTTTTTGGAAATACAGACAGCCGGCACAACTTATATAAAGCGATTTATGATGTTTTAAAAAGCAGCATTTCCACAACGCTGCAGCATGCTTATACGGTAAAAATCAACGAATATACGGTAAACCTGGGCAGCAGCAGTGACGTTCGGGCACTTTTACAGGCTGCACTTGACCGGTACGATACAGAACATGCCTATCGTGCAGATATTGTGATTGACCCGGACAGACAGCTGAACGTCCTGACGACTTCGGTTTCCAAAAAAGACGACAGCACCGGACAGCTGCAGCACGCAGCGGGGGAAGGTGCCGGGGCGGAACGCTTTTTTGACGAGCTGTTTGAAGAGATTGAGCCGGATCAGGGAACGGTGGATTTTTCCCAGATGGAATACGGCACGGTTTCCGTCGATTTCGGTGATACGGTCGAGATCGTGGATGCCTATTTGATGGAAAACGAGATCACGCCGCTGGAAACCGCGATTTCCGAGGTGACGGCGGATCAGCAGAAAGAGCAGATTTATGAAGTAAAGGCGGGAGATACGCTTTCCCAGATCGCAGAGGACAACGGTTTGACGATTGCAAATCTGGTTGCGATCAATCCAACCTTGGACAATGAAAATTCTGTCATCCGTACCGGTGATGAGCTGATCATCACCGTACCGGAGCCGGAACTTTCTGTTGTGCATACGGAACAGATTTATATGGAAGATACCTACGAAGCAGATGTGGTATATATCGACAATGACGAATGGTATACGACAAAGACAGAGCTGCGTCAGCAGCCCTCTGCAGGCTTCCGAAAAGCAGCGGCACTTGTGACTTATCGAAATGATGCTGTGGAATCACAGGAGATTTTGAAGGAAGAGGTTATCGTAGAGGCTGTTCCGAAGATCGTGGAGCGCGGAACCAAGGTTCCACCGACCTATATCAAGCCGATTTCCGGCGGACGGCTTTCCTCTGGCTTTGGCGGCAGAAAAGCACCCAAGAAGGGAGCGTCCACGAATCATAAGGGAATTGACTGGGCAACTCCCATCGGTACGGCGGTCATGGCATCCAGCGGCGGTACGGTTACAAGGGCAGGCTGGGGCAGCGGCTATGGCTACGTCGTTTACATCCAGCATGCGGATGGCAGAGAAACCCGTTACGGACACTTGAGCAAGGTTTTGGTCAGCGTCGGACAGAAGGTCAGCCAGGGGCAGAAAATTGCCCTGAGCGGAAACACGGGCCGAAGCACCGGACCGCACCTGCATTTTGAAATCCGGATTAACGGACAGGCAGTGAACCCGCTGAATTACCTGAATTGAAAGTTTTAGTTTACAAATGAAGTGGAATATGCTATAACCACAAGGACGGTAAAGGATTCTTTTTGCCGTTTTTGACGTGCATAAACGACGAAAAACAGAAGAAGATTATAATAAATAGATGCTGCATGCAGAGGCTGCATGCGCAGCAAAACAGATTCGAAAATAAAATTCAGGGATTTCTTTTTTCAGGCGCTGAAAGAGGAAATTGATGCGATGGACAGGCTGCCTGTGCAGCAGAAATAAGAGGAAATATGGAACAGTATGCAATCAATGGCGGAAATCCGCTGGTCGGCGAGGTTGAAATCGGGGGCGCAAAAAACGCGGCGCTGCCGATTCTGGCTGCTTCCCTGATGACGGATGAGACCGTACTGATCGAAAATATGCCGGATGTACGGGATACGAACATCCTTTTGGACGCGATGGCGGGGATTGGCACTCATGTGGAGCGGGTTGACCGTCACACCGTTAAAATTAACGGTTCTCTGATTCATGACTTAACGGTTAATGGTGATTCTGTCAAGAAAATCAGGGCATCCTATTACTTTTTGGGAGCCCTTCTTGGAAAATATAAAAAGGCTACAGTTGTACTGCCGGGCGGCTGCGATATCGGCTGCCGTGCAATCGACCAGCATATCAAAGGGTTCAAGGCACTGGGTGCGACGGTTGAGATTGCGCATGGCATGATTACGGCGGAAGCGTCCCATCTGTGCGGTGCGCACATTTATCTGGACGTTGTCAGTGTCGGAGCGACAATCAATATCATGATGGCTGCAGCGCTGGCAGAGGGCAGAACAACGATCGAAAATGCTGCAAAAGAACCTCATGTTGTGGATCTGGCGAACTTTTTAAACAGCATGGGAGCCAATATCAAGGGCGCAGGTACGGATGTGATCCGGATCCGTGGTGTAGAGCGACTGCATAAGACGGAATATCCGATCATCCCGGATCAGATCGAAGCCGGCACGTTTATGTTTGCTGCCGCTGCGACGCACGGCGATGTAACGGTCAAAAACGTGATTCCGAAGCATCTGGAATCCATTTCTGCAAAGCTGTCGGAAATCGGCTGTGAAGTGACAGAGTCGGATGATGCTGTCCGGGTAGTGGCTTCCAGACCGCTCAAACATACACAGGTAAAGACTCTGCCGTATCCGGGCTTTCCGACGGATATGCAGCCCCAGATCGCGGTGACGCTGGGTCTGTGCTGTGGCACGAGCATTGTAACAGAGAGTATTTTTGAAAATCGTTTCCGCTATGTGGACGAGCTGATCCGCATGGGCGCAAGCATTAAGGTGGAAGGGAATACTGCGATCATCGACGGCGTTTCCCGATATACCGGAGCGAGCATCAATGCGCCGGATCTGCGTGCCGGAGCAGCGCTTGTTATCGCAGCGCTGGCAGCGGAAGGAATGTCTGTCATTGACGATATCCGTTATATCGAACGCGGATATGAGGATTTTCCAGCAAAACTGCAGAGCCTCGGCGCCCAGATCGAAAAGGTGGAATCCGAACGGGAATTGCAGAAATTCCGCTTAAAGATTGGCTGAGACACTTTTCATAAATTGTCCTGTTGACAAATACAGGGCGCTATAGTATTTTAAATGAGTACCTGATAAGAAAATTCAATATTGTGCCTTCTCTTATTCAGAGTGGTGGAGATACATAGGATCTGTGAAGCCACGGCAACCCCGTTTTTTCGGAAGGTGCCAGCCTGAGCGAGTAGAAGTCCCATTTCCGGGACGGAAGCAATCGAACAATAAGAGGATTTGATTATCAAACTATCGGATCCGCTTTTTAGCGGATCTTTTTTGTACAGGAAGCTTTGTTTCCAATACAAAAATGCTCTGCAGGTAAAGAATCCTGTAGAGCAGGATCCTATTTTTCACAGCAAACATCTAAGGAGGAACAGATGGAAAAACGTTTATTTACTTCTGAGTCTGTAACAGAAGGACATCCCGACAAAATGTGCGATGCCATTTCCGACGCAATTCTGGACGCACTGATGGAAAAAGACCCGATGAGCCGTGTAGCCTGCGAGACAGCAAGCTGTACCGGTTTCGTACTGGTAACCGGTGAAATCACCACTAACGCATATGTAGATATCCCGAAGATCGTTCGTGAGACGGTTAAGGAGATCGGCTACGACAAGTCTGAGTATGGCTTTGACGGCAATACCTGTGCCGTTATGGTTTCGATCGACGAGCAGTCTTCTGATATCGCTATGGGCGTTGACAAGGCTCTGGAAGCAAAAGAAAACCAGATGTCTGAGGAAGAACTGGAAGCAATCGGCGCTGGCGACCAGGGTATGATGTTCGGCTATGCAACCAACGAGACCGAGGAATATATGCCTTACCCGATCTCTCTGGCTCACAAGCTGGCACAGCAGCTGACCAAAGTAAGAAAAGACGGCACACTGACCTATTTAAGACCCGACGGCAAGAGCCAGGTTTCTGTAGAATATGATGAAAACGACAAGCCGGTTCGTCTGGAAGCAGTTGTATTATCCACACAGCATGATCCCGATGTAACACAGGAACAGATTCACGAGGATATCAAAAAATATGTCTTTGATCCGATTCTGCCTGCAGAGCTGATCGATGAGAACACCAAGTTCTTCATCAATCCGACCGGACGTTTCGTAATCGGCGGACCTCACGGTGACGCTGGTCTGACCGGCCGTAAGATCATCGTAGACACCTACGGCGGATATGCACGTCACGGCGGCGGCGCTTTCTCCGGTAAGGACTGCACCAAGGTTGACAGAAGCGCAGCTTACGCAGCACGTTATGTTGCAAAGAACATTGTTGCAGCAGGACTGGCTGACAAGTGCGAAATCCAGCTGTCTTACGCAATCGGCGTAGCACAGCCTACCTCTATCATGGCAGACACCTTCGGCACCGGCAAGGTTTCCGATGAGAAGCTGGTTGAGATCATCCGTGAGAACTTCGACCTGCGTCCGGCAGGCATCATCAAGATGCTGAACCTGCGTCGTCCGATCTACAAGCAGACCGCTGCATACGGTCACTTCGGCCGCAACGATCTGGATCTGCCCTGGGAGAAGCTGGATAAGGCAGAAGATCTGAAGAAGTATCTGTAAGATCCACCCTTTTGTAAAATAAGGTACATTATAAAATCCCATGTTCCTGCCGCGGCAGCGTTATGTTGCTTCGGTGGTGGATGTGGGATTTTTTCGCCCACGGAGACACAGAAGAATTCCACTTTGCAGGATTTTTGTTTATTGCTATAATAAATGAAACAAATAGGTGATGCCAAAGATCAGGTGGAGGTTTTGATAAATGATTACCATTGCCATTGTGGAAGACGAGGAAGCTTATGCAAAGCAGCTGACAGAATATATTGAACAGTATCAACAGGAATCCGGCAAACGCTTTCGGGTAATACGGTTTACGGATGGAGATGAAATCGTAGAAAAATATACCGGAGAGTACGACATCATTCTGATGGATATTCAGATGCAGTTTATGGACGGGATGACAGCGGCGGAAGAAATCCGCAAGTTCGATACGAAGGTCGTCATCATGTTTATCACCAATATGACCAATTATGCGATCCGGGGATATGAGGTGGACGCGATGGATTATGTGCTGAAGCCGGTAACGTATTTTTCCTTTGCAAGGAAGCTGGAACGGGCGATTAGCAGAATTCCGCAGAAAACAGGAAAACCGGTAAAGGTTAATACCCCGGACGGCGTTGTGCGGATCGATGCAGGGGATGTTTATTATATTGAAAGCGAAGGACATAACCTGATTTATCATACGTCGAACGGAACCCTGAAAGAGCGGGCAAAGATGCAGGACGCGGCGGGAATATTTGAACCGCTCGGATTCTTTCGCAACAATAAGGGGTATCTTGTCAACCTGGAATATGTAGAAGGTGTAAAGGATGGATGCTGCACGATTCAGGGAGAGGCGTTGTTGATCAGCCGAGCAAGGAAGAACGATTTTATGACAGCATTGGCACAGTACATGGGGGAACATTGAAGATGGCAGAATTGCTGACAGGCACTTATGAGGATATTCCACGCTATTATACGGCGATTGCGGAATGGATATCCTGTATGTTGTTTTGTTATTTTTACAGAAGAAAAATGAAAAAGAGCTGCTTTGCAGGAATTGCGGCGGGAATGCTGGTTTTACAGACGGGATGGCTGATGCTTACCGGAAACGTCTCGACGCTGTTTTGGATTCCCTGTATGATCATTGCAATTGGAATGATGTTTCTGTTTTTATGGATGGTCATAGAGGCTACCTGGAAAATGGTAGCGTACTGCTGCATGAAAGCGTTTCTGACGGCAGAATTTATGGCTTCCCTGGAATGGCAGCTGGAATATTTTGCTTACAGGGGAAGGACTGAAAAAGGAGTTTTAAGCATTCTGACGCTGGCGATTGTGTATGGAGCAGTTACAATGATACTCTGGATCATAGAATCCCGGATGAAACGGGATGAGATTGAGCTGGAAATCAGCGTGAAGGAGCTGTACAGTACGCTGTTGATTGTATTGAGTGCGTTCATGCTGAGCAATTTAAGCTTCGTCTATCGCAATACGCCGTTCAGCGGATCCATTGCAACGGATATTTTTACGATCCGGACGCTGGTGGATTTTGGAGGGCTTGCAATCCTGTATGCCTATCAGAGCCTACGGCATGAAGTCGGCGCAGAAAAGGAGCTGTCCAAGATTCAGAGTATACTGACCGCCCAGTATGACAGCTACCGGAATTATCAGGAAGTGACAGACCTGATTAATATGAAATATCACGATTTAAAACATCAGATTGCGGGATTGCGGGCAGAACAGGACCCGGAAAAGCGGTCGAAATGGATTGATCAGATGGAAGACGAGCTGGCAGCCTATCAGCCGGAACGCCAGACGGGTAATCAGGTACTGGACGGTGTGCTGGACGGAAAGATGCCGCTGATCCGTAATGCCGGGATTGCATTTACCTGCGTCGCGGACGGAGAATTGTTGAAGTTTATTCATGTGACAGACATCTGTACGATTTTTGGAAATGCGCTGGACAATGCGATTGAGTATGTTTCCATGATCTCCGATCCGGAGAAAAAAATTATCCATATGGAAATTTCTTCGCGAAAGCAGTTTGTGTATGCAGAGGTCAGAAATTATTGCGATACGGAGATAAAAATTAAAAATGGATTTCCGATGACGACAAAACGGGATGCGGGAAATCATGGATTTGGGATTAAGAGCATTAGCTATGCGGCTAAAAAATATGGAGGAACGATGCAGTTCGGTGTAAAAGATCATTTCTTTTTCATAAGGATTTTGATTCCGAAAGAAGAAATAGAAAGCAGTTTGTGACAGATTTGGAACCATTCGTGCCAGAGGGATATTCCCTCTGGTTTTTTGGTTATAATGAGAATCACAAAAGGCGTCTAAAGAAAAAAAGGAGGTGGGTGAAAAAGTGCGGCATCAGGAGCTGATAGAGAAAATGACTTTGGAAGAGAAAGCCGCATTTCTGACAGGAAAGAATGAGTGGTGTTCCAGAGACTATAAACATCTCGGAATTGAAAGTATTACCTTTGCAGATGGGCCGAGTGGAGTCCGCAGACAATATGGAAACGGAGACCATCTCGGTTTGAATCCATCGACGCCAGCCACCTGTTTTCCATCCTCGTCCACGCTGGCAAACAGTTGGGACGAAGCGTTGGAAGAAAAGGTTGGAAGCGCGCTGGGGCAGGAGGCGGCATTGGAAGATGTCGCCGTATTGCTGGCACCGGGGCTGAATTTAAAGAGAAATCCGCTTTGCGGCAGAAATTTTGAATATTTTTCAGAAGATCCGTATTTGTCCGGGAAAATGGCGGCAGCTATGATAAGAGGAATCCAGAGGGAAGGAGTCAGCGCTTGCGCAAAGCATTTTGCAGTAAACAGCCAGGAAACAAGGCGGATGGCAGTAAATGCTATGCTGGATGAGCGGACGCTCCGGGAAATGTATCTGACGGGCTTTGAAATCGCCGTAAAAGAAGGAAAGCCGGGAGCGGTTATGTCCTCTTACAATGAAGTGAACGGGGAGTATGCGAATGAAAACAGGTTTCTGATGAAACAGATTCTGCGGCAGGAATGGGGATTTCAGGGATTTGTCGTCACCGACTGGGGCGGCGGCAATGATTTTACAAAAGGAATCCGAAACGGCTCCAATCTTCAGATGCCGGGCTGCGGATTTGACTGCGCAAGACAACTTTTGGCAGCAATAAAGGATGGAAAGATTACAGAAAAAGAGGTGGATGAACGCGTTGATGAGTTGCTGCAGGCGGCGCTGAGCTTACCCAAACAGTCCCGAGAAAAGAAAAAAGAGCTGGAAAAGCAGAAAGAAGAACTGCATCGAAGCCATCACAGGCTCGCGCAAAAGGCGGCAGAAGAAAGCATGGTTTTGCTGAAAAATGAAGCAGAGATACTTCCATTGACTGCTGGAACAAGGGTTGCGGTGATCGGGGATTTCGCTTTTGAGCCGAGATATCAGGGAGTCGGGTCATCCAGTGTCAATGCGATCAGTGTAGAAAATGTAGTAGAAAAAATATCCGATACAGACCTTATGGTAGTCGGGATGGAAAGAGGTTACAGACGGGATGGAAAAGTGGATTACAATCTGGAAGCGCAGGCTTTGGAACTCGCATCCAAAGCGGAGGTGATCCTGTATTTTCTGGGACTTGGAGAAACGGAGGAATCCGAAGGACTTGACCGGAAAAATTTTGAAATACCGCAGAACCAGATTTCTCTTTTACAGAAGCTTACAGAAAAAAATCCGGCAATCGTCGCTGTACTCAGCACGGGAAGCGTTGTCGACATCGGATGGAAAATAGACTGTCGGGCAATTTTGCATACTGGATTGTCCGGCGAAGCTGGAGCTGGAGCTGTTTTGAATGTACTGACCGGGAAAGTTAACCCAGGAGGAAAGCTGACGGAATCCTGGATTTGTCATTATGACGATACGCCGTCCGCTTTTGTTTATCCTGCGAAGGAAAGAACTTTGCCATATGGGGAAGGAATCTATGTGGGATATCGCTATTTTGAAAAAGAACAGATTCCGGTATCCTTTCCCTTTGGATTTGGACTTTCCTATACGACCTTTACGTACAGCGGTCTGGAAGTGGAAGAAAACGGAATTCGCCTGCGGTTAAAAAATGTGGGAGAGATTGCCGGAAGCGAAATCGTACAGATGTATGTGGCGCTTCCGGACAGAAAAATCGAACGTCCGGAGAAAGAGCTCAAGGGATTTGCAAAAGTTTATCTGGAAGCAGGAGAAGAAAAGGAAGTCTGCATTTTATTCGATGACAAAACGTTTCGGGTGTTTGATGAAGAAGCCGGAATGTGGGTAGAGGAAGCGGGAACGTATCGGATTTTCGTCGGCAGCAGCAGTCAGGATATCCATCTGGCAGGAGAGATTTTCCAAACTGGATTACAAAAAGACGGGCAGCACATTCTGGAAGTCCCGGGGAGTAAAACACAGATCTGGAAGACAAGGATGCAGGCATGCAAAATGTCTGGGATGGGAGAAAATACCGGAAATCCGGTTTGGAATGGATATAAGGTTCTGCAAGCAAATGATCCGCTGTCGGATATGCGATATGCGAAAAATCCAGTCGCAAGGTATATTGCAAAAATGCTGAAAAATAAAATAGAAAAGGCGGAAGAAAACGGGCAGACGCCAGACTTAAATACACTATTTCAATATAATATGCCGTTCCGTGCGATTGCCAAAATGACAGGAGGAATGGTGTCCGCCAAAATGGTGGACGGACTTCTTCTGGCGGTAAACGGAAAGACAGGAAAGGGCCTTGTAACAGTAATCTTCGGTTTCTTTGAGAATTGGAAGGCCAATAAAGCTTATGCAGCGATTCTTGCACAGCAGGAAAAAACAGGCGGGGAAGAGGGTGAACTATGAAGGAGCTGAAAGAGTGGAAAGAAAAACACCCGGATATCTACGAATTTGTCATCTTCAATATCCTGTCAAACTGTGCGACAATTACGAATTTTGCAGTGATGTGGGTCTGTACAGAGGTTGGGTTTCGACGCTTTCGGGAAATCCCATTTCAGGTGTTTGTGTTTGACTACACAACAAAGGAAAGCAGGATGCTTTGTGGATTTTTAAGCTTTTTAGTGGCAACGGCAGCGGCGCAAACGGTAAATTTTTTTGTACAGAAAAACCTGGTTTTTCATTCGGATGCGGCATTTGGAAAAGCAGTATGGAAATATGCAATTCTGGCAGTCGTTCTGGTGATTGTTTCGACAGCGCTTCCGGCTTACAGCCAGAGGTGGTTTGCGGGGCTTGGCATTTCGGAAACGATTATTCCGACGCTCGCTAATATACTGAATATCCTTGTGCAGGTTGTGATCAGCTATCCGGCGATGAAATTCTGGGTAATGCCGGAGAAAAAGAAAGAGAGGACAGCAAAGGAGAAAGGAATGCAGAAGAAAAAGAACGATACGGAAAAAGAAGAGGGAGGAAACTTATGAAACGCAATACAGCAATTTTACGTGGACTGGCGGCTGTGACAGCACTGGGAACGATGCTTTGTACAACTGCGACCACACTGACATTTACTTATTCCGGAATTATCAATTCCTATCTGAATATCAATACAACGAAAATTATTCAGCCGGATAACGCGAACGGTGTTGTAGAAGCTGCCTATGATAATGAATATGGAACAGACAGCAGCAATAACCAGATGGCGATGCTTCTGGAGCTGGATGTGGCTTCGGAAAATATCACGCAGGCGGAAGAAGGAACGGTGCTTCTGACCAATCACAACAACGTGTTGCCGCTTTCCAAAGATGCAGGAGTAACTTTGTTCGGTAACGGTGCATTCCATTCCGTAGGGACTTCTTCCAAAAGCCCGTTTGATGCAATTGTGCCTGCAACGCTCACGTCTGCGCTTCAGGAAGCGCTGGGAACCGATCAGGTCAACGCAGTGCTGGGCGAGCAGGTATATGCGGAGCTTGGAACGACGAGCGGGACAACCATTGTAGAGGGAGATATCGCATCCGTAAAAGCGAACGAAAGCAGCTGGCAGAACAGCTGTAACGATGCGGCAATTGTTGTTTTATCCAGAGCCGGCGGAGAGAGCACGGACGCTGCAATGAAAACAGAGGAAGGCAGAAATTATCTGGCGCTTAGCAGTCAGGAAGAAGATCTGATGTCTTACTTAAAGCAGCAGAAGGAAGCGGGTGTATTTGGCAGCATAATCGTATTGGTCAATTCTGAGCAGGCGATGGAGCTTGGCTGGCTCGATGAGTATGACGTAGACGCGTGTCTGGTAGTCGGCAGACCGGGCGCAGTAGGTTATACCGGTATTGTAAATGTGCTGACAGGCGCAGCAAATCCTTCGGGACGTTTGGTAGATACCTATGCTTCCAATTCTCTGTCCGCACCGGCAACTGTTTTTGCAGGAGAAAATACACAGACCTGGGCAAATCTGGACTGGGTAGAAAACAATGACGTCGATTTTGGCACAGACGGTTCGGAAAACAACTGGATTGTGTATGCGGAAGGTATTTATGTCGGGTACAAATATTATGAAACCCGTTATGAGGATACGGTATTAAAAGCAGGAAATGCAGATTCTACGAAAGGCTCCAGTACTGGCAATGCATGGAACTATGCGGATGAGGTGAGCTTTACTTTCGGTGACGGACTTTCCTATACAACCTTTGAGCAGAAGCTGGATCAGGTAAAATATAATGCGGAAACCGATTCCTATGAGGCAGAAGTGACCGTGACCAATACCGGAGATGTTGCGGGAAGAGATGTTGTGGAGTTCTATGCGCAGACACCATATGGTGATTATGAAAAGGAAAACCATGTGGAAAAAGCGGCGGTTCAGTTTGTCGGAATGGGGAAAACAAAGCTGTTGGAGCCTGGAGCAAGCGAAAAAGTAACCGTGTCTGTGGACAGATATTTCCTTGCCAGCTATGACACTTACGGCGCAGAAGGCTATATTATGAGCGCAGGAGATTATTATCTGGCAGTCGGCAACAGCGCCCATGATGCACTGAACAATATTCTGGCAGCAAAAGGATATACTGCGGCAGATGGAATGGATGCTGACGGTAATGCAGATCTGACCTATACCTGGAACCAGGAACAGCTCGATACGGACAGCTACCGATATTCCGAAGAAAATGGAACAGAAGTGACGAATCAGTTTGACTTTGCAGATCTGAACTACTATGGAATTGACTTTACATATCTTTCCAGAAATGACTGGGACGGCACTTATCCGGCGATGATCTCTGTGGAAATGTCGGAAGAAATGTTAAAGGATATGGTGGCGAACTGGTATAATTCTGCAGATTATGATACCGGGGAAACCTATACGACCGGCGCAGACAATGGCATCGCCTTTGCAGATCTGTACTATACGGACTATGACGATGAAGAAACCTGGAACGCTTTTCTGGACCAGCTGACGATTGAAGAGATGCTGACCCTGCTTTCCGATAATGATGGTTACGAAGCAATCAACAGCGTTGGAATGCCCGGAATGAAACGGACGGATGACAATATCGGTATTGGTTCTCTGACCTGCACCGGAACCGATGCGCTGATCTGGGTTTCTGAGGTTACGACATCCAGAACATGGAATACAGAGAGATTTACACAGAGAGGTCATCTGTTGGGCATTGAAGCTGTTTTCTGCGATGCGAACGAAATCTGGTACGGCGGCGGAAACATTCACAGAACTGCATTTGGCGGAAGAAATAACCAGTATTATGCAGAGGACGGAAACTACGGATACCTTGTCGGCGCTTATGAAGCGGAGGCAATGCAGAACGTAGGCGTTATCTACTGCATCAAGCACTTTGCGTTGAATGATCAGGAAATCGGAAGAAATGGTATTTCCACTTTTACCAATGAGCAGGCACTGCGTGAGATTTACTTGAGATCGTTTGAAGGTGCATTCCGAGAAGGCGGCGCAATGTCTGTTATGACAGCCTTTAATCGAATCGGATGCGTTCCCAATAATGCAGATTCAGCGTTGTTGAATGATGTGCTGAGAGGAGAATGGAACTTTAAAGGACATGTTACATCGGATGGTTATTCTTCTCTGGCATATAAGAATCATTTCGCAGAGTTCCTTGTAACCGGTCAGGATTACTATTGCATGGATGCAGGAATGTATGGTTCTTCCATCGGAAAGCTGATCAATGAAGGAGACACGGCGCTAATCGGAGCGCTCAGACGTGCGGCGAAAAATGATCTGTATGTAGACAGCAGAAGTATTGCGGTAAACGGGCTGACAAACGGAAGCGTTGTTGTAACGATCGTACCGGGATGGCAGAAAGCACTGTTAATTGCTAATGCGGTATGCGCGGCAGGATTTGTCGGATGCCTGGTTGCAGGGATTGTAACCATGTTTACCGGTAAAAAGAGGGAGGAAAAAGTATGAAAGGGAAAAGTATGAGTGAAAAGCTCAGTTTGATCGGTGCAGGTATTGGCACAGTGACTCTGGTGATCTTCTGCATATACGGGCTGGTATATGATTATATGGATATTGCAGTTGCGTTCAGTCTTGTGTTGAGTGTTGCGTGTGGAGCAGGATATGTCCTGCTTCATGCGAAGGCTGTGGAAGTACTGAATCTGCTGCAGGTGATGTGCGTATCCTGGGGGATGGGGCTTTTTTTCTTAAACAGCTATCCCGTATGGGCAGACCGTTTAAATGGCATTGATATGTACGGATCGAGAGGCACGCTGCTGCCGGTTATTACCATTCTCGTACTGTGCTTTGCAACGGCGATTATCGGGATTGTTTCCTGCTTTATGAGAAAGGAGAAAGAGGCATGAGCGCAAAGAAAAAAATCGGAGTTGTCATGATGGCTTCCCTCCTCTGTGTCTGCACAGGCTGTGCAAGCTCTGTGGCAGATAACACGAATACTTACTTTTCTCAAGTGAATTCCACATTAAATACTTGGTTTGTGTCCAATCGTACAAAAAACGATGGAGAAGAAAGCTCCGGCAAAGCAAAACTGGATGCACCGGCAGATTTTACACTGGATGAAAACGGGAATTATTCGTTTACAGGAGTGGAAAACGCAGATTATTATCTGGTTTATTTCTGTGCACCGGATGCTGTAAACGATGAAGATGCGTTCCTGTATTCCAGCGATGCGCTGAAAGCAGACGGGAATGGCGGAGAAATCTATGAAGGAAATGTGGACGATTTATTACAGTACGGATACGGGGAATATCTTGTAAAAGTATTCGCGTTTCCCGATATGAATGACAATGAGCACTCGGTATCCGCGGCAGCATCGACGAGTTTCTCCTGTTCCGGAAATCAGGACGCGCCGGTCATCGATTACCTGTGGAATACGTTTGATGATACGGTTGAGGTACAGCTTTCCAATATCGATACCTATACCTATCAGAGCTATCCGGACCGTGTGGAAGTAACTTTTATCAATTCCGAAGACGCAAATGATGTGACAGTTATTACGATGGAGGATCTGTCCCCTGACAATAATACGCTGGTTTCGGGCGATTTGAAGAAAGGAACAACCTATGACATTACTGCGGTCAGCAAGAGCGACAGCGAGTATGTTTTAAACAGCGTATCGGATATGACCGATGTAGCGGAGGGCATAACATTTGATGATACAAACGTGATGTCGGAGAATTATTACTACACGGATGGAATTGCCAGAGCATCTTTCAGCTATCTGGAGGTTTGCGAGAATTTTGATCTGGAAAACGCAGGCGCGATGAACGAACCCGGCGTATCCGTAAAATTCACCTTCACAGCGACACCGACGGTTGCCAATGCGGGCTGTGCGTACAGCTATATTGTAGCAGGCGACTGCAGACCGTTCTCTTTTGAGGATGGAACGCTGGATCTGTATACAGACGGAACGTTTCTGATGTGCCAGAATTCGGAAATGCCTCCGGAAGGACCTTCGACCATTCAGGGAATCTGGAAAGATAACGGTGACGGGACAGCGACGTTGAGCTTTAACCACGCAACGTTGACGACATCGGTTGATTGATAGGACATTGACAGACGGATGATGGATGCTGGCAGATGCCAGCCGTCGATTCGGTTTCCTGAGATGCTTTTGTCGGGGACAGGCACTTAAACAAAATAACAATAAAATCCCATGTTCCTGCCGCGGCAGCGTTATGTTGCTTCGGCGGTGGATGTGGGATTTTTTGTGTTACAGAGCGGGACAAAGCGTTCTGGTATGGGCTGGCGAAACATTTATCGGAAGATGCCAGTCTGATAAGGATGGAATTTTCCAAACGGGCATGGTATACTCAACTCAACAAAATAAAGTGAGAAACAGAATCGGAACCGGTGGTGTAAAAATCAGCAGGAATCATAACAGAGCAGGAATTTTGGAATCCTGCATAAAATAAGGGGATCGATACGAGTCAACTACCCACGACCTAAAGGTCATGGGCTTGTAACTGCCCAGTCGTACTAACAGCTTACGCCTCCGACCTTTAACCCCAATAGATATCGCTATCTAAAGTGGCGTTACATCGCAGGGTGGTTGACAGCACCCTTTGCAACAAAGTTTACTCTGTTGCAACTGTATCAGGTACTTGGCTATCAGAAAGATAGTTTATTCCCATACGATACAGATTCATTGCTCCTATACGGTCATCATTAGATTTGTAACCGCAGTTTTTACAAGTAAACAAATGTATTTTCTTGTTACGGTTAGACTTTTCCGTATGCCCACAAGCAGGACAACATTGACTCGTATAACGAGGGTCTACCTTAATTACAGAAGATTGATTCTGCTTTGCCTTGTAAATTAGTTTCTGTTCTAAATCATAGAACGACCACGACACAGAAATATAACGGTCTTTTGTTTTAACACGTTCTGTAACATTACGAATGCCTGACAAATCTTCCAGTACAAAGAGAGTGTGCTTCGGGTTATTTTCAACGAGTGCCTTCGATACCTGATGGTTAATATCCTGCATCCAACGGTTTTCTCGCTGACCGATAGCTTTTAGTCTTCGCCTTGAAGATGGCGTATGTCGCATTTGGAGTTTTTTACGAAGCTTGGAATAGTTAGCACGTTTCTGTTTAATAGCTTTACCACTAACAAATCCAGACTTGTGATGACTGTCATAGGTTGCAACAACGAAGTTAATTCCTCTGTCAATGCCTACGACATTACAAATGTCAGAAATATTACTTTCTTCGACATCATAAGTTACTGGTATGTGAAGATAATATTTACCATGTTTGTTTGTGAGCTTAGCAGTACCAAACCTATAGATTGTGTGGTCAAAATATTTAGACATACCTTCAGCGAAATATGGAAGTTTCACACGACCACTCAGCGTATTCACAGAAAAACAGTTTTGCGTTAAAGAATAATCTCTGTTCCAAACTAAATCATACTGAGGTTTCTTGAAGGTTGGTCGTATCCATTTATTATGATTTTCGAGAATAGTTCTATATCTTGCAATGACCGTTTTCAAAACGGACTGAGCCATTTGCGATTTCAGACCAAATTTTTCTCTTAGAGTAGAATACAAAACTTTATTCAGTGAAAACTGCTTTAAATCATGAGTTTGGAATACATAGTCTGAAACATAATTACAGGCATCACGATAAACAGACATAGTTTCATCAAGCAAAACTTTATCTGCATCAGTAGCGACTATTTGAACTTTTGCTGTTATAGTCATCTGTTCCATAGATGTACTCCCTTCATTGATATTTCACTAGATATAGTATATAATAATGGTTAGTGAGTGTCAATAATTATCAGAGGCAGGCTATGGACAATAGATATAATCGTCATAACAGACGAAAATACAGTCTAAAAGTACATATAGTTCTTGTTAACTAAATATCGTAAGAAACTACTAAAAGGTTCTATTGCCGACGATGTTAAGTAAAAGATTTTTGATATAGCTAATACTCGTGGCTACGAAATAATCGCTATGGAAGCAGACAAAGACCACATGCATTTCTTAATAAGTTATGATACGACTGATAGGGTTTGCGACATTGTTAAGATTGTAAAACAAGAAACAACATATTACCTATGGCAAAAGTATGGTTCGTTTCTGTCTAAACAGTATTGGAAGAAAAGGATATTTTGGTCAGACGGATACTTTGCTTGCAGTATTGGAGAAGTATCGTCAGCGACTATACAAAAGTATATTGAAAGTCAGGGTTAATGGCGAAAGATTCACAAGGCTCCTCCCACCACCTGAAGGTAGTGGGTTTCCGCCTATGGCAAACGAAAGGATTTAATTTATGAAAAGAAAACAGGTGACAGCAGCATGTCTGATGGCAGCAACGATGCTGTTTTCAGGCTGCACGCCGAATATCAGTGAATATGCAGCGCGAGCGCAGCAAGCCGGAAAGAGCTTTTGGGAAGGGGAAACAACAGACGCTATGGCGCAGGATAGCGATGCTGCGGCAACAGCAGATGGCGAGACGTCTGAAGCAGGCGAAATACAGAATGTCAGTACAGGAACCGGTACCGCTGCAGCGAACGATGATGAGGTGCAGGATAGCACCGCTGCGACCGATGGTGGGACACAGGACGGCATAACAGCGACCGGCGGCGAAGCGCAGCACGGCGATACCGCGGCAACAGCAGACAGCGAGATGCCTGCGGCCGGCGAAACGCAGACCGACACCGCTACAGAATCTGCGGCAGCAACAGCTCCTCAAATTCCGGCCCTGATGACGGAAGTGACCGACTCCGTTTATGAAGCATACGCGCAGAAATCGGATGCGTTTACCGGTAAGCTGGCGGGACACGACCGCTTAAGCCGCGCAGAAAACACAGCGCTGACAACAGTTCTTTCGCAGAAGGAGTACGGTGACAAGACGCTTTGCCTGCAGAACATGGCGAAGTATGACAGCAATGCAAATGAAAGCTTTCTGCTGATGTTTGAGAGCACGCCGTTGACAGCGCGCGGGCGGATTTCCGGCGATCTCTGGTATTATGACGGCGAGTCGGCAAGGCTTCTGGAAAAAGGAATCGTCGTGACCGGACTGCAGCAGGTGACGGGAATTGGGAATCCGTTTGTTATTCTGGAAACGGAAGTCTCCGGCAAAAAACAGGCGGCTGTCTGGACAGTAAAAGATCAAAAGTGCGAAAAGCTTCTGGAGGATGCCGAGACGATCGAAGCGACAAAGGACGGCGTTTGTACGTTTTATCCTGCGGAGAAGACTGTGTACGATCCGCTGGTTTCGGAATGGGACAGTGCAGAAGAGACGGTTCCTGTTTATTATGAAAGAACAGCGGACGGATTTGCAGAGCGTTCGTATCGGGAGCTGACAGCGTCGGAATATTTGGCGTATGTGTCTGCAGAGGATTCGGATGAAGAGGCACAGGCGTGGAAGGAAGCGCTGGAAGAGCAGTTCTACACGCAGACGGATGAAAATACAGAATATACCTATTGGTTTTATGCAATTGGAGAGGATAAAATCGCCTATCGCTGCAGAGAAGCCGGGCAGTCGGTCGGACAGAAAGAAGGAATTGATCATGCGGTTGCGAAGTACAGCTGGTGTATCAGCAGCCTGGATCAGGGAAAGCTGACCAAAGCATCGGAGACGATCAGCGGGGATGGATTTTTCTTCCCGTCGAGATTGGAGCAGGAAGAAGCACTGGAGAGCCTGGAGGATATTCCAAACGAATTTACGAAAAACCGGTTGAATAAAGTGCAGAAAACAGCCCGCGCGGCGGTCGGTCAGGCGGTTGCACAGATTCTGGAGGTACAGGAGTACCCGGACGATGCGCTGTGTTTTGCAGAGACGGCGGATTACGATGGGGACGGCAAAAAAGAAACGTTTGCGGCGATCGGCAGATACGACGGGACATTCGGCGCGCCGGTATGCGACCTGTGGTTTGTCGGCGCGGACGGCGCAGTTTTGGAAGAAGAGAATTTTGCCTTTAAGGAGCTGGAAAAGCTGGGAAGCGCCTTTGTGCTGTATCGTGGCTACGAAGTGTCCGGCGTCAGCGACATGCTGTTTGGCGTGCAGGAGCAAGGAGCAGTGCGCCTGTTAAAACAGATGGGGCACTTTGAGCTGGATGATGACGGCGATCTGATGGCATGGACTGCCGGGACAGAAGCCGCGCCGGGATATTATGACATCAGCCTGCGCACACTGACAGAGTATCGATTAGAAGAAATCCGTGAAAAAGAGCTGTTACAGTATAAAAACGGCAAAGCAGTGTTAAAGAGTATCCTGCGGCAGGTTGGATCAGATTCCGGGAAAATACAGATTTTATCCGGGGAAAACGATAGGATTCATGTCAACCTTTCGGACGCGGAAGGAAGCTGGTACGAGACATGGAAAGTGGAAAACGACAGACTTGTACTGACAGACAGCGGAGAAGGCAGCGTAAAAGAGGTTCATGAAAGCGGTGATGTGTCCGGACAAAACGCAGTCAGTCAAAACAGCGCTGTATCTGAACGGGAAGCAGACAGCATCAGTGAAAACAATGCGGCAGCATCCGACCGGACAGGCAGCATCGGCACGAAGTCTGTGACAAAGAGCGGGCAAAAGTCAGAAAACGGGACAGAAAGCCCTGCCTTCGACTTCTCTGCGCCCGATGGGACAGCAAAGGAAACTCAGACAGAACAAGAATAGGAAATTACAAAAATATGGCATTTGCACATTTGCACGTCCATACAGAGTACAGCCTGCTGGACGGTTCCAATAAAATCAAAGAATATGTAAAACGAGTCAAGGAGCTGGGCATGACGGCTGCGGCGATTACCGACCATGGCGCAATGTACGGTGTGATCGATTTTTACCGTGCGGCGCGGGCAGAGGGTATCAATCCGATTTTGGGCTGTGAGGTCTATGTTGCGCCCAATTCCCGTTTTGACCGGGAGATTACCGGCGGGGATGACCGGTATTACCATCTGGTGCTTCTGGCGGAAAATAATACTGGTTACGCGAATCTGAGCAAAATCGTCAGCCGCGGTTTTACGGAGGGGTACTATTACAAGCCGCGTGTCGATATGGAGGTTCTGGAGGAATTTCACGAGGGAATTATCGCGCTGTCTGCGTGCCTTGCAGGTGAAGTGCCGCGCTATATCCAGAAAGGACTGCCGGAGGAAGCAAAAAAATGCGCATTAAAGTATCAGTCGATTTTTGGGAAGGATAATTATTTTCTGGAACTGCAGGATCATGGGATTCCGGAGCAGCAGACCGTAAACATGGCGCTTTTACAGATGTCGCGAGAACTGGACATTCCGTTAGTATGCACGAACGACGTGCACTACACCTATGCGGAGGACGCAAAGCCCCACGATATCCTTCTGTGTATCCAGACCGGCAAAAAGCTTTCCGACGAAAACCGGATGCGTTACGAGGGCGGTCAGTATTTCGTCAAAAGCGAAGAAGAGATGAAGGGACTGTTTCCCTATGCGTGGGAGGCAGTGGAAAATACACAGCGAATTGCAGACCGCTGTCATGTGGAAATCGAGTTTGGTAAGACGAAGCTGCCGCATTTTGATGTGCCGGAGGGCTATGATTCCTGGGGATATCTGAACAAGCTGTGCACTGACGGCATGAAAGAGCGCTATCCGGAGGACGACGGCACGTTGCAGAAGCGTCTGGAATACGAGCTGGGTATTATCAAGCGCATGGGATATGTGGACTATTTCCTGATCGTGTGGGATTTTATCAACTATGCCAGAGAAAACGGTATTCCGGTAGGACCTGGACGTGGAAGTGCAGCTGGAAGCATCGTTTCCTACTGCCTGCATATCACGAATATTGATCCGATCCGTTATAGCCTGCTGTTTGAGCGTTTCCTGAACCCGGAACGAGTTTCCATGCCGGATATCGATATCGACTTCTGTTATGAACGCAGACAGGAGGTCATCGATTATGTCGGACGCAAATATGGAAAAGAAAAGGTTGTGCAGATTGTCACATTCGGTACGCTGGCGGCAAAGGGTGTCATCCGCGACGTCGGGCGTGTCATGGATCTGCCGTATTCCTTTGTGGATTCGATTGCAAAAATGATCCCGAACGAGCTGAACATGACGATTGATAAGGCACTGTCAATGAATGCAGAGCTGCGTAAGCTCTACGAGAGCGATGAACAGGTGCACGTGTTGATTGATATGAGTAAACGGCTGGAGGGATTGCCGCGCCACACCTCGATGCACGCAGCAGGGGTTGTGATCTGTCCGGAGGCGGCAGATCATTTTGTACCGCTTTCACGAGGGTCGGATGGTTCGATCACAACGCAGTTTACGATGACGACGCTGGAGGAGCTCGGACTGTTAAAAATGGACTTTCTGGGGCTTCGAACCCTGACAGTAATCGACCACGCGGTCAAGATGATTGAGCATGACACCGGTGTGAAGCTCGATATGGAGCATCTGGATTATAACGATAAAAAAGTGCTGGATTCGCTCTGCACCGGCAGGACGGACGGCGTGTTCCAGCTGGAAAGCGGCGGGATGAAAAGCTTCATGAAGGAGCTAAAGCCCCAGAACCTGGAGGATATCATCGCGGGTATTTCCCTGTACCGTCCCGGGCCGATGGACTTTATTCCAAAATATATTAAAGGAAAAAACAATCATGACGAAATCACCTATTCCTGTCCGGAGCTGGAACCGATCCTGT
Source organism: Gallintestinimicrobium propionicum (assembly GCF_025567525.1). Classification (NCBI taxonomy): domain Bacteria; kingdom Bacillati; phylum Bacillota; class Clostridia; order Lachnospirales; family Lachnospiraceae; genus Gallintestinimicrobium; species Gallintestinimicrobium propionicum. The sequence continues at coordinate 32,890 of NZ_JAOQJY010000003.1, read as the reverse complement.
CTCCGACCTACGGCTGTATCGTGTATCAGGAGCAGGTTATGCAGATTGTGCGCGACCTTGGCGGCTACACGATGGGACGAAGCGACCTGGTTCGTCGTGCGATGAGCAAGAAAAAGCAGTCTGTCATGGAAAAAGAACGGGCGAATTTCGTTTACGGCAATCCCGAAGAGGGCGTGCCCGGCTGTGTGGCCCGGGGCATTCCGGAAAAGGTCGGTCTGGAAATTTACGCGGAAATGATGGATTTTGCAAAATACGCGTTCAACAAGTCCCACGCTGCATGCTACGCGGTTGTCGCTTACCAGACGGCTTACCTGAAATATTATTATCCGGTGGAATTTATGGCGTCCCTAATGACTTCTGTAATCGATAACCCCGGAAAAGTGGCGGAATACATTCTGGTCTGCCGCCAGATGGGAATCGCGATTCTGCCGCCGGATATCAACGAGGGAGAGCCGGGATTTTCGGTATCGGGAAAATCAATCCGGTACGGACTGACTGCGATCAAGGGTGTAGGACATCCGGTTGCGGACGCGGTGATCGCAGAGCGGAAGCAGCGGGGCGTGTTCAAAAACCTGCAGGATTTTCTATCCAGAATGTCCGATACGGAAGTCAATAAGCGCAACGTGGAAAACTTTATCAAAGCGGGTGCATTCGACAGCCTTGAGGGAACACGCAAGCAGTTTATGAGCGTATTTGTGCAGCTGATGGATCAGAATCAGCAGAATCGGAAAAATAATATGGCGGGACAGCTTTCCTTATTCGATCTGGTGGACGAGTCGGAAAAGAAAAACTATGAAATCCGCTTCCCGGATGTCGGGGAATATTCGAAGGAAATTCTTCTGACCTTTGAAAAAGAAGTGCTCGGTGTATATGTCAGCGGGCATCCGCTGCAGGAATACGAGCAGCTCTGGCGCAGGAATATTTCTAATACGACAGCAGATTTTATGCTGGATGAGGAGACAAACAGCGTCCATATTCAGGACGGAGCAAAGGCGGTTATCGGCGGAATTATCGAGGAAAAGAAGATCAAATATACCAAAAACGATAAGGTGATGGCGTTTTTACAGGTGGAGGATCTGGTTGGAACGATTGAAGTTATCGTTTTCCCGAAAACCTATGAGCAGTACGGCAGCAAGCTGATGGAGGATGAAAAGGTTCTCCTGCGGGGGCGCGTTTCCGCAGAGGAGGACAAAGACGCGAAGCTGATCTGTGAATCCGTGCAGACGTTTGACGAAATCCCCAAAAAGCTCTGGATTAAGTTTCCGACGATGGAAGCCTATCAGCAGCAGGAAAAAAAGCTGCTTTCGGCAATCGCAGCTTCTGACGGCAAGGATACCGTGGTGATTTATGTGGAAAATCCGCGCGCGATGAAGCAGCTTGGGGCGAATCAGACCGTTCATGGGGACGAGGCGCTTTTAAAGCAGCTGGAAGAGTTGTTTGGAGAAGAAAACGTAAAGCTGATGTAAGTTTCACAAAACCATTGAAAAGAAAGCCCGTTTCGATTAAAATAAAAAATGGTTTTACGGATTTTGAAATCTTAAGATTGAAGTCCAGCCCGCAGCGGCAGACAGGAGGAACAATGGCAGCTAAGATAAAGACAATTGGAGTTCTTACAAGCGGCGGAGATGCGCCGGGTATGAATGCGGCAATCCGTGCGGTTGTTCGGAAAGCGATTTGCAACGGCGTCAAAGTAAAAGGCATAAAAAAAGGCTATCAGGGCCTGTTAAATGAAGAAATCATAGATATGGATGCCCGCAGCGTTTCGGATACCATCCAGAAGGGCGGTACGATTCTGGGAACCGCACGTTGTCTGGAATTTAAGACCGAAGCCGGACAGAAAAAGGGCGCGGAGATCTGCCGCAGACACGGCATCGACGGTCTGGTTGTTATTGGCGGCGACGGCTCTTACAGAGGTGCGCAGGCGATGTCCAGACTTGGGATCAATACGATCGGTCTGCCGGGCACGATCGATCTGGATATTGCATGTACCGAATATACGATCGGTTTCGACACGGCAGTCAATACCGCGATGCAGGCAATCGATAAGGTAAGGGATACTTCATCTTCACATGAACGCTGCAGTATTATCGAGGTAATGGGCAGAAATGCCGGTTATATCGCACTGTGGTGCGGCGTCGGCACCGGCGCGGAGGATATCCTTCTTCCCGAAAAGTACGACTATGACGAGCAGCAGCTGATTAACAATATTATCAACAACCGGAAAAAGGGCAAAACGCACCATCTGATCATCAATGCAGAAGGTATCGGTCATTCTACTTCCATGGCGAAGAGAATTGAAGCAGCAACGGGTGTGGAAACCAGAGCAACCATCCTGGGGTACATGCAGCGAGGCGGCAGCCCGACCTGTCTGGATCGTTATTATGCTTCTATCATGGGCGCTTATGCGGCAGACATCCTCTGCGCAGGCAGCTCGAACCGTGTTGTGGCTTACAAACACGGCGAATTTGTAGACTATGATATCGAGGAAGCGCTTGCGATGCAGAAAGAGATTCCCGAATATCATTATCAGGTCAGCAAAGCGCTGGCCACCTGACGATACAGGACGCAAAGGGGCGGCTGCACACGAAACGTGTGTGGCCGTTGTGCGTTTTCATAAAGATCAACGGAGGAACCTGCATGATTACTGCAGCATCCAACAGCCGGATCAAAAGGCTGGTACAATTGAATCAAAAGTCGAAGCTGCGCAGAACGGAGGACGTTTTTCTGGCAGAGGGTGTGAAGATGTTTCTGGAAGCACCGAGAGAGCAGCTGCAGGAGGTCTATGTTTCGGAATCCTTTCTGGAAAAGTGCAGCTGCAGGGAGCATCTGGAAGAGGTTGGCTACGAAGTCGTTTCCGACAGCGTTTTTTCTAAAATATCGGATACCTGCACGCCACAGGGTGTTTTATGCGTGCTGAAACAGTTTCACTATAATATAGAAGAAATGCTGCGGGACAAAGCACCGCTGTTTCTGCTTCTGGAAAATATACAGGACCCCGGCAACCTCGGTACGATGCTGCGAACCGGTGAGGGCGCAGGCGTTTCCGGGATTATCATGAGCCGGGATACAGTCGATTTGTACAACCCGAAGGTTATCCGTTCAACGATGGGCAGCATCTACCGCGTTCCGTTTTATTATGCGGACGATTTTGCGGCGGCGGTTCATCAGGTACAGCGGGCGGGTGTCAGCGTATACGCGGCGCATCTGCGCGGGAAAAATTCCTATGCCTGTCAGAATTACACAAAGGGGACGGCATTTCTGATCGGTAACGAGGGCAACGGCCTGCGGGAAGAGACTGCAGAGCTTGCGGACTGTTATATCCGGATTCCGATGGAGGGCAAAGTGGAGTCGTTAAATGCAGCGGTGGCGTCTTCGATTCTGATGTATGAAGCGCATCGGCAGAGGGCGATTTGAAAGAAAGTCGAAGCTTGAAAAATAACATTTTTCAAGCTCGGGATTTGTGTCTGCGCGCACTTGACACAAACTCGACATGCGCAAAAAGCGTGCGCAGAAATGAGAGGCACAGATGAAAATCGGTTTTATCGGACTTGGAAATATGGCGCAGGCGATGATTGGAGGAGTTTTGAGAAATCACCTGGCTGTGCCGGAGGAAATTTACGGTTCTGCAAAAACGGCGGAGACGGAAAGCAAAGTGCATGAAATGTTTGGCATCACGGTGACAGGCGATAACCTGGAAACCGCGCGGCAGGCAGAGCTTTTGATTCTTGCCGTAAAGCCGCAGTTTCTGGAGAAAGTGATCGGACAGATTAGCGACATTGACCTGACCGGTAAGACGATTCTGAGCATTGCGGCAGGCAAAAGCCTTGCGTGGCTGGAAGAGCAGTTCTGCGCGCCGCTTCCGTTTGTGCGTGCGATGCCCAATACGCCGGCACTGGTCGGGGAAGGCTGTACCGGAGTCTGCTATGGCAGCAGGGTAACTCCTGAGATGAAAGAAAAAACGGCGGCTGTCCTGGACAGTTTCGGCAAGACGGTTGAGCTTCCGGAACGCCTGATGGATGTGCTGACCGGCGTCAGCGGCTGTGCGCCTGCCTGGATTTTTATGCTGATCGAAGCGATGGCGGACGGTGCAGTTGCGGAAGGCATGCCGCGCAGCCAGGCATATGAATGCGCTGCACAGGCTGTGCTCGGCAGCGCGAAGCTGATGCTTGAGACCGGAAAGCATCCGGGAGAGTTAAAGGATATGGTCTGCTCCCCGGCAGGCTCCACGATTCAGGCGGTACGCGTTTTAGAGGAAAAAGGCTTCCGCGGCGCAGTGACCGATGCGGTCATCACTGCGGTGGAAAAGTCCAGAAGCCTGTAAAATAGTTTGTTACAAAAATGTTAAAAACAGGAATAAAGGAAGATCTGATGGAAAAAATAATCCCGTCAGGTCTTCTTTTTTTGATAAAAAATCGAAAAAACCGCAGAAAATGGCTGTCCTTTTTATGAAAAGAGAATTTACTATGTTAAAGCGGTATTTGTTGAAAACTTTGAAAAATAGTAAGAAAAAGGCGATGATTTCGGAGGTTTGTTGTAAAAATATCACAATAGAAGAAAAACCTTTGTGGGGAACTAACGGAAATTTGTGGTTCCGGGCGAACGACTTGACATTTGATTGTAATATTGCTATCATATCATGCGTAACAATTGTTAATAAGTTTGTAACAATTGAAACAGCTCTGTAACAAGGAGCGTCCCACAAAAGCTCCTGAATTTCACCGGCAGAATGGCTGGGGAAGCAGAGTAAGATTTATGGAGGTAAGAATGAACGGAAAAGGCAGAAAGTTGTTTCGTAGTGCAGTCGGCATTTTAACATCTGTTATGATGATGGGTGCATATACGACAACCGCTATGGCAAGTGGTATCGGTGTCATTGATGCGAAAGACATGCTGGACATTCATGCAGAAGCAAATACAGCGTCTGCGGTGGTTGGTCAGGTCATGGAGGACGGTCATGTGGCGATCCTTGCAAAGTACAACGACTGGGTGCAGATCCAGGCGGGAGAAATTGCAGGATGGGTACCGGCTGAAAATCTGGTCGAGACAGAGATTTCCAACGAAGAGGCTGTTGCAGCCAATGAGCAGGTGATCGCTGAACGGACAGGAGCAACAGCATCCGAAGATGAATTCTTTGCAGAGGAAGAAGTACAGCAGGATGAAACAGCAGCTTTACAGGCAGAGGCGAGTGAAGCAGCACAGAATGAGATAGAAGAAGTACAGGCAGCCGAGGAAGCAGCACGGCTCGAAGCGGAGGTGCAGGCAAAGGCAGCAGCCGAGGAAGCAGCGCGGCTCGAAGCGGAGGCGCAGGCAAAGGCAGCAGCCGAGGAAGCAGCGCAGCTTGAAGCAGAGGCGCAGGCAAAGGCAGCCGAGGAAGCAGCACGGCTCGAAGCGGAGGCGCAGGCAAAGGCAGCCGAGGAAGCAGCGCGGCTCGAAGCGGAGGCGCAGGCAAAGGCAGCAGCCGAGGAAGCAGCGCAGCTTGAAGCGGAGGCTCAGCAGGCAGCTTTGGCTGCCCAGGCGGCGCAGACCGCAGCGATATCCGCAGAGGAATTAAAACTGCTTGCAAATATTATTTACTGTGAAGCAGGCAGTGAATCCTACGTTGGTAAGGTTGCGGTAGGCAATGTCATCATGAACCGCGTCAAGAGTGCATCGCAGCCCAATACGATCACCGAGGTTGTTTACGCAAAAGGACAGTTTTCCCCTGTTAGAAACGGTTCGCTGCAGAGGGCACTGAGCAGTGACAAGGCAGATGCAGCCTGCTATCAGGCAGCAATCGAAGCATTAGCCGGTGCACAGCCGGTCGGCGGCAAGCTGTTTTTCAGAAGAAATAACGGTCGTTCCGGACAGGTAATCGGACATCACGTTTTTTACTAAAACAGTATCATAGCCGGGGCATTTGTCCCAACAGCATTGTAAGGGAATCGTCAGAAGATGATAAGAATCCATTGTTTCTGACAGAAAAAGAGCGAAAAAAGGCATGTGGAAAAGGATTGTTTTTCACACGCCTTTTTTGTATTCATGACAATAGAATCCTCGCAGGGCGCACACTTGACAGTAATTGACGGATTTGATATGATGACGCTAATCATGTAATATAATTGTAACATTTGATGAGCCGATTTTGGAAGCGCTGAAGGCGCGGAAAATCAATGGAGGTTCAGCTATCGTTACTGTCTGCGGATATGAGGGGATAGAAAGGATCATCGATTTATGGGCTGGAGCAGAAAATGTGAGAAAAGGGGGAAGCACTGGCTGCGGGCTGCAGCGCTGGGAGTCGTCTTTTTGTGGACGGCCGGAAGCAGTCTGCAGGCAGAGGCAGAATCGAGCAAAAGCGCGCATTGGCACAAGGGCGTTGGCGTGGAGGCGTGGCTGACAGGAGCGGATAAGGAACAGGTCAGTCAGAACGCAGCATCCCAAAATGATGCGGCAGATACAGCGACCGGCGCAGCCGGCGGGCAGGAAACGGATGTAGCGTCCGACAGTGCGGACAGCAAAACCAAAGCTTCGTCCGGCGATGGAACGAAAATGGACGACCTGACCGGAACGATCGTGATGACGAGCGTCCAGAATGTATTGAACGTCAGGACGGAACCGGACAGCGAGGCAGAGCTTGCAGGGTATTTGTATGCAGACTGTGGTGGTACAGTGCTGGAACAAAAGGACGGCTGGACAAAGCTTGAGTCCGGCGAACTGACCGGCTGGGCGAACAACGATTATCTGCTGTTTGGGGAAGAAGCGCGGAAAGAGGCAAAAGACGCGGGACGGATTGTGGCAACGACCAAAACAGGAGCTTTGAGAATCCGGAAAGAACCTTCAGGAGATGCTGCGATTTATGATCTGCTGGAAGAAGGTGCAAAGTATGAGGTCGTGGATGAAGAGCAGATCCGTTTCAGCGAGGATCAGGAAATCACGGCGGACTGGGTTGCGGTCAATTACGGCGGAAAGACCGGATATGTGTCTTCGGAATATGTCCAGGTTGATTTTGAAATCGATTACGGAGAGACGGTTGAGCAGGTAAAAGCGCGCGAGGAAGCGGAAACGGCGATACTGCAGGCGGAAAAAGAAGCTGCCGCACAGAAACAGAAACAGGAAAAGGCAGCGCAGGCGGAAAAGGAAGCGAACAAGGCTGCTGCACTGGCAGCGGACGACAGCGTGCTTTTGGCGGCGCTCATTCAGTGTGAAGCGGGAGAAGAGCCCTACGAAGGACAGGTGGCTGTCGGCGCAGTCGTGATGAACCGGGTCAGAAGCGGCGCTTATCCGAATACGGTCAAGGGAGTTATCTATGCTTCGGGACAGTTTACACCGGCGGGAAGCGGACAGGTTGGACGCGTTGTCGCAAGTGGAAAGATCAAGGCAAGCTGCCTGCAGGCGGCACAGGAAGCGATGGCGGGAAGCACCCCGGTTGGAATAGCGACGCATTTTAGGCGGGCAGGAAGCAGGGAAGGTATTGTGATCGGACATCATGTATTTTGGTAGACGGGGCATGATTTTTGTAGTATGATAGTCATAAGTCACAGGAAAGGAGGAGTTACATGACGGAAGTATTTGCCTGGCTGGCTCTGTTGATTTTACTTGTGCTGATTGAGCTTGCGACGATGGGGCTGACGACAATCTGGTTTGCAGCCGGAGCTCTTGTTGCGACGATTGCAGCTGCCTGTGGTGCGCCGGTTCTGGTGCAGGTCATCCTGTTTTTGGTAGTGTCCGTGCTGATGCTTGTTTTTACAAGACCGGTTGCCATGCGCTATTTCAATGTTGGAAGGGCGAAGACCAATGTGGACAGCGTGCTTGGGGAACGCGGTATCGTGACCGGCAGGATTGATAACCTGCACAGCTGCGGACAGGTTACGCTCAAAGGCATGGAGTGGTCAGCGAGATCTCAGGAAACTGAGGGGACGATTGAAGAGGGTACCGTCGTCATTGTAAAAAAGATCGACGGCGTGAAGCTGATCGTTGTCCCGGACGAGATCGAAACAGAAGAACAACCTGTAACAAACAGCAGAGAGACTGTTGACAACATGCGGTAAGACCGCGGAAATGAGGGTAATTATGATAGGTGGATTGGTAATACTTATTATTTTAATTCTGGCAATTGCAATTGTAGCGTCCTGCATCAAGATCGTACCGCAGGCGCAGGCTTATGTCGTAGAACGTCTCGGCGCATATCAGGATACCTGGAGCGTTGGCCTTCACTTTAAAGTGCCGATTGTCGATAAGGTTGCAAAGCGTGTACTGTTAAAGGAACAGGTAGCGGATTTCCCGCCTCAGCCCGTTATCACAAAGGATAACGTTACGATGCGGATCGATACCGTTGTCTTTTTCCAGATCACAGATCCCAAGCTGTTTACCTACGGAGTTGAAAATCCGATCATGGCGATTGAAAACCTGACCGCGACAACCCTGCGTAACATCATCGGAGACCTGGAACTGGATCAGACCCTGACCTCCCGTGAAACGATCAATGCCAAGATGCGTGCATCCCTGGATATCGCAACTGATCCCTGGGGCATCAAGGTAAACCGTGTCGAATTAAAGAACATTATTCCTCCCGCAGCAATTCAGGATGCGATGGAGAAGCAGATGAAGGCAGAGCGTGAACGCCGTGAAGCGATCCTGCGTGCCGAAGGTGAAAAGAAATCTACCATCCTGGTAGCAGAAGGTAAAAAGGAATCCGCAATTCTGGAAGCAGAGGCAGAAAAACAGTCTGCAATCCTGCGCGCAGAAGCAGAGAAAGAAAAGATGATCCGTGAGGCAGAAGGTGAAGCGGAAGCAATCCTGAAAGTTCAGCAGGCGACTGCAAACGGTCTGCGTTTCATCAAGGATGCAGGAGCGGATGATTCTGTACTTCGTTTAAAGAGTCTGGAGGCTCTGGAAAAGGTTGCGGACGGCAAGTCTACAAAGATTATCATCCCGTCCGAAATTCAGAACATGGCGGGACTGCTGACCAGTGCGAAGGAGCTTTTAAGCGACAAATAAGCTCACACGTACCATCTTCGATGCTATCCGCTGCCTGACAGCGTATTTCATCTTTACAAAAAAGGACCGTACATTCTATAATGGATGTACGGTTTTTTATTTTATGATGCCAGGGTCAAAAGGTCTAAGCCCACATGAGCTTGCTCATAGGTGGGTGAAAGACCTTGTGACCCGCCCCGATAGGAGCATAAAAGTGGGATGATAATCCCACGATATGCGACTATCGGGCAGGATTGTGGGAGTGCGCAGCACGGAACAATCCGTAGGCATCAAGGTCGGGGGCTTTTGACCCCGACATCATTTCATAGGAAAATGCGTCCTATGAAATAAAAACGCGCTACGAGGATGCGCACTCGGCGCAGGGGTAGATGGTTGCCGAAGCAACCGCGCCTCGGCGCGAGAATGTGCCAAGGCACATTCTTTTTTATCAGGAAACAAATCCTGCAGCGCAGGATTCTATGAAGAGGAGGATACATCATGGATCTGACAGGACGTCATTTTTTGAAATTACTGGATTATACGCCGGAGGAAATCAATTATTTAATCGACCTTGCAGCGGAGCTGAAACGCCTCAAAAAAGCAGGCATTCCGGTCGATACCTTACGGGGCAAAAATGTGGCACTGATTTTTGAAAAGACCAGCACGAGAACCCGCAGCTCCTTTGAGGTCGCTGCACACGATCTTGGCATGGGATGTACCTACCTTGATCCGTCCAGCTCCCAGATCGGCAAAAAAGAGAGCATCCGTGACACCGCACGCGTTCTGGGACGGATGTTTGAAGGAATCGAATACCGCGGTTACGGACAGGAAATCGTAGAAGAGCTTGCAAAATATGCAGGCGTTCCGGTATGGAACGGTCTGACCAATGAGTTCCATCCGACCCAGATGCTGGCGGACCTTTTGACGATTCGCGAGCATCTTGGAAAGCTGAAAGGCGTGAATCTGGTTTATATGGGAGACGCTCGCTACAACATGGGCAATTCCTACATGGTCGTATGCGCGAAGATGGGCATGCACTTTACCGCCTGCGCTCCGTCCCGTTATTTCCCGGACAAGGCTCTGGTTGAGCAGTGTCAGGAAATTGCAAAGCAGACCGGCGGCAGCATTACGCTGACCGAGGACGTAGAGAATGGAACAAAGAATGCGGACGTCATCTGCACCGACGTATGGGTTTCGATGGGCGAGCCGGATGCGGTATGGATGGAGCGTATCGAAGACCTGATGCCTTATCAGGTAAACCGCAAAGTGATGCAGAATGCCGGGAATGCGATTTTCATGCACTGCCTGCCTGCATACCATGACCGCAACACCCAGATCGGCAGAGAAATCGGAGAGCGCTTCGGTATCTATGAGATGGAAGTAACGGATGAAGTCTTTGAATCCGACGCATCGGTTGTATTCGACGAGGCAGAAAACCGCATGCACACCATTAAGGCAGTGATGGCAGCGACGCTGGGCTGGAAAAATCCGACAGAGGCATAACGGAAGGACAGCAGCGTTTGCTTCGGTGTCTGGCAATAGGACGGGCACAAAGTATTCTGCTGCTGAAAAGGAGAAAAGTTCATGTTGGATCAAAAGAAGCTGGACAGCCTCCTTGCAGGCTGTCGGTTTTGGGAAAAGGTTCAGTGCTTTGAAACGGTGGATTCAACGAATCTGATTGTCAAAGGCTGGGCACGGCAGGGCGCAGAAGAAGGAAGGTGCGCAGTTGCGGAGGCACAGACGGCAGGACGCGGCAGAAGGGGAAGAAGCTGGATTTCTCCGCCCGGAGAAAATCTGTATTTCAGCATTTTGCTGCGCCCACAGGCGGAAGCGTCTCATGTGGCGATGATTACACTGCTGATGGCGATCGCCGTAACGCAGGGCGTACGGGAGCTTCATCTGGATGCGAAGATCAAATGGCCGAACGACGTGGTGGTAAACGGAAAGAAAATCTGCGGAATTTTGACGGAAATGTATCAGTCTGTAGCCGGCAGCTTTTTCCTTGTGATCGGGACGGGAATCAACGTCAATCAGAAGGAATTTCCGGAAGAGGTAAAAAAGACAGCTGGTTCTCTGGCGCTGGAGTTGGGAGCCGATGTGGACCGGGAAGTACTTCTTGCGTCCGTGCTGAGACATTTTTTGGATTGCTACGACAGCTTTCTGGAAACAATGGATTTGAGCGGACAAAAAGAGCTTTACGAGAGCTTTCTTGTCAATAAAGGACGCGTTGTGGAGGTGCTGGATCCCAAAGGTGAATGGCAGGGAACGGCAATCGGCATTGAGAAGACCGGCGAGCTGCTTGTCCGGAGAAAGGACGGTTCCGTTGAAGCGGTCTATGCCGGAGAAGTATCAGTGAGAGGAATATATGGATATGTCTGAAACAGGAAAATTGGGAGAAAAAATCGTGCTCTGCGGGGCGAACGCCTACGAGCAGAAATATTATTTTAATCCCAGATTCAGCAAAATCCCGCAGTCCGTTCAGGATGAACTGCACATTATCTGCGTGCTGTTTACCCGGGAAGTGGGAGGAATTTTTACGATCGTATTTGAAGAGGACGGAACGCTCGCGTTTGAAACCAATGCGGCAGACGATGATTTATTATATGATGAAATTTCGAGCGGACTTCTGATTGCGGAAATCAAAAGAAACCGTCAGGAGCTTTTGGAATCCCTGACTTTGTATTATCGGGTGTTTATTCTCGGTGAGGATGTGTCCGCACTTCTGGAGGAAGAAGATTGAAAAATAAATTTTCAATCGTGAGATTTGTGTCGGCGCGCATTTAACACAAACTCGGCATGCGCAGCAAGCGTGCGCAGAAATGAGAGGTTGAAAGAATGATTTTAGTAATTGATGTAGGAAATACAAATATTACATTTGGTGTATACGAGTCCAAAAAACTGGTTACGACGTTTCGGATGACATCCCGGACGATGCGTACTTCGGACGAATACGGCACGGAGATTCTGGCGATGCTGCAGAACAATCAGATCGACCGCCGGAAGGTCGGGGGCGCAATCATTGCGAGCGTTGTGCCGAAGGTCATGCATGCGCTGATCGGCGCGGTTGTGCGCTATCTGCATACCGAACCGTTGATCGTCGGCAGCGGAATCAAAACCGGCATCAAGATCACCTCCGAGAATCCAAAGGAAATCGGACCGGACAGAATTGTGGACGTAGTCGCCGCTTATGAAAAGTACGGCGGTCCTGTGCTGGTTCTGGATTTTGGAACGGCGACGACCTACGACCTCGTTACAGAGGACGGAAGATTCGGTGTCGGCATCACCGCACCCGGCATTCGAATTTCTGCAAAGGCGCTGTGGGAGGATACGGCACGCCTGCCGGAGGTTGAAATCAAAAAGCCAGATTCCATTCTGGCGCGGGAAACGATTTCCAGTATGCAGGCAGGTCTGGTTTACGGACAGATCGGTCAGACCGAATATATCATCAATCAGGTCAAAAAAGAAACCGGTATCACGGATCTGAAGGTTGTTGCGACCGGCGGACTGGGACGGATTATTGCCGATGAAACAGATACGATCGACATTTACGACAGCGCCCTGACGCTGGATGGACTGCGGATTCTGTACGAGAAAAACTGCAGCGGAAAATAAGTTCCGGGCAGCAGAAGGGTGTGTTCTGCTGTCGGAAAACGCAGGAAGTAAAAATGCTTCCGAAAAAGGAGGATTATGAAACAGCTTACGATCGGAAACGTGAGCCTTGCAAATCCTGTGATTTTAGCGCCAATGGCAGGTGTCAGCGACCTGCCATTTCGTTTGCTCTGCCATGAGCAGGGGGCAGGAATGGTCTGTTCGGAAATGATCAGCGCAAAGGCGATTCTTTATCATAACAAAAATACCGAAGAACTGATGCAGATTCATCCGGACGAGGGACCGGTTTCCCTGCAGCTGTTCGGCTCTGATCCGGATATCGTCAGCGAGATGGCAAAACGAATTGAAGAACGTCCGTTTGCGGTGATGGATCTGAACATGGGCTGTCCGGTGCCGAAGGTGGTCAACAACGGCGAGGGCAGTGCCCTGATGAAAAATCCCCTGTTGGCGGGAAAAATTATAGAAAAAACGGCAAAAGCGATTCAAAAGCCCCTGACGGTAAAAATTCGCAAGGGCTTCGATGATGCGCACGTCAATGCGGTTGAAATGGCAAAAATCGCGCAGGAATCCGGCGCTGCGGCTGTTGCGGTGCACGGCAGGACGCGGGAGCAGTATTATTCCGGAACGGCGGATTGGGACATCATCACACAGGTAAAGCAGGCGGTAAAAATTCCTGTTATCGGGAACGGGGATGTTGTGGACGCGGCAAGTGCGCTGCGGCTGTTTGAGCAGACCGGCTGCGACGGCATTATGGTCGGACGTGGCGCACAGGGCAACCCGTGGATTTTCCGGGAAATTCTGGCAGCACTGGAAGACCGCGAAATTCCGGCACGCCCGAACCGCCGGGAGTTGTACGAGATGATCCTCCGCCATGCACAGCTGTCCTGTACCTACAAAGGTGAATATATCACTGTGCGCGAAATGCGCAAGCATCTGGCGTGGTACACGACCGGACTGCCGCATGCGGCTGCACTGCGCAGACAGATCAACAGCATGGAGACGATGGAAGAGCTGATGGAGGGAATGAAACTGCTGCTGGAGGCATAAACTGGTGTATGAGAGAAATCGCTTACTTTATGCTGGAGACGCGTGCCAGGGAAGCGCTGTTCTCCCGTTTGGGCAGCCGCGCACTTCGCTGGGAAACGCCGAGATTGGAACGTTTTTTGTGGCGCGGCTATCGGGTCAGCCTGTATCTGTTTCCATGCCGCCTCGAGGGCACGAAGCGACTGCGCTGGTGGATGGAGCGGATTGGCAGCGCCTTGGAAGAGCAGGGGACTGCGCTTTGGCTTACGCCGGAGCTGGAAGCCGCCTGGGAGGATTGGCAGCCGCCGTTGCCGGATGCAGCGCTGGCGGCAGAAATTTTGCGCGGTCAGCCGTTTCGAGAAAATCTGGTGCTGCTTGCGGATGCAGAGGAAACGGCGGGACAATGGAGCCGTGGACGCGAAAACGGTATCCGTCCCGTGTCTCGTCTCTGGCAGGAGGACTTTTTACGACTGGTGTCAGCGGATTTAAACGGCTTGTATCTGGTGGGGCAGAAGGAAGCAGCGTGGGAGCATTTTTCAGACTGGCTGTATGAGGAGAGCGGTCTGCCAGTCTGTTTTGTAAATAGAATACCAGAAACGGATGGACGGAAAACCGTTCTTGTGGAGCTTCGGGTAAATGCCCGGATTTTGAAGGAACATCCGGAATTTGGAAGCCTGTATGTGGATTTGACGTCTGATGTCGAAAAAAGGCGGCAAATCAGGGAAAAAAGAGCCGATATCTCCTATATCTCCGCCCGAAATTACCTTGACACTGCTCTGAAAGCACGGTATAATGCGATTTGATTAAAAGAAACGAAAGGGCGCGGGAAAATATCCCTGCGCCCGAGATTTTTCATGAGGTAAAAGGAAAAGCAAAATGGAAGAAAAAAAGAATATCCTTACCTATCAGGGACTTCGGAAATATGAAGATGAGCTGCATGACCTGAAGGTTGTCAAACGTCAGGAAGTAGCACAGAAGATTAAAGAAGCAAGAGAACAGGGTGACCTTTCCGAGAACGCGGAATATGATGCAGCAAAGGACGAACAGCGCGATATCGAAGCAAGGATTGAAGAGCTGGAAAAGATCCTGAAGAATGCAGAGGTTGTTGTAGAAGATGAGGTTGACTTAGACCGCATCAACATCGGCTGTCAGGTTAAGATCCTGGATCTGGAATACGATGAAGAGCTGGATTACAAAATCGTCGGCTCTACAGAAGCAAACAGCTTAAAGGGTAAAATTTCCAACGAATCTCCGGTTGGCAAAGCGCTGATTGGTGCAAAGATCGGAGATATTGTAGAGGTAGAAACCCAGGCAGGTGTGATTAAGTACAAAGTGCTGGAGATTGAACGTTCCAACTAAGGACAGGTCCGATCTGACCAGCTGGAAAAGGAGTAAGTAAGGTGGCAGACGCACAGAATAATCAGAAAAATCAGCAGCAGGATCTGAACCAGATCCTGAAGGTAAGAAGAGAGAAGCTTGCTGCACTGCAGGAAGCCGGAAAGGATCCGTTCCGTCATGTAAAATATGACGTGACTGCACACAGCAGGGACATTGTGGAAGGCTTTGAAGAGCTGGAGGGCAAGACCGTCAGCATCGCAGGCAGAATCATGTTCAAGCGTGTGATGGGCAAGGCATCCTTCTGCAATGTTCAGGATTTAAAGGGAAGCATTCAGGTGTATGTAGCCCGCGACAACATCGGGGAAGAGCCCTATGCAGATTTTAAAAAATATGACGTAGGCGATATCATCGGTGTAAAGGGTGAAGTATTCAAAACCAAAACCGGTGAAATTTCTGTACATGCTTCCGAAGTGGAGTTGCTGACCAAGAGCCTGCAGGTACTTCCTGAGAAGTTCCACGGTCTGACCAATACTGACCAGCGTTATCGTCAGCGTTATGTCGACCTGATCATGAATCAGGACGTTAAGGATACTTTTGTAAAACGTTCCAGAATCATCAGCGCCATCCGTCGTTATCTGGACGGACAGGGCTTTATGGAAGTGGAGACTCCCATGCTGGTTGCAAATGCCGGCGGCGCTGCTGCAAGACCCTTCGAGACGCATTACAATGCGTTGGATGAGGATGTAAAGCTGCGTATTTCCCTGGAGCTGTATTTAAAGAGACTGATCGTAGGCGGTCTGGAGCGCGTTTACGAAATCGGCCGTGTATTCCGTAATGAAGGTGTTGACACCAGACATAATCCGGAATTTACCCTGATGGAGCTGTATCAGGCATTTACCGATTATCACGGCATGATGGATCTGGCAGAGAACCTGTACCGTTTCGTTGCGCAGGAGGTTCTGGGCACAACACAGATTCCTTACGGCGAGTATGTTCTGGATCTGGGCAAGCCCTTTGAACGCATCACCATGCTGGATGCTGTTAAGAAATATGCAGGTGTGGATTTCAATGAAATCCATTCCGATGAAGAGGCAAAAGCGGTTGCAAGAGAACATCACATTGAATTCGAAGAGCGCCATAAGAAGGGCGATATCCTGAGCCTGTTCTTCGAAGAATATGCAGAAGCTCATCTGATTCAGCCTACTTTTGTTATGGATCATCCGGTAGAAATTTCTCCTCTGACCAAGAGAAAGCCTGAAAATCCGGATTATGTGGAACGATTCGAGCTGTTTATGAACGGCTGGGAAATGGCAAACGCTTATTCTGAATTAAACGACCCTATCGACCAGAGAGCACGTTTCAAGGCACAGGAAGAACTGCTTTCCCAGGGCGATGAAGAAGCAAATACAACGGACGAAGACTTTATGAACGCACTGGAGATCGGTATGCCTCCTACGGGCGGTATCGGTTTTGGTATCGACAGAATGGTAATGCTGCTGACCAATTCCCCTGCGATCAGAGACGTATTACTGTTCCCGACAATGAAGTCATTGGATAAAAAAGACCAATAAAATCAAGGGTTTGCGGACTTCCAACTTGTATGGTACGACAGGAGTACGACAAAATAACCTATCTTAAAGGGTTAAAACAAACGATTTTAAATTAAAATCGAGTCAGTTCAAGTTCATATTTTGTACTATAAGGACATTTTTCTAAAAGAAATTTTAGAGGAATGTCCTTTTTTGTTATGGTCAACGGAACAAAATAAGAAAATGGAGGAAGTCAGTATGAACAGTACAGCGTTAGGAGCAGAAAAAGAAAATATTAACTTTATCAGTGAAGCACATGAGAAATTCTACTATGAAAAAATTCAGAAAGTTAGAGAAGCAGATGTATATCACAAGGCATTTTGCTATTGCATTGGAATGAACGAAGATACACGAAGAAATGTGGATAGAATTTATAATTTCAAGACTGGATGTGTAAAACCGGAGTGCCTGCATGAAGGCTGGCAGACCAGTGGAAGTGCAAAGGTTGTCAGAATGGCATTTAATCTGTATTGCAATGGTACACCGAGCGTGGATGATGAACAGGACACAGAGGAGCAGGTGGATGAGTGCCGGAGATATTCAGTAGAGGATTTGTTCTGCTGTTGCTATGCACCATATTTCTGGCAGGCAATACAGATTCGCTATCCGGAGTATGCCACATACAATAAAAATTTGTATGCAATGTTTGGAGGAAATGATTGATGTTAAAGATTCGGTTGATGGGAACAAAAAATGATATTACATGGTTCAAAAAAATCATGCAGAGACACCCAAAGGTAGAGGTTCTGGAAATGTCAGACCTCTATCCCAACAAGGGAACAGATAAATATTACAGATCGTATGTAGAAGTAAAAAAGAGCAATGTAAAAGAATAATAGTAGAATTTGGAGGAATTTCATCATGTGTAAAGTTATAGTAATCGGAAACCAGAAAGGTGGAGTTGGAAAGACCACCACAACAAGTAATCTAGGTATTGGACTTGCAAAAAAGGGGAAAAAGGTGCTTCTGATAGATGCGGATGCACAGGGAAGCCTGACAGCAAGTTTAGGCTTTCAGGAGCCGGATAAACTGGATGTATCTCTTGCAACCATTATGGCGAATATCATCAATGAAGAAGATATGGAGCCGGATTATGGCATCCTAAAGCACGACGAGGGTGTAGACCTTATGCCCGGCAATATAGAGTTGTCAGGATTGGAAGTATCACTGGTAAATGTCATGAGCAGGGAGCTTGTGCTTCGGACTTATATAGAACAGCAGAAAGAAAGGTATGATTACATTCTGATTGATTGTATGCCTTCCCTTGGCATGATTACCATAAATGCCTTTGCAAGTGCCGACAGCATCCTTATTCCGGTGCAGGCAGCATATCTGCCGGTAAAAGGTCTGGAACAGCTTATAAAGACCATAGGAAAGGTAAAAAGGCAGATCAATCCAAAATTGGAGATTGAAGGTATTCTGCTTACTATGGTTGATAACAGAACGAATTATGCAAAAGACATCAGTGCATTGGTTGTGGAGAATTATGGTAGCAAGGTAAGAATATTTGAAAACAGTATTCCGATGTCGGTAAGAGCTGCGGAGATTTCTGCTGAAGGTGTCAGCATTTATGAGCATGATCCAAATGGAAAAGTAGCGAGTGCCTATCAGTCATTGACAGAGGAGGTGCTTGCAGATGAATAAAACAGGAAGTGCCGCAAAGGTAAAACTGAACAGCTTCGATGATTTATTCGGAGATGGACAGCCACAGGCAGGAATAGAGCAGGTACAGGAAATTGCATTATCAGAACTGCATGAGTTCAAAGGTCACCCATTTAAGGTACTGGACGATGAAAAGATGCAGGAGACGGTGGAGAGTGTCAGAGAGCATGGCGTGCTGATGCCGGGTATTGCAAGACCAAGAGCTGAGGGCGGCTATGAAATTATTGCAGGACACCGAAGGAGACATGCGTGTGAGCTTGTAGGACTTGATACAATGCCGATGTTTATTCGTAATTATACGGACGATGAAGCCACGATTATCATGGTGGACAGCAATATTCAAAGAGAAGATATTCTTCCAAGCGAAAAAGCGAAGGCATATCGCATGAAATACGAAGTCATGAAGCATCAGGGAAGCAGAGCAGGTGGACTTACGCTGGACGAACTGGGAGGAGCTACAGGAGAGAGTGCAAAAACTGTTCAAAGATATATATGGATTTCACGATTATCGGAACTGTTGCTTGATATGGTGGATTCGGGGAAAATAGGCATTATGCAGGCGGTGGACATCTCGTTTTTATCAGAGGATGCACAGCAATGGGTATTGGTTGCCATACAGGACACCAATGCTGTCATAACCAAACAGCAGAGTGCCATGCTGAAGGAAAGTGACAAAAAAGGAGAGTTGACCTTTCCAATGGTGCGTATGCTTCTGGAGAAAGAAAAGCCGGTAGAGCGTAAGGTTGTTATAAAAACAGAACGCATTAACAGTTATTTCCCGGATACATACAGCACAGATGATATAGAAAAAATAATATTTCAGCTATTAGATAACTGGAAAAATACGCAGTAGGAAGGAGGAGACGAGAATGGGAGAAATTTTGCAGCTAGACTATTATTACGGAATAGAAGCGGAACAGTTCTCATTCTATCGTGTTCCACGCCTGCTGATAAAGGACGAGAGATTTAAGAAGCTGTCCAGTGATGCAAAATTATTGTATGGACTTATGCTTGATCGTATGTCGCTGTCTATGAAAAATGAATGGTTTGACGATGAAAATCGTGCATACATCATTTATACCATAGACAGCATTATGGAGGATTTGGGATGCGCTAAGGAAAAAGCTGTTAAGGTATTGGCAGAGCTTGATTCTGTAAAAGGAATTGGTCTGGTAGAAAAGGTGCGCAGAGGACTTGGAAAACCGGATATAATTTATGTGAAAAATTTTGCTTCAATTTCAGAGCAGATGGACGAAAAAGAGCCTGCTAATGCTGATGAAATCACAGAAGTCGGAAAATCGAACTTCAAGAAGTCAGAAAATCGAACTTCTGGAAGTCAGAAAATCAAACTTCAAGAAGTCAGAAAATCGAACTTTCGGAAGTCAGAAAATCAAACCTCTGGAAGTTCGGAAATCGAACCTCAAGAAGTCGGAGAATCGAACCCTAATTATACTAACTATAATCAGACTTATATGAATCAGACTAATTATAACCATACTGAGGAGAGTTATAACAATCCTATCAATCAATCTGCAACAGAAAAGCCACAAGATGATGTGATTGATTCGATGGATGATGCACAGGCATACATAGAACTGATTAAAGAAAATATCAATTATGATCATCACATGAAGTATGATGGTTATGGTGAAAAAGAACTTTATGACGAATTATTTGGGATAATCTGCGAAGTAGTGTGCGTAAAGAGAAAATCAATCCGAGTTGCAGGTGAGGATTATCCGTATGAGCTTGTAAAATCCAGATTCTTGAAACTGAACAGCAGTCATCTGGAATATGTGATTGGTTGCATGAAAGAGACAACGACAAAGATTACAAATATCAAAGCGTATATGATAACAGCACTTTATAATGCACCAACTACGATAAATCATTTCTATCAGCAGGAAGTGCAGCATGATATGTATGGAGGTGGATGGCATGAAAAGGGTATTATTTAAGGTGATTTTGCCGCTGGCATTTGTTGCAGTATGGCTGAATATGTGTTACTGGATATGTCTGGGAGAGAACGGAGTAAACTGGTTTCAATTCTGGATTATGAGTGGATTTCCATTCGGCATACAAAAGATGCTCGTACTGCTGATACCTCGCAATTTTGGAATTGCAGGGAGCATTGGAGTGTTGGCACTTGACGCAGTCATAGGCGGCATGATCGGAGTGATTGTCCTTGCAATAAAAATTATTGCAATCATTAGGGAAGTAATCAATATCATAATGGAACTTGCAGGAAAGAGAATTTCTTGCTGAACAGGAGCAGGTATGAAATGAAAGTTTTTATACCTGCTTGTTTTATAACTTCTGGTCACAGCGTCCAGAAGTGGAAAGGAAATGATATGGAATCAATGAGAGATACCAAGCGTATCATGGAGCGTGAAATCAAAAAAGGAAGCACACCATTAACTTTTGAACAAATGGAGATTGATACAGAGAACTACCAAGAGATTACTTCTGAGGAGAAGCTAACAGAGGTATTGCAGTACCTTCACAGGGTAGGGAATTATAAATCTTTGGCAGGAAAAACAGTGATCAACAATGTTTATACTTTTATGCGTGGAAGAACACCGGATTTTACCAGAGCAAGAAGTATATTTGACCGGGAAAAGATATATCATCAGATGCTTCGGCAGGAAAAGAAGATGAAACCAGTTTATGACGGAGATTGTTATATCGAAACAGCAAAGTGCTATTTTTCATTGCCGGAGGAATGGGAAAAGCATAAAATGATGTATCGGAATAATGATGCGTTTGGTTTTATCCTGTCAAATAAGTATATCTTAGGATTGTATAAATATTGCAGGGAAGCAAGGCGGGATATTGCAATGGAAGCTCATGAAATACCGAAGAATACAAATACAGTTGTTCAGCGGCTTATAAACATGGATGATCTGGAAGTGCTATCACATTGTTTGTTGCTTGACGATGTATGGGTAGAAAATAATCTGATCGGTGCAAAGATGTACACGATTTTTAAGTTAGGAATTTCTTCTCAAAGCACAGCTTTTCTGCTATAATGGGCATTAGCTTATTATGTCTGGAGGAAAATGAATATGTGCGATGAAAATATGAATTTAGAAGAACAGGTTACTGAGCAGCCTGTTGAGCCAAAGGTGGAAACAGAACCATTATTTGAGGAAATGGTAGATTTTGATACATTCAGCAAGTCAGATTTCCGTGTTGTAAAAGTAAAAGAATGTAGTGCGGTAAAGAAAAGCAAGAAGCTGTTACATTTTGTTTTAGATGATGGAACAGGAACTGACAGAGTTATTCTTTCCGGTATTCATGCATATTATGAACCGGAGGAGCTGGTTGGAAAGACATTACTTGCAATTACAAATTTACCACCGAGAAGTATGATGGGAATTGATTCCTGTGGTATGCTTTTATCCGCTGTCCATACAGTAAACGGAGAGGAAAAACTCAACTTGGTTATGTTGGATGATGCAATTCCGGCAGGTGCAAAGCTCTACTAATCAAAAAAGGATATAGAAGAATTTACAGCGTTAAGGCAGATATGAGATCGAAAGGTTTCGTATCTGCTTTTTTTATTGCAACAACTTCTGGTCACAGCGTCCAGAAGTGGAAAGGAAAAGAAAATGAACAGAAAAGATGTGAAGAAATTATTGCTTGCTGTTATTGCTGTGGTAATTGTGGCAAAAATAGCAAGAGACATTATGAAAGCGAGAAAGCAGAAAGAAAATATCCCTGCTGATATATTCGAGGATTTTTATGAGGAAGAAATGAACTGGTGGGATAAAGACCTTGAGGAAGGGGAGGAGCAGTAAGTATGGCAATGAAAACACAGCTTCACAGGCTGTTGGTTCCACCCTAAATCAAGTTGGTGCAGATAAGGAAGGAGGTACACCGTGCAGGAGGAAACAACACAGAAAACCATTGCTCTTGCAATCAAGACTTCCAAACTGACCGCAAGCGTGTTACAGAAGGCGATGAAGATGTATCTGGAACACCAGAAGCATAAGGAGCCTTCCCATGGGAAAATCCCGGTAAAAAAGCTGGTCGGTCAGGGAGAGGGTGCAAAGTCCATTGAGGTTACGGATAGCAATATTAAATCCTTTGAGCGTGTTGCAAGGAAATACAATGTCGATTTCGCAGTAAAAAAGGATAAGACCATGGAACCACCCAAGTATCTTGTATTTTTCAAGGGCAAGGATGCCGATGTGATTGCACAGGCATTCAAGGAATTTGTCAAAGTTAATGAGAAAAAACAGCAGCGTCCGTCACTCAGACAGAAACTGAAAGGACTTCAGAAGATTGTTGCACAGAATAAAAATAAGGAGCGCAGCAGAGAGAAAAATAAGGACAAGGGACAGAGCTTATAAGCAAGGTCATTGACGGGATTGTGAAAGATTTGCAGTCAATTCCGAAAACTCTCAAAGAAAAAACAAAAGGGGTAAATAAAAAGCAGCTTGCCCTGAAATGTGCTCCCTATGTGATCTTCGGGTATGTTCTGAATAAGGTTTCATGGCTGTATGGACAGCAGGCAGATGATAACACCTTACAGAAGGTGTTGGACACAATCAATGGGATTGGAGGTGCGTTCCATAATCCGCTACCAAGTTTTCTGCCGAGGGATTTACTGGTAGGAGTGGGTTGCGGAATTGGATTTCGTATGGTAGTTTATTATAAAGCGAAAAATGCAAAGAAATTCCGGCAGGGAGTGGAGTACGGTTCAGCAAGGTGGAGTGCATAATCTTAACTGTAAACAACGACTTTATGGACGCAGGAGGATATGCACATGAGCAATTACAATAAAATCACAGCCCTTTACTCCCGCCTTTCCGTAGGCGACGAGGACAGGGACGGCGGCGAGAGCAACAGCATACAGAACCAAAAAATCTTTTTGGAGAACTACGCCAAAGGGCAGCACCTAACCAATATCCGGCACTACATTGACGACGACGAAAGCGGCAGGTTTTTTGACCGTTCTGCTTACTCCCGCATGATTGAAGATGTGGAAAGCGGAAAAATCGGTGTGTGTATTATGAAAGACCTTACCCGCTGGGGGCGCGACTATCTCCAAGTCGGAAACGCTATGGAGATTTTCAGGCGGAACAATGTGCGCTTTATCGCAGTCAACAACGGCATAGACAGCGAAAACCCCGACACATTAGAGTTTGCCCCCTTTATCAATATCATGTCGGAGTGGTACGCAAAGGACATCAGCAAGAAAGTGAAAACGGGCATTAAGACCAAAGGCATGAGTGGAAAGCCGATTGCCACCGAAGCCCCTTACGGCTATATCAAAGCCCCGGACAACAAGGATTTTTGGATAATCGACGAGGAAGCCGCCGAGGTTGTACGCCTTATTTTCCGTCTGTTTTTGGACGGGAAAAACCGAAACCAAATCGCCGTATATCTGACACAGGAGCAAATCCCAACCCCCACTTTCTACATGAAAGACCGCGGGCGGGGAACTTGTAAAAATAAGACGCTCAACGAGGATAACCGTTACAAGTGGAACAAAGCCACGCTGACCCATATCCTCACGCGGCAGGAGTATTGCGGCGATGTAGTCAACTTCAAGACTACAAAGCATTTTCGGGATAAGCGAAACCACTATGTAGACAGAAGCCAGTGGCACATCACAGAAAATGTGCATGAGCCGATTATTGACCGCACCGACTTTGAAAATGTGCAGCGGATTTTGGAAAACGCACCTGTCAAACGCCCCAACGGGGACGGAGAAATCCACCCTCTGTCCGGCTTGCTTTTCTGTAAAGACTGCGGCGCAAAAATGCACATTCGCATAGATTACCGAAACGGCGGCAAGCGCCATGTTGCCTATTGCAGCGAGTACCACAAGGGAAAAGCCAAAAATCCCAAGTGCAGCTCTCCGCACATCATGGACGCGGATCTGCTCATGCAGACCGTAGCAGATGTGCTGAAAAAAATCGCGGAATACTCTATCAGCAACCGGGCAGAGTTTGAAGCCTTAGTGAAAAAGAGCCTTGCCATGCAGCAGACCGACAAGACAAAGAAACAGCAAAAGCGTATCCCGCAAATCACGACGCGCCTTGAACAGATTGACAAGGTGCTGAATAAACTTTATGAGGACAACGCGCTGGGGACTATCCCGCAAGACCGCTATGAGCAGATGTCGCAGAAGTATTCCGAAGAATACTACTCACTGAAAGCCGAGCTTGAACAGCTTAGGGAACAGCTATCCGCTTTTGAGAACGCGGGAGGACGGGCGCAGAAGTTTGTAAAGCTGATAGACCGTTACGCTGACTTTACCGACCTTACCCCGACTATCCTCAACGAGTTTATCAGCCGGATTGAAGTGCATGAGCGTGACAAGAAAAGGGCGAAACAGGCTATTCAGCATATCGGGATATATTTTAACCATATCGGCAGATTTGAAAATGAACTGACACAGCTTGCAGAGCCGACAGAGCAGGAAATCCGGCAAATGCGTGAGGAAATCGAAGAAGCAAGAAAGGAAAAGAGCCGCGCCTACCACCGCAACTATTCAAGAGAATACCGGGCGAGAAATCTTGAAAAGAGGCGGGAGTACGACCGTATCAAAGCGCGGGAATATCGGGCGAAGAAAAAGGCGCAGGCTGCCGCCGCACTGTCCGCACCATAAAACAGAATAGCAACATCATAGAGGGATTTTCCGAACTACGGGAAGTCCCTTTTTTACGCCCGGAGAAAGGAGTAACCTATTGACAGAAAAGAAAGGAACACCCACCCCACCGACCAAACCGGACGGAGTTATCACGACACAGAGAAACGGGCAGACCATTGTTGCGGAGCTGTTTTTTAACCACAACGCCACAGAAACATTCTCCGACAAGCTGCTGAAAACGATACTTGCCGACAGTCTGCGTTTTTCTGCGTCTGACGGTCAAGAGCCGGAAAAAACAGAAATCTTGCGATAACAGCCGCCCCGACGATACATTCCCCGTTTGGGCGGTTTTTATCGTCAAAAACGCAGTTTTCCCCAAGTCAAGAGCCGAGGAAAACACCCGAAAAACACCCCTATTGCGTAACAGGGACGCAGAAAGGAGCTTGCATGAGAACAGGGCTTACCAAACAGGAAAAGACCACCGATATATGGTTTGACGAGAAAGACCCCCTTATCCATATCCGCACCCACAACACCAACCTCAAAAAGCGGCTTGCCGCTTATGCCGAGCAGTACCCCGACGAGTGCTACCAGACCGACACAGACCACGAAACAGGCTGCATGGAGTTTGATATTGCAAAGGGGCGTTTCTCTTTCCGTCTGACCGCCCCATACAATGAGCAACGCCGGAGAGCCGCCAGCGAAGCGGCGAAAGCTAACGCAAGCAATCTCACGCGAAGTGTGGTATAATTTTTTGAAAAAGTTTGAGATTTGATGTAGTATTCGTCGTTAAAACCGTAGTATATAGGTGAAGCCGGAGAGGAGGCGGTGCAATGATAGAGGATGAAAAAATCATAGAAATGTTTTTTGAACGTTCAGAACAAGGCATACGGGAGTTGGATATAAAATACGGAACAGTCTGCCACAATCTTTCCTATCATATCGTAGGAAGTAGGCAGAACGCAGAGGAATGTGTAAACGACGCTTATTTAGGTGTATGGAACACTATTCCCCCTGCACGACCTAACCCACTTTTATCCTATGTTCTGAAAATCGTTCGGAACATTTCAATCAAAATTTATTGGAGAAAGGAAGCAGCCAAACGAAGCAGCCATTACACGATTGCTTTGGAGGAAATTGAAACCTATGTAGCAGATACTCACACAGTAGAAGCAGAAATTGAAGCTAAAGAATTAGCCCGTATCATTGAAAGTTTTTTAGATACGCTGACTACTGAAAACCGCGTTATTTTCATGCGCCGCTATTGGTTTTCTGACAGCTACAAAGACATAGCCGAGGTTGTGGGGCTTTCAGAGAAAAATGTCTCTGTCCGGCTGACCCGTATCCGCGAAAAGATGAAACAATATTTAATTGAAAGAGAGGTCTTTATATGAACGCAAAGAAGTTTTCCGACGCTATGAGCGAGCTTGACAACAAATACATTGACGAAGCCCTTAACTATAAGAAAAAGGTCAAGAAGCCCATTTGGATTAAATGGGGAGCTATGGTAGCCAGTTTGCTCCTTGTTTTTACCATGTCTGTTCCAGCATTAGCGGCAGCAGATTTTGGACCAGCTTATAATCTACTCTACAAGGTATCTCCGGCAATTGCCCAAAAGTTAAAGCCTGTTAGTATGTCCTGCGAGGATAATGGGATTAAGTTTGAAGTAATTTCGGCTTATGTTGAGGGTAGCGAAGCAAAGATTTTTATTTCCGTACAAGATATTGACGGAGATAGAATTGATGAAACGACAGATTTGTTTGATAGCTTTAGTATCAATACACCTTTTGATTGTAGCAGTTCGTGTGAAAATATAAGCTATGACACCGAAACAAAAACCGCCACTTTCCTAATTTCTATATCACAATGGAATGAAAAAGACATTATTGGTGAGAAAATTACTTTTTGTGTCCGAGAAATGCTGAGCAATAAGCAGGAATATGATGCGATATTGACAGATTTGGATTTGACCCAAATTAGTGCTACACCAAAAACAATTACCCCGACTCAAATTTGGGGTGGTGGGGGAACAAACTACAATGAAATGGAAAACAATTTTCAGGCATTGAAAACAACAGGTATTCTGTGTTCCCCTATTGCTGAGGTAGATATTACAGCCATGGGATATGTGGATGGGAAATTGCATATACAAGTCAAGTACGAGGATAGTTTAGAAACGGATAATCATGGCTATATCTATTTCAAAAATGACAAAGGAGAGGAAATCCACTGTATCGCAAATATTGCATTTTCTACTGATAGTGAACATCAAGAACGGTATGTGGAATATGTTTATGATTTGTCAGATGTTGATTTAACCCAATATAAAGTATATGGATATTTTGTTACGAGCGATACACATATCGAAGGAAATTGGAGTGTTACTTTCCCTTTAGAAAGCATAAGTCAATAAGTTTTCGTAGTTACCGATATAAATACAAACCAAATAATTCAATGAGAGCAGCCTTTTTCACACAAAAACGGCTGCTCTTTTCTATGCTATGAGCAGAAAGGAGCGATCAACCATGACAAAGCCAAGAGAGAAAACCCGCGAGGAACTGCAAGCCGAAATCGAGGACGGAAAAAAGAAAATCCGGCAGTTTGAGAACCGGGAAAAGGTGCTGCGGCAAAAGCTGTCGCAAGAGGAACGCCGGACACGCAGCCACCGCCTTATTGTCCGAGGCGCAGTCTTTGAAAGCATTGTGCCGGAAGCAAAGAACATGAGCGACGAGGAAGCCGCAGCACTTCTTAGGTTTGCACTGACGAGTGAGCTGGTACGGGAATATCTGAAAAAACGAGCCGAGAACGGGAACGCTGAATAAATCCCTTAGACACTAAGGGCGCACTTATACACCCTAACGGGCGTGTGCGCTCTGCCGAGGGCTTTATCTTAAGCACAGGGATTTTACCCCGCGCTACGATTGGCGGCTTTGCCGCAGACAGGGGACGCTACACTTCCCCTGCGACAGCTTGCGCTGTCTACCCTTTTGTGTACTTGCGGAAACCGAACACCTTGCTACGCAAGCTATTCATTTTCCACAAGTTTTATATCCGCTATACTGGAGGTGATACCCATAGCCATTTACCATTGTAACATCAGCATAGTCAGTCGGGGCAAAGGCAAATCAGCAGTTGCCGCAGCCGCCTACCGAAGCGGCGAAAAGCTGACAAACGAGTGGGACGGAATGACCCACGACTACACCCGCAAAGGCGGCGTTGTCCATACCGAAATCATGCTGCCGCCCCATGCCCCGCCCTCTTTCTCTGACCGTTCTACCCTATGGAACAGCGTGGAACTTTATGAGAAAGCCGGGAACGCCCAGCTTGCGCGTGAGATTGACGCAGCACTCCCCATAGAATTATCACGAGAGGAACAGATACGGCTTGTCCGGGAATACTGTTCCTCTCAATTTGTTTCTAAAGGAATGTGCGTGGATTTTGCTATCCATGACACCGACAGCGGCAACCCCCATTGTCATATCATGCTGACCATGCGACCACTTGACGAGCGCGGCGCGTGGGCGGCGAAGTCTAAAAAGGAATATGACCTTGATGAAAACGGGGAGCGCATACGCTTGCCGAATGGCAGATACAAGACCCACAAGGTTGACCTCACAGGCTGGAACGACAAAGGCAACGCCCTCTTGTGGCGCAAAGCGTGGGCTGATATTTCAAACAGCTATCTTGAACGCGCCGGAAGCACAGAGCGTATCGACCACCGCAGCAACGCCGAGAGAGGAATTGACGAGATACCTACTGTCCACATGGGCGTAGCCGCCTGTCAAATGGAGAAGAAAGGCATAGCCACCGAGAAAGGCGAACTGAACCGGGCTATCCGCAAATCAAACAGACTGATAAAGGAAATCCGGGCGCAGATCGGCAACCTCAAAGAATGGATTGCCGGACTGCTTGCGGCGTGGGAAACTTCCCCAAGAAAACAACAACCGCCAAAATCTCCGAACCTTGCAAATCTTCTGATGAAGTATTTGGGCGTTCAGAGGGAAAAGAGCCGGAAGTATTCGCAGAGCTGGCAGCACCAACACGCAGCCGACGAACTGAAAACCATATCACAGGCGGCGAATTATCTTGCGGAGCATGGTATCTCTACCCTTGACGAGTTGGACGCTTCTCTTTCCTCTGTCAGTGATGAAGCCTTTTCAATCCGGGAGGGAATGAAAGCCGCCGAGCAGCGCATGAAAGAGCTGCAAAAGCTGATAGAGAACGGCGAGAATTATTTGCAGTACAAGCCCATTCATGCAGAACTGAAAAAGCTGAAAAACGGCTGGACGAACAAACGGGATAAGTATGAGGAAACCCACCGCGCCGAGCTAACCTTATGGAATGCAGCAAGCCGCTATCTCCATGCAAATCTGACAGATACAAAGACGCTGCCTATCTCCAAATGGAAACAGGAATACGCCGACCTCAAAGAGCAGAGAGATACCGACTACACCAAATTGAAAGCTACCCGCGCCGAGGTTGCCGAGCTTCAGAAGATACGCAAGTGCGTTGATATTGCGCTGAGAGCCGAGCAGCCGGAGCAGACACAGAACCGTACCAAGCGGCATGATATAGACCGCTGAAAGGAGTTGAAATTTTATGTATTACACCCAAGAACAAATAGACCGAGCCAACCAAGCCGACCTTGTTTCTTTTCTTCAAGGACGGGGCGAGCAGCTTACCCGCGCCGGACAGGAATACCGTTGGAAACGGCACGACAGCTTGACTATCCGGGGAAACAAATGGTACAGGCACAGCCAAAGCAAAGGCGGCGCACCCATTGATTTTGTCATGGAGTTTTTCGGTAAGAGCTTTACCGAAGCCGTAGAACTGCTGACAGGAGAAAAAGGCGCAGCACCACCGCCGGACAGACCAAGCCCTGCGTCCTTTTCTGACTTCCGACTGCCGCCCCGCAGCTCCGACAACCGCATAGCGAGGAACTACCTCACAGCCGCCCGCCACATTGATGAAGATGTGTCGGGCTTTTTCTTTTCCACCGGGGATATTTACGAGGAAGCCGCCCACCATAACGCCATATTTGTGGGACGGGACGAGGACGGAGTACCACGCTACGCTCATCAGCGCGGCACAGCCGGGAACTTCCGGCTTGATGTGAAAGGCAGCGATAAAGCCTTTAACTTCTGCTACCGGGGCGAGGGCGAAAGGTTGTTTGTCTTTGAAGCCCCTATTGACCTCTTATCTTTTCTCTGCCTGTTCAAAAAGGACTGGCAGAAGCAAAGCTATCTTGCGCTGGGTGGCGTGGGAGATAAAGCCCTTATGCGCTTTCTCTCTGACCGCCCGAACATCAAGACCGTATATCTCTGCCTTGACAGCGACAAAGCCGGAAACGACGCTTGCAGCCGCCTTGTGGAGCTTATGCCGGAGGGCTTGACCGTCCACCGCCTTATCCCTCTTTTCAAAGACTGGAACGAGGTGCAGACGCGCCGGGGCGAAATCACAGACGGGAAATATCTGCGGGAAGCTGTCTATGGATTGAAAGAACCGCCACAGGAAGAAACCGTTGAGATTATCCGCATGAGCGAGGTTGACACACAGACCGTTGAATGGCTATGGGAGCCGTATATCCCCTTTGGGAAAGTAACCATAGTACAGGGCAACCCCGGCGAGGGCAAGACCACCTTTGCGCTGCGCCTTGCCGCTGCCTGTACCACTGGCGGGACGCTTCCGGGCATGAAGCCTATACAGCCGTTTCAAGTGATTTATCAGACCGCCGAGGACGGTTTGGGCGATACCGTCAAGCCCCGCTTGATAGAAGCCGCCGCAGACCTTGACCGGGTGCTTGTGATTGATGAAGCAAAACGGGAGCTTACCCTGTCCGACGAGCGCATAGAGAAAGCAATCATACAGAACGGGGCGCGTCTGATTATCCTTGACCCCATACAGGCGTATATGGGCGACAAAGCCGACATGAACAAAGCAAACGAGGTGCGCCCCATTTTTCGCCGCCTTGCCGAAGTTGCAGAGCGTACCGGGTGCGCCGTTATCCTTATCGGACACCTCAACAAAGCTGCCGGAGGACAGAGCGCATACAGGGGCTTAGGTTCTATCGACTTTAGAGCCGCAGCAAGGAGCGTCCTTTTAATCGGGCGCGTGAAGCGTGAGCCGAATGTTCGTGTTATCATTCACGACAAATCTTCCCTTGCGCCGGAGGGAAAGCCCGTTGCCTTTTGCCTTGACCCGGAAACAGGCTTTGAGTGGATAGGCGAATATGATATAACTGCCGACGAGCTGCTGTCCGGCGCGGGCGGCAACAACGCCACCAAAACCGAACAGGCTGAAAAGCTGATACTTGACCTACTGGCAGACGGAAAAGAACTTGCCAGCGAGGACATAGAGAAAGCCGCAGCCGACGCGGGGATTTCTGCCCGTACTGTCCGGGCGGCAAAGAAAAACCTTGACGGACGCATTACCTCAAAGCGTATCGGCGCAGCATGGTATCACGCCCTAAAAAAGTGAACTGGCAAAATCCAAGTGGCAAAACCCAGATACCTTGCCACTTTGCCACTTCGCCACTTCAACCATAATCCCACCGCCCCATGTATGACCGCGTGGGGCTTTATCGTGGAAAAAAGAGCCTATGTTGCGTCAATAACTCTAAAAAGCACTTGACAAAACGCTTCATGGGGAACCGCCAAGGATATTGAACCGTATGTTGATCCTGTATTCGAGAACAACGTATTATTAACTGCAACGGAGAGACTTATGATGTCGGGCAGACCAAAACAGCCGAAGTATGCGAGAAATAAAAACATACTTGTAATCGGTGGTTCCGGTTCCGGCAAGACCAGATTTTTTGTTAAGCCGAACCTCATGCAGATGCACAGTTCCTACGTTGTGACTGATCCCAAAGGCACAGTCCTCGTGGAATGTGGCAAAATGCTGTCTAAGAATAATTACCGGATCAAGGTGCTGAACACGATTAACTTTGCAAAATCAATGCATTACAATCCTTTCGCTTATATCCGTAGCGAAAAGGACATTCTGAAACTCGTAAACACAATCATTGTAAATACCAAAGGGGAAGGACAGCAAGCCTCTGAGGATTTCTGGGTGAAAGCGGAAAAGCTCTATTATACAGCCCTGATCGCATATATCTGGTACGAAGCACCGGAGGAGGAACAGAATTTTTCCATGCTGATTGATCTGGTGGATGCCAGTGAAGCAAGGGAAGATGATGAGAATTTTAAAAATGCGGTTGACCTGCTGTTTGAGGAGCTGGAAAAGGAGAACCCGAACCACTTTGCGGTCAGACAGTATAAAAAATACAAGCTGGCGGCGGGTGTTGTATGCTCTAAAAGACTTCTTAATCAAGCGGTTGGGAAGTCTCTTAGAACACACAACCTAAAACCGAAGAAAGGAGCGCAAGCTATGAGAAAAAACGAGAAAATCACAGCTCTGTACGAACGATTGAGCCGTGATGACTTTGGCAAAGATGATGACCAACAGCGTGAGAGCAATTCCATATCCAATCAAAAGGCAATGTTGGAGGAATTCGCCGCACGGCAGGGCTTTACAAACATTGTCCATTTTACAGACGATGGCATTAGCGGCACCTGCTTTGACCGCCCCGGATTTTTGGCAATGATGAAAGAGGTTGAAGCCGGGAATGTGGAGTACCTGTGTATCAAGGACATGAGCCGCATGGGTCGTGACTATCTGAAAGTCGGTCAGATTATGGAAATTCTGCGTCAGCGTGGCGTTCGCCTTATCGCCATCAATGACGGCGTGGACAGTGCCAGAGGGGACGATGATTTTACCCCTTTCCGCAACATCATGAACGAGTATTATGCCAGAGACACCAGCCGTAAAATCCGTTCCACTTTCCAGTCCAAAGGCAAGTCCGGCAAGCACCTCACAGGCACGGTCATTTACGGCTATCTCTGGAACGAAGCCAGAGACCAATGGCTGGTTGACCCCGAAGCCGCAGAGGTGGTCAAGCGCATCTTTTCCATGACGATTGACGGCTACGGTCCGTATCAGATCGCCAGCAAGCTGAAAGAAGAAAAAATTCTCATTCCGTCCGCTTACCTTGCCCAGCACGGCGAGGGCGTGAACAAGAATAAGACTTTCAAAGATGTGTACGGCTGGGGTT
>NZ_JAOQJY010000029.1:6663-39515 GCF_025567525.1 Gallintestinimicrobium propionicum | reverse complement strand
CGCTACTGGCGGTTGGTTAGACCTTACCAGACAGGCATTCCACCTGCTAGACTACTCGCCCTTGTCTGGGCGCACAATTCCGCTTTGTTATATTGTTTTTATCTATACAACAATAGAATGCACGCTCTGCGTGCATTCTATTGTCATGAATAATTGCTGCCATTGCATGACGGCAACTCCTTATACAATCTTTTCACTTACATTTTCCAACCCATACAACATCTCTGGATCTATATCCAGACACTTACTGCAATCTCTGGTTCCAGTAACATCCCATGCCAATGTCCCATTCAAAATGGTGCATGCATTCATAAAAAAATTAATATCTTTCAATGGTTCAAAAACTTTCTTTTTCAATAACGTTTTAGCATCATAACATACAATCTTTCCATCTTCAAAATATACATATACGGTATAGTCTTCATTAGGAATTACCTGCACAATATCATAAAACATATCTGCCTCCTACACTAATGGATTAATCCTATTAAGCGGAAGTCCATCTTTGGACAATTCCCAGTTTTGCATCAGTTCATCCTGATGTATCACACACCATGCCAATATCAGTTTTAACTGCCTGGATGGTAAAGCCCCTTTTATTACTCTTGCTTCGATAATATCTACAATCGCTTTATTTCCATACTTTCCTCAGATCCCGTTCTGATATATTATTATCAAATGGTACCTCAGAACGCTTTATGAACAGCAAATGGTTTTCACGGTATTTTTCCAGACGGTTTAACAGGGCCTCTTCCTGCTTCGCGTATTTATAAAACACTGCCGTCCCAAAGGCTCCGGCTTTCATATGCCTGTAGGTATCCGTCCCCGGCACATCCCCTTCAAATTCATGCCCGTCGTGCTTGACAGTGGCAACCTTCAAGCCATAGTCGGTCAAAACAGGCAGCAAGCGAGTGATCAGGGTGGTTTTTCCGGCATTTACAACCTTGTTTTTACACATTTTCCGATCACCTTGAAGATAACCGAAAAAGACCTGGCATACCAGACTTGGAAATTCCGGTACGGCAGGTCTTCTTATCTTTTTATCCAATCAGTTTCCTGGATGGTCGATGCCCTTTTAACCATCTCAGAATTTTGCATTGTCCGGATCAGAGCCTGTCCGGCCTACGCATTCCAGCTTATCTATCACTGCCATGTCCTCCTGGGATATCTGAAAATCAAAAAGCTGCAGATTCTCCTTAATCCTCACAGGGGTAACGGATTTGGGCAGAGGAAGATGTCCTTTCTGCAGGCACCACCGCAGACAGATCTGGGCTGTGGACCGGCCGTATTTCTGTCCAAACTCCTTCAGCTTTGGATCTTCCAAAAGCTTTCCGGAACCAAGGGGACTCCACGCCTCCACCAGGATGTCATGCTCTTTGCAGAAGGCCGCCGTTTCCGGCTGCATCCAGCCGGGATGGAACTCAATCTGGTCTACCATAGGAATGACCTGTGCTGTTTTCAGCAGCGCCTCCATATGCACCGGGAGAAAATTGCTTACACCGATGGCCCGTACATACCCTTTTTCCAACAGATATTCAAAGGCCTTCCAGGTCTCCCGGTTTACCTCCTGGTAGGTATCCCTGAAAGCCAGGGGACGGGGCCAATGGATCAGGTACAGATCCAGATAATCCAGGGCCAGCCTTTTTAAGGAGGCATCAAAGGCTTTCAGGGTTTCCTCATAGCCTCTCACATCGTTCCACAGCTTGCTGGTCACAAACAGCTTTTCTCTCGGCACTCCCGACATGCGGATTCCGGCTCCCACCCCAATCTCGTTGTGATATACCGCCGCCGTATCTATATGGGTGTATCCTGCCTCTATGGCGTGCATTACCGCATCTGCCGCTGTCTCTCCGTCCGGCATCTGCCATGTGCCGAAGCCCACCTGAGGGATCTCCACTTTGTTATGCAACTGAAATGTTCCGTTTTCGTGTATATTTTCCATTATATTTTCTCTCCTTTCTTTACCTGTTACGTCTCTGTCCTTTCCCGTCTAATACATCATTGCATTAATCTCGAAGTAAATAGTGCTTGATATCCGTGTCAGCTGTGCGTCTGCGAATCGACGGCGCAGCGGTGCCTGCGTCTAGCTCCGCAGGCGTGCAGAGGATGCGGATAGCGAGTACTATTTACTCGAGAGAATCCGTAGACAGCTTCAGATAAGAATTCAGAGCCGCCATGGGGCCTGATACATCCCTGGACAGAACCGGAGACATGTTAGCGGCAATGGGATCCTTAGACATACGGCCGTCTGCGGAGGCTCCTATCCGCTTTCCGATGTTCACAATCCAGGAAAATGTAGCGATACACGGGGAAAAGATAAGATCGCCATCCGGCTGTTGTATGCCTCTATCCATTCCACAAAATAGTTTACCATCTCGCAGGCCAAATTGCCAGCTTCTTTTTGTCTGTTTCCGAATTTCGCCCCTTCATTTATCATCTTCATCTGCAGAACCTGATTTCCCTCCCAGTTATTTTTCAGGATCTCCACCAGCTGCGGCAGTGTCACCATCTCTTCTTCAAATACGAATTTCTCAATGGCTGCCATGGCATCCGCCGCATTGGAAACTCCCTCGGGTTTCAGCCGCAAGGCTGAACTGTAACTACAGATGTGGGTAGATGCAGAAGATTCCTTGACATTATAGTAATGTTCAAAAAACGCTGAGAATAATTTCTTCTCAGCGTTTCCGACAACTATTTTCTTTCCTTTGACACCTTCTCACTTATTCTCTGATAGATTTCCTTTGTCTCTGCGTCATTTTCCCCATTTACAACTAATATTTTTCCATCTATGTTCATGACAACATATGAATGGCAGGAGGCATGAGTGTAGCGGATATAATCTCCGAAGATATCGTTTTTGAAGTTTCCCATAGCATACTTCAGGTTTCCAAAACCATTAGTTCTGTAATCATTATCGTTCTGCAATACATTTGCTTCATAAGAAATGCTGTCAATTTGCGAATACTCCCCTGTATAATCATTCCATCCTTTTGCTTCAATGTTAAAATCACGATCATTACAACGAATCTGAATGCTTCCACAAAACAAAGTCCATATAGTAAACACAATAGTGGAAATTGCGATGATCAGATATATCACACTTTTTTTTGTATTATACTGAATTTTTAAGCCTTCTCCGGTTGCCAGCTTTTTCTTATAAAAAAGGTAGGAGTAGAGAATGCTAATGATTGCAGCTGCCATAATGCTTACAATATACACAACCAGTGCAGCCATGCTTTCCCCAAAAAGTCCACAAAGCATACATAAAATACCTGATGCCATCCATAATTTGCCGCTGAATCTATGTGTTGCATTCCAGTTTTCTTCATCCATTAAAGACCATACAACTCTTATTCCTATGGTATTATTCTGTTTCACTTTTGGCAAATAATTTCCAATAACCATATCGAAAGACTCTTAAAAATCTAATTCTCCATATCAACAGTATCCTCTTTCTTCCATCCAGTCTTTCACATAGCATCTGATTCCAATATAAACCACATGCACCAGTAATAATAGTGTAATGAGATTTATAGAAATAACAGATTTTATCCAATCTCCAAAATAAATTGCAATGGCTGTGCTTGTAATAACTTCCACAATGCTGATGATATCCCAACAATATTTCCGGTAGATTTTTCCTACCTGATAACCAATCCCAACTATCAGTAATCCGGTTATTATGAATAAAATCCCCATAACAATAGCTACGATCAGCCAGTACATAAGCCCGGAAAGGATACGGTTAGGTATTCCGCTGCTTAACTGTCCGAAAGAATCTGCACCTATAACAAACTCCCGAAACAAGCTTCCCATTCCTTTTCCTAACACACCGAAAAAGGTGATACAGTCGTTAAGGAAAACTGGCGAAAGAATAGCCGTAAACAGTGTTATTGTTATGCTGTACCATGCCAGTAGGAACAGGATACTTTCATAACCAGTTGTCATATTTTTATATTTCTTTTCCAGCTGACTTTTGCGGTTATCGCATTTTTCTTTTGCTTTCTGGTAAGCAGTGCGGTCACATTTTTCACATTTCTCATAAGGCACTTTTTTCTCAACAGCTACCTCAACCGTCTTTTGGTGTGTCTGTGCATAAAGTTTTTCCTGTTCTGCTTTTTCGTACTTAAATTTCCATGCCACGACTTCTGCGTCGGCTCTTTTCCTGTTGTCTGTCTCGCTGGTTAATTGTTGCTCTGTTTGCCTTAATCTTGTCCGCAATGCTTCGATATTCTCGGCTCTGTTTTCGCTGTTCAATTTCTCGTTCAAGGTCAGCGATCTGCTTAGCTGCCTGTTCAGTTCCATAATCGTCTGGTCTTTCTGATCCAGTTCGTCCTGCATCTGTTCCGTCATGAGCAGAAGTTCTTCCACCTGCCCGACGTTCTCTGAGTTTACGCATTCTCTCATCTATATCCCTCGCTTTCTCTATCTGCTGTTTAAGGTCAGTAATTCGCTGTTCTGTTTCAGCAATAAGCTGTTCTCGCTGTTCAGCTTCTGCGTTAATTCCTGCCATTGCTGATTCTCGACGAGCGGCGAATTGGCTTATGGACTTGTCCATAAGATACTTACATGCAAGAAGCATTTCAACAGTTCCGATTGTCTGATATCGAAAGGAGACATACGATTATGGCAAAAGGATCTGTTAGAAAGAAAGGAAAGAAATGGTACTACCGCTTCTATGTAGAGGACGCAAGCGGCAAAATGGTTCAGAAAGAATATGCCGGAACCGAAAGTAAAAGTGAGACGGAAAAACTTCTCCGCAAGGCACTGGAAGATTACGAAGATAAGAAATTTGTTGCAAAGGCAGATAATCTTACCGTAGGTGAACTTCTGGACATGTGGTCAGAAGAAGAATTAAAAACCGGAACACCCAGCAACGGCACAGTGGAAAATTACCTTGGTGCAATCCGCTGTATCAAAAAACACCCGATTGCAGACCGCAAGCTGAAAACAGTTACCGCCGAACATTTACAGGCGTTTCTCGACCTGCTTACATTCGGTGGCGAGTTTCCAGACGGGAAAGCGAGAAAAGGATACAGCAAAGATTATATCCACTCTTTTTCCGCAGTGTTACAGCAATCATTCCGTTTTGCAGTATTTCCAAAGCAGTTAATCAGTTTCAATCCGATGCAGTATATTAAGCTGAAAAAGCAGGCAGAAGAAGTTGACCTCTTTTCCGATGATGAAGTCGAAGAAGGCACACAGCCGATTTCACACGAGGATTATGAGCGACTTATCAAGTATCTGGAAAAGAAAAATTCACCTGCAATTCAGCCGATCCAGATCGCATATTATGCAGGACTTCGTATCGGGGAAACCTGTGGTCTTACATGGCAGGACATCAACCTTGAAGAACAATGCCTGACCATAAAACGCAGTATCCGTTATGACGGTACGAAACACAAAAATGTGATTGGTACAACGAAGCGAAAGAAAGTAAGGATTGTTGATTTTGGAGATACGCTGACTGAAATATTAAAAGCAGCAAGACGGGAACAACTGAAAAGCCGGATGCAGTACGGAGAACTTTACCACCGCAACTACTACAAAGAAGTTCATGTAAAAAACAGGGTGTATTATGAATACTATCACCTTGACGGAACACAGGAAGTCCCGGCAGATTATAAGGAAATCTCCTTTGTCTGCCTAAGACCGGATGGCAGTCTGGAACTGCCGAGTACACTCGGCATTGTTTGCAGGTCAGTGTCAAAGAAGCTGGAAGGATTTGAAGATTTTCACTTCCACCAGTTACGTCACCCGCATGTCAAGCACACGACAAAAAATATATTCCTGCAAAAGCAGAAATCCCAAACCATCAACGATAACTTGATAGTCTGGGATTTCTGTTTTTGTGTATTTTCCCTATGCATATAAGTTTGGCCGGAGAAATCCAGTCGGTGTCTGGAATTCTCAGCAGCTATGCTATCAGCATCCTTTCCCTCCGATTCAACAGAC
Source organism: Gallintestinimicrobium propionicum (assembly GCF_025567525.1). Classification (NCBI taxonomy): domain Bacteria; kingdom Bacillati; phylum Bacillota; class Clostridia; order Lachnospirales; family Lachnospiraceae; genus Gallintestinimicrobium; species Gallintestinimicrobium propionicum. The sequence continues at coordinate 33,560 of NZ_JAOQJY010000029.1, read as the reverse complement.
AGTGTCTGCTAAATTGTACTTCTTTTTTTCCTTTCCTTAGATACAATGTGGATTACTCGTTAGTAGCGTTTTCTCGCAATTGATTCAATGCTTTTTCAATAGCATCTTCAGCTATACAGTCTTTCATTACGGACTCGGAAGGAGTTCGCTCTGTAACGAGGATAAATGCTATGGCATTCATCTGGTCATCTTTAGGAAGCGAGAAAAATTGGCTGGTAGCTGCAAATGCCTTAATGCGCCGATAAGCCTCACCAACATCAATGAATTCCCCAATAGCCTGTCGTTTCACGTCCCGTGTCTTAGCAACTATTTTTGTTGCCACAGTTCCTCGTGAAGTACAATAACTCACAACTTTTACGAGTGAAATATCGTCTGAGACAAGAGATTTCTTTTTATTATCCGCAAGTTCTGCGTCTACATTTCCTAACATCCACAAAAACTCTAAGCCATGATACTGCCTTAAAGCAGCGCCGGAATCTATCGCATCAATGGCCCGACTCTTAAAAATCATTTCTAATTCTAGAACCTCTTCCAATGAAAACATCACATCATCTCTAATAGACGAGTCTTCTGTAAAGCGGCCAAGTTGGGTTTCAAAATCTTGAAGTAATAGTGCTAATGTTGATGGCTGAACATCTTTATCTTCAAAAACTGAATGAATACAAAGGAACCGAGCTGTCGAATCCATTGCTTTTAATAGTGGATCAACGCAGAAAAGAAGTCTCCATGCAAATGGAACGGAGAAGAAGCCTCTGTCATCAACCTCAAAGGAACTCCAATTACTAACAAGTGCGGTTATTATCAAAGCTGCTCTTTTAACGGGAAGCTTTGCTGAATGTTCTCTGTTAACATATGCCTCTATTTCTTCAAGCAGGCGTACAATTTTACCTTCCCGATAGAGTCGCATCATCTCTGCCGTAAACTCACCTTCGCTTGCTTCGTAAATTATGTGTTTCATTACACTGGTAGGAATAGCATCATTTTCAAGAGTTAAAGCGAAGTATCTGTCAAAACACTCAGGAGTTGCAATATTGTTATTAATTATAAAATCCCGATGAGAGTAACTCCTGCCAATACTGTATGATATGCCTGTGGCTGTTTTTGTTCTTGGAAATAGAATGCCAAGTATCTTGTTTGCAGCGTCCTCATTTGTAATTGTTCCATCGTTGGGCATCAGTAAAGAAACGGATTTCTTTACCTTTTCTTCATCTGCTTTTTGTCGTTCGTATGAGTAGCTATGATCCGCTCCACATAATATATCTTTATAGCTCGGTAATTTTGAATAGAGAGATGGCTCGAATACCTGCAAGGCAGTAAGACCAAGCAGATCAACAGGATCTGTTTCATCCTTCAAAAGTTCATATTTCAACAAGAATACATTTGTATAGCGAATAACATCTCGGATAGATTTGATATAGTTTTGAAGTCCGAATTGAAAGAGTTCTGCCCACGTTGTTTTAGCCCATCGTTCTTCCGGAATATCTCCAAGAATGGAATCAAGCTTCGAAAATAGCGCCTCATGTATATTGGCTATACTTGGTGCGGGGATTTCAAAAGGTACCTGGATTATTTTTTCCAAGTATTCTTTGCCATCACCATATTGTACTTTGCTGAGCGCATGAACTACAACATCATAATCAAATGCCAGAATATAAACGGTATTTGGAAAATCGGCCAATGCTTTAACCAGTTGGAAAACAGCGATAATCTCTTCTTCTGAAAGCCGATCAATGTCATCAATGGAAACAATTATTTTTATGTTTTCTTCCATCATCTTGTTGACGATTTGATTTTTGCTTTCCTGTAAATCTTTTGTTCGTTGCTCAACCCGTTCATTTGCCTCTTTTGCCAATGTTTTACCAAGTGTGGCAATAATTGTTCCAGCGCCAGGAATAAGACTTGCCGCGTCAAATACATCCGCATACTGATCTATTAATTCCCATGCCTTCTCTGCCTTTGGTTTTTTAAGTTTTATCGCCGTGGCCATTTGCATGAAAAACTGGGTGATGAGTTGCTTGGGATCAGAGCATAACCATGGGTTGAATCTAAGAATTATGGCATTATTGTCTATATCCTCTACAGCTTCAAGCATCATATTTACAAGAGATGTCTTCCCACTTCCCCATTCCCCATATAAGCCAATGGTAAATGAAGACGGAAAAGAATATTGTGATATTGTTTTTGCAAGACTTTTAGCAAATTCACCCCTGTTCAATTTGTCTTCGGTAGATTTTGTGATTGGCAAATCAGGACTTATCAACTTGTTACCTCCTATCATGAGAAAACATACTTTATGTTTGACCGATTGATTTATGTATCCATATGCGATTTCTTATATCATTACCCGACTGTATAACAATATCATGTTCCAACATCATACTCATTGCTTTTGAAACCGAATTAAATGATAAGCCTGTATTCTTCGCAGCGGACGAAACTGTTGTTATCGGAAATCTTTTTAAGTGTTCGAGGACAGAATAGACACTTTTAGGCAGGTTTCCGATGTGTATCAGTCGATCCTCGGCTTCGGCAATAGCCTGTTCATACTGAATCAATTGTTCCGCCGATCGCTTTGCTGCTTGTCCCACAGCATTTACAAAGAACTTGATCCATCGGATATATCCCCCGCTGTACTGTGTCGACCTAAGGAGATCGAAATATTCATTTTTGTTGTGGTACAAACACTCGGACAAGCATATCAGTTGCCTTGCATCTCCAATAACATCTCGCAGAACCATTGGCACAAGGATTCGTCCGACAATACCGTTATACCGTTCAAATGGATGGATCATTTCAAATTGGTAATGTACCAGTGCTGCCTTAATCAACGGATCAGTATTATGGTCGTTATAGAGATATGCAGAAATATCAGCTAGTGCAGGGAGTACAGCATCCGGTGCTGTAGGGTTGTATCCTTTAAGATTCGTCTTTGCTCCCAGCCAAAAAGTTTGATGCGCCCTAACATCTATCGGGGTATTCTCTGATTCTCCATTAAGTGCGATGCCGCAGATCTGGCTCAAGTCAGGAGCGTGGATCTCCAAATTTGCCGCTGCGCTGTAGGCCGCCTCCAAGTTCATGATGGGAGTTATATTCCCTTTGTCGGTGCCGCGGATAGTGAGTATTTCTTTGAGATCGGGACCATCGTAGTCGATCATATGGGAATAGGTACACTCTTTCAAAAGCATCAGCTCCGCAAATGCTTCTTTATTCGGAGCATACTCAACAAGCCCTTCCAGAAAACCAATGTTCCTGTGGGCCTCTATCAGCAAGGCAGCCAATTCGTCATCCATCTGATACATACCCCCGCGCATCAAGGAACGCGGGGTAAAGGAATAGAATGTAAGGCTTGGCTTTTCGGAATCAAAATGTTCCGTGTAATCACCTGTGTAGGGCAGCATCGCATATACCTCAACAACAAATCGTTATTTTCAGTATATCATTGACACGGTGAATAGAAAAGAACTATTTCTTGATTTATCTCAGAAAACCAAGAAATAGTTCAATAAAAATCGAAAATCGAGTTCCATGAATTAGACACACCTATACCAGCAACCTGCTCTCGAATGGAGCGGCTCCGAAAGATGTACAGGAGTTGTTAGGACATTCCGATGTCAGTACCACAATGAATATTTACGCTCACTCAACAAGAAAAGCTAAACGGGATTCCGCAAGACTTCTTGATAAAGTAGCGAGCAATGCTTAAATGCAGAGAACTTGCCACTGGCAACTTCTCTTACATACTTTGGCATAAAATTTCCCTTATTTCCCTTGCGGATTCCTCACAAGGGCAAAAATAAGGGAAAATACATATCATTTCACTATCTAAGGGGCTGGAAAGCCTATAAAATAAGGAAAGTTCAGGAAATTTCTCCACAACTTCTGATTTTTCGTTCTCTGCGACTTCCCAATAAACGGGACGTTTTGCATACGTTATTCTTCTAATATTTTTGTAGGGTTCGCATCCGTTACAAATATCATACTATCATAAAGCACCGCAGGAGGTTGAAACATTCGATAACTTGGAGGAAGAAGTCGCATAATGATTGAGTAGCTTTCTCCAAGTGTTCCCATATAGGTGTATTCAGAAGCCTGCCTACCCAGTTCAGAATTTTCCGGGACTTTAGTAAAATCCAACCAACAAATATCAAATCCCGCCAGTTTTGCCGCCTTTGCTAAAGGATCATGGGAATAAAACACCTGAATTGTACGCTTTTCAGGCGAACGGGTCGGCATATTGCAATGGGTTTTATAAAAATCGGTACCAATGACATAGTAACCGTTTGCTGCGTCCTTGGAAAGAAGTTTACCCATCGAGTCAGAACTGCCCCATTTTGCGACATGGCTGTTGTGACCTGTCACAAAGATGTTTTCATGCCCGTTTCGCTGCTCCTGCTGTAAAATCCACTGTACATTTTCTGCCATAAATTGATCTCTTAATGTAGCACCTTCAGCATTTGTCAGAGTTTGAAGCTTGGAATGCTGCATTAAAATATCTACAAAGTGAATTGCATTTCCCGAACCGCTCTTGATTTCCAATTCTTCCTTCACTTGTGTAAGGGTTTTAATTCGAGTAGATAAATCGCATTCACTGCTCCAGTTTTCACCTTCCACAAGTTTCTGCAAGTTTGTTGTGTCCACTTCCAGTTCTTTGCAGACTTCTTCCAAAAACCTCATGCTGTAAGAAATCCTCTGCATATCAAAACCGTAAAAGCGAAGGTCTTCGCCTTCCAATGCACTTTCATTGTACTGGCGCATATAGGAGATAAGTTCTGCCATCTCTTCCGTTCTATAAATGGAAAATCCAATCGCTGCGGCTGCTTCCTGTGCTGTCCCCTCACCGCCGTGTATATATCGGTTTACCTGCTCGCAGCCGCCGTAGTCACCTTCAAGGGCAAACGCCCTAACACCATTATTTTTTACCATCTGCTTGAACACTTCCAGCTTCAACTGCTGAAATTCTGCATTTCCGTGAGTAGCTTCTCCCAATGCAATTATTTTTGCACTTTCAGGCACAGTTATATTTTCCACGGGTTCAGCATAAGCTAAAAACTCTTCTGGATTCACATTTTCTCCTGTGCCAAAACCTCCAAAACGCATAAATACAAGTGCCGCTAAAGCCATAACACCTAATAATCCAAAAACGATATATCTTATCTTAAATCTTCTTGTCTTTTTATTCTTCATATCTGATAGCCCTTTATAATGAATCAGTTGTCTTACATCCGTTTTCCACGCTTATTGTACTTCACGTAATAGTTCTTCTGCCGTAGTGTTGAATAATTTTGCAAGTGTAAGCAGATTGGAAGTGCTTGGGTCAGATGCTCCGGTCTCCCATTTAGAGACAGCCTGCCTGCTTACACCGATAGATTGTGCAACAAACTCCTGCGTCATCTTACACTCTTCACGATGCTGCTTCAAAACCTCACCGAGAGATTTCTTGATGCTGGACTTTTCTTTTCTGACATTGCCTGATTTGACATATCTACTCAATGCTCTTATGAGGAAAACTCCCACAGTGATAAATGCCGCTATCACCGCCACCCCAATTAGCAGTACATTACCAAAAACAATAACTCCTAAAAAATCATATTTCACTCTTAATCACCTCTTTTCGTGACTTCATGATAGCGAAATTTCATGGTTGCTACCACCAACTATCACGATATTTCTTTGGTTGCGAACTGTTGCGGAACTAAAATAACACTTTTTTATGTAAAAGGCATATATGTAAATTAATAAAACGACAACTTCCGATTTTTGAGTTTGACGCACGGTCTGCCCCTTTGACCACGGATGCACGATGAAGGCAGCCGTCCACACCACCGCCCAAAAGAGAACTGTTGGCAGCATTGGCGATTGCGTCAACGCTCATTTTTGTAATATCGTTTCTGATAATCTGCATCTTCTCTCAATGCCAGTGCCACCGGTTTTGACCGGGAGGAGGGTTGACCCCTGACCTCTTTTTAGGTTAAAGAGAAAACTGCACCACAGCCTTGACGGGCCATCGTGCAGCGATTTCGTTCACCTGAATTTTGCTTTACCGATATACCACTTCAAATTCTTCCAAGACGCAATCTCCCTTTTCATCGAAATCCAGACCAACGGCCTTATAGTCTGGAGTAAAAGCTCTCCGATGCACTTCGCGCCATTTTTTCAAGCTGCGGTTATCTTCGCCCTCTTTGAAAGCGTGGTCTGCGCTGACTTGATTGAACGGAACAACAGATACTTTTGTATCACGGATGATACACGCCGCCGCAAAACTTCCATATATCGTGCCGTGTATTGCAATTCGTATTCGTTGTACGGCAATATTCCTCCCACATCATTTCTCCAGTCATTCCGACTTCCTCCTCTGTGCCTCCACAAATCTTGAAGTATCTTCCACTACGCCTGTAATTTTTATGCTGTCAGCCTCTACATGGCAGCTGTAGCAGACGATCTGGACCCCCTCCTTGGCAGCCTTCACAAGTGCTTCCTTAAACTCCGGCTGTGCCGCTTCGTTTGGCATTACCCGATGAATTCCATTCATCTGAATCACAAAGGCAATTGAGCAATGATAGCCTTCCTTTGCTGCTTTTGTCAGTTCATGCAAGTGCTTCACGCCTCGCTCCGTTGGTGCATCCGGAAATAATCCGATCCCTAGATGCAAATCATCTGCCAGCGTACAGCCCTTTACTTCTGTCAGGAATCTTTCCCCGTCTCTTTCCATATAAAAATCAATTCTGGATTCCCCATAGGTATATTCTGGCTTCACCAGCTCGTAGTTCAGACTCATTAACTGCTGCTTCATCAAAGCGTTCGGTGCCAGACTGTCGATATTCACCCATTTTAGCTTTGGTTTGTATACAGAAATCAGATCATATGCCGTTTTTCGATTTGGGTTCAATGTCTTCTGCAGTGTTACCTTTGCTTCCGGCATCAGAAGCTCCTGCAAACGCCCTGTATTTTTCACATGAACAATCTGCGGTGCTCCGTCAATCAGCACCTCTGCCGTGAATCGGTTCATTCTGCTGACGAATGTCCCTGCAACTGTATTCTCATAAATGATTGTCGTATTCTGTTTCACCATACCTCTTCCTATTGCTCATCATTCAGACTTTCCCAGAAGGCTTTGACCGGCTTCTGACCCCTGATTCTCTTTGCCGCGCACTCAGTTTGAACTCCGGGAGCATTTTTCCGCGTCGATCGCCAACACGAACATCAGCACCCGCAGTGCGTTCACCGGATTGACAATATCAAGAACATAGGTATCCGTCATATGGAATATTTCTTTTGAAATCACCGCTACCTGCTCTCCTGCTGCCCCGGTAATGGAATAATCCCATTCCAGAAAGCTGCCCTCTACATGCCAGCCACAGCAGTCGATATCATAGCGGGGTTTGAAAAAGGACAGCTCCTTGCTGATACATCCAACGTAGCTGCTGCCCTCATACAGTTCAAACTTCGGCAGCCAGGTCAGGATTTTTTCTTTGACCGTCCCCAGCTCCTGTCCTGACGCATCGAATACTTTCAGGCAGTGTCCCCAGGAAAGCTGCCCTTTTACCACATACACCGTATTGCCGTCTTCATCGTAAATATCGTAACTGTCAAACCACGAAAAAAATCTCTGCCGAAATAACAGTTTCATACCCCAGCTCCTTTCCGCTGTTTCTCATCCTAAGCTGTTTTTTCCTAAAAGCTGCTCTGTCCAGGTTTTTTCAGAAAATCCGGTCAACACCGTTTTCTCTCCGACTACGAGCGGACGCTTCACGAGCATTCCGTCCGTCGAAAGAAGCTTTAGCTGCTCTTCTTCGGACATTTCCAGCAGCTTATCCTTTAATCCCAGCTCCTTATAGAGCATTCCGCTCGTGTTGAAGAATTTTTTCAGCGGCAGTCCGCTCTTTTCATACCACGTTTTGAGTTCCTCATAGGTTGGATTCTCTTCTTTGATCGCGCGCTCTTTGTACTCCACGCCGTTTGCATCCAGCCATTTGAATGCTTTCTGACAGGTGGTGCATTTTTTATAGCATAATACTGTTATCATGTTGTTCTCCGTTTTTGAATGTTTTCGTCATAGGCTCCTGACACGGCTCACGTCCGCACTCGAACTCTGTTTCACTCCAGAAAATGAATCCGCTCCGGATGGAAGCGATCTTCCTGCGCGCGGCTTTCCGCCGGATATCCGAGCGCAAACAGGGAAAATACCGCCACCTCTTTTGGCAGCTCCAGCAGCTTATGAACTTCCTCCATCTGTTCTTCCATCGGAGCGATTCCGATCCACACACCGCCAAGCCCCTGTGCATCCGTTTCAAGCCACATGTTTTCCTGTGCAATCGAAAGGTCAATCTGTGCAAAATCCGGAGCAATCAGCCCTTCCTTCCGATATACAGGCACGATTACGGCCGGTGCGTTTGCTGCACATCCCGCATAGGGTGTCGCTTTGGAAAGCGCTTTAATCTTTTCCGGATTCGTCACCACATAAAATTCCCACGGCTGCTGGTTGCACGCGCTGGGTGCCTGCATACCCGCCCGCAAAATCTGCATCAACTTTTCTTTTTCCACCTGTTTGTCTTCATACCTGCGAACACTGATTCTGTGAAAAATGCTGTCCATCGTTCCTCCTTCTCCTGCTGCTACATGTTTGTATATCTATAATTGACGGATACTCTACGACGGATTTCCCCATCGTTCTGAAGCTATTTTACCATCTTATAAAATGAAATCCAACGAATTACTGTTAGATTTGTCTATTTTGCATAGCAATAGTAATAATTATCATTATTGTTTCCGGTTCGGAATCTCCGAAAGTATTTCATCGGCTTTTCGGATCACTTCTCCCGGCACATTCAAAAACTGCAGCGCCGAACGAAGCGTCATTTCCGAAGTGAGCAGGTTTTCTTTCTGTTCTGCAATCCATTTCTGTGTCGTTTCTTCCACCAAAATCAGCTGTTTCAGGCGTTCCACCGCCATCTGGTTTCCTGCGATCGTGGCAAGCTGGCAGTTCACCGACAGGTACGGATCTTTATCCTTCCGAACCCTGCCCGGACACCGCGGGCTGCTCATTTCTCCGGATGTAAACGCACCGAACACATCCTCCAGCCAGCTGATGCTGTCCTCCACCCAGTGAAGCGTCCGACTGCAAAGCTCTGCCGGATCGGCAATCGACGTTCTCGCCGTAGAGAATCCATGGGGACCGAATGCATACAAATGCAGCTCCGAAGAAATTCCATTTTCATACAGCGCTTCGACAAAACGAAGGCTGTTCATCGCCGATACCGTGGTATCCGTTCCTGTCGCTGCGATAAAACAGGGACAGGTCTGACTGTCCACCGCCTTGTCTGCGCCCGGCGCACCCTTTGCGCAGATTGCTGCCAGCCCTTCTAAAATGACCGGATATGCCAAAATCGCCGCAGCCGGACGGTGCTTCGCCATCGTCGCTGCGCACGCTGCCAGATGTCCGCCTGCCGAAAATCCGATGACCGCGATTTTTTCCGGAATCAGATGCCACTCCTTGGCATGCGCTGCGATCAGCTCCATCGCCTGATCATAATCCTCAAGCGGGTTCGGCCACACCGCATTCTCCCATCCTACGGAATACCGTAACACAAACGCATGATAGCCTGCCCGCAGATACTCCTGTGCCACCGGGTCTGCCTCCCGATCCGAGCAGTAGGCATACGCCCCACCCGGAAAAATAACAACCGCCGGACGCTTTTTCGCACGCCAAAATTCCTGGCTGTCGTCCTGCAGATATGCTGTAAGCGTTACATTCCGTTTTTCATTTAAAATAAATACCTGACTGTCCATAAAACCCCCGTTCTGCAGAAGCCACTGTAAAATAGGCTCCTGAAAAAGCATATCACGGTCTGACCCATGATTACTCGGCCCCCTGATTCCTTATGAGCCACGCAAACCCTTTCGCTGTCCGGATTCCGGCATCTTTGAAGTGATTTCCCGGATTCCATTCCAAAATCGTTCGGATTTTCTGCATCTCTAACAGGTTATGTCCTTCCCGGATACAGTCCCCAACGGTTGCCATCAGCGGATTTCTGGTCCTTTCTTCACGGTTTCCCAAACTCAGATACACCGACTTTGCTCTCATATCGTGTTCTTTCATATATTGCAGAAATCCCGGAAACCAGACAGACGGAGATACTGCTGCAACACCTGCAAAGATATCCGTCTGATATGCCGCCCAAAGAGAGAATAATCCCGCCAGCGAATATCCACCGATATAATACGTTTTTCTGCGATCCACACATTGTCCTAAAAGAAATTGCAGCAGCTCTCCCGCACCGTCTCCGAAACCCTCACTGCCAAAGACTGCAGACGCCTCCCAGGGCGAAAGATCCTGATTCCAATTGTCCACTTTCACCGCAATCAACTGAAAGTCTGCCTTTCCCTGTTTTCTGATCTCGTTTAATTCCGTTTTCATCTCCTCCAGATCATGATCGTCTACCGGCTGAATCAGGACTGTGGAAGCGGAGGGATTTCCGTAGTGAACTATCTGCATCGCATTCTCCATTTCTTCTCTTTTGCACCCTTCCTACTAATACACCGTCAGAAAGAGCAAATAAACTTGCCCATCAGAAAATAATCCGTGCTGACCTCCAAATTTATCAAGATAGCTCCACCTTCTCAGTCGGCCATGATTTTCTGAGTGCCGCATAGGAAACCAGGAAGTTTGCAAGCCAGCCTGCCGGCACCGCAAGCCAAACGAAATCAATGCCAAAACGCGGTGCACAGATCAAAGCCACGGACAGGCGAATCGCAAGGTTGACCATGTTGGCAATAAGGAATGGCCGCATGATCCCGAGTCCGCGAAGAACTCCATCGGTCGCCATTTTGATTCCCATAAAGAGAAAGAAGTAACCAAGCCATCTCATATAATCCCCGGACACCTGATAGGCCAGGGCTGTTCCGTCTTTTCCAAGGAATAGCGAGGAAATCTGTGTGTGCAGCGTTTCAATAACAAGGAAAGCAAGCGCCGCGAAGCACACATCCAATACCAATGCTGCATGGTAACCTTTTTTGATGCGCTGGGTTTTGTTTGCGCCAAGGTTCTGGGAAACATACGGCGAAACCGCATTCCCGATGGACACGAAAATCAGGGAAAAAACATTCTCCACCCGCATTGTTGCCGCATATCCTGCCAGTGCCTGCGTGCCGAAGGGATTTACCACCGCCTGTACAATCATCATACCGATAGACACGGTAGACTGCTGGAGAACCGATGGAACAGCAATTTGAAGCATGGAACACAGCTCCCGCCCGTCAAACCAGGAAAAGGTACTCTTATACCGCCGCATCCGATTAAAAAAAATCAAAAAGGAAAGCACAGCCGAAATGCCCTGTGCGATCAAAGTTGCAAGGGCGGCACCGAACACGCCGAGCCCCAGACCGGCTACCATCCAAAGATCCATCCCAATATTCAGGATGGAGGAAAAGATCAGCAGCCCCAGCGGAATTTTTGATTCACCGATGGCGGTGAACATGGTAGAGAGAATATTGTACATGAACAAAAACGGAAAGCCCACAAAATAGACCCGCAGGTACAGCACTGCTTCCTTCAAAATATCGGCAGGAGTCTGTAAGCCTCTCATCATCCCATGGGAAAACCAAAAGCCAAAGACACCCAGGAGGATACTCAGAACTAAAAAGCTGATCAGAGATGTAGACACAATGGTTTTCATTTTGCCATACTCCCTGGCACCGAAATAGCGGCTCACAAGCACACCTGCACCAACACCAGCCCCCAGTGCCACGCAAATGAAAACATTGGTCAGAGCTGCACAGGCACCAACCGCCGCCAGCGCAGAGGAACCCACAAACTGACCGACGATAATGGAGTCAGCCATATTGTATACCTGCTGAAAAAAGCTTCCAAGAATCATCGGCATTGCAAAAACCGTCAGCGCTTTCAGCGGCGTATCGGTAATCAAATACTCCTCTTTTGACATGATCCTATATCCTCCACAACTTCCTGATTTTTATCTGACTGGATACTCTGTGTCCGAAACTGACCGTCCTGAAACAAAGCGTAGGTCGTGTCCGGTTTTGACCAGCGCCTGACCCAACCGGCTCACAGGATATATTCCATCTGCCGTTCCTTTGTTTTCATACCCATTTTTTCGTAGAAGTGCTCTGCCGATGTGTTTCCTGTCCAGACGTTCAGGGTTACTTCATAGCAGCCCAGTTCCTTTGCCTGTTGCTTCACATATTCAAACAGACTTTCCCCAATGTGCTGCCCTCGTGCCTGCTTGTCAACGCACAGGTCATCAATAAACAATGATTTAAAGGACACCATGTTGGTGGAAAAGGGCTGTTCCCTGAGCTGACAGAAGGCATAGCCCATGCACAAATCGTCCTCATCTACAGCAACATAGACCGGTTTATCCTCCTGCTTCAATAATTCCGTCAACTCACAAAGAGTATATTTGATGGTACCTGGTATAAAAATATCCGGGCGGATCTCTGCATGGATCTGCAATACCTGTCCCAACAGTTCAAGAATTCTTGGGATATCCTTTTTCTCCGCCTTGCGAATCTTCATTTCAAACTTATCTCCTTTACAATTTCGATTTTTCAGGTAAAAAATCTCCGGTTTTGACCGGGGTCTGACCCCTGATTTCTGCGGTCCTCGCCACCGGGATTTTTCCATCGTTTTGAAGCTATTTTACCATCTTATAAAATGAAATCCAACAAATTTCTGTTAGATTTGTCTATTTTGTACAATATTAGTAATAATTATCATTATTATTTCTACAGGTAATATGAGCCTTTTCTCTTTTAAAATCTGCCAGACAGGTATATACTGAAGCTATCAGCAGAGGTGCTGAATTTCAACGAAACGGAGGATACACAGATGTCAAAATTATATACTATTACCTTAAACGGAGTAACGGAGGAGGTTTATAACAAAGCGACGGATTACATCGAGAAGCACGCGCTTCGCTTAAACTACAGACCGGAGGTGTCCACCATCGACGCCGAGTTCCCGGACGATATCGATCCTGCAAAGAGCCCCGAGCTGCAGGAAGCGTACATCCGCAACGTACAGCAGAGACTGTAAGGTTCGGATTCTGACGCGGGACGCTGCATGCGCCTGCAATGTGTGAAAACATACCATAAATTTCGAAAAAGAAAACCTCTCCCGCCGGTTCCCCGACTGCGGAGAGGTTTTTTCTGGTATCCAATAGAATGCGCGCTCTGCCATCTTTATCCAACCTTAATGCGACGTCCCCGTCCCTTATCCGATCTTAAAATCTCTGGCCGTATAAAATATAATTATCACAGAAATAAGGAGCTGCCTTTATGCCAAAGAAAATCATCCGTCGAAAGCACCGTCTTTCGTCTTTTCAAACTATCACATTAGGGTTTGCCGGGGTCATTTTGCTCGGAGCACTGCTGCTGATGCTTCCGATCTCCACAATAGCCGGATGTGTAACGCCATTCAATGAAACGCTGTTTACCGCGACCTCTGCCGTCTGCGTCACAGGACTTGTTGTTCAAGATACCGGAAGCTATTGGTCCGGCTTCGGACAGACGATCATTCTGGTACTGATCCAGATCGGAGGGCTTGGCGTCATAACCGTAGCAGCATCGTTTGCGCTGTTGTCCGGGCGAAAAATCTCCCTGATGCAGCGCAGCACCATGCAAGATGCAATTTCTGCGCCAAAGGTCGGCGGAATCGTCCGTCTGACACGGTTCATCTTGCGAGGAACGTTTTTGATCGAACTGCTGGGCGCACTGGCCATGCTGCCGGTGTTTTGCCATGACTATGGATGGCGCGGCATCTGGATGGCAGTGTTTCATTCCATATCCGCATTCTGCAACGCCGGATTTGACATTCTTGGAACAGAAAGTAATCTCTATCCATCCCTTACCGGCTATGCCGGCAGTCCGACAATCAATATCACGATCATGCTGCTGATCGTAGTTGGCGGCATTGGTTTTTTGACATGGGACGATGTCTGCGAAAACAAGTGGCGGCTTCATCGCTACCGGATGCAGAGTAAGGTGATCCTTGTCACGACAGGTCTTTTAATTCTTTTGCCCGCCGCGTTTTTCTTTTTCACCGACTTTTCCGCGCTTTCTACCGGAAAGCGGCTGCTGGCATCTTTTTTTCAGTCCGTTACGCCGAGGACCGCGGGCTATAACACAGTAACACTATCTGCAATGTCCGGTGCGTCGCAGGGCATAATGATCCTTCTGATGCTCATTGGCGGTTCTCCGGGTTCTACGGCAGGCGGAATAAAAACAACGACACTGGCGGTCTTGCTTGCCAATACTGCCGCAACCTTTCGTCAGCGGGAGAATGCTCAGTTTTTCGGACGTAGGATTGATTTCAGCGCTGTCAAGACCGCCGCAACCATTCTGACAATGTACCTTACACTGTTCTTTGGCGGCGCTGTTTTTATCAGCGTGTATGAAGATTTGACGCTTTCCGCATGCCTGTATGAAACGGCTTCGGCAGTCGGAACAGTGGGATTGACGCTGGGTATCACGCCTCAGCTGCATCTCCCTTCCCAAATAGTGCTGATCATGCTCATGTATCTGGGCAGAGTCGGCGGTCTTACGCTCATTTATGCAGCGTTTTCCGGTAAAAAAATAAACGGCGCAAAGCTGCCGCAGGAAAAAATAATGATTGGATAAGGAGTCTTTACACATGAAAAACATTTTATTGATTGGCGCAGGCCGCTTCGGACGGCATATCGCTATGCAGTTATCTCAGCTGGAGCATCAGATCATGGCAGTCGATACAAACGAAGAACGGATCAATGATGTACTTCACCTCGTCACCAACGCGCAAATTGGAGACAGTACAAACGCGGAGTTTCTTCGCTCCCTTGGCATCAGAAATTTCGATGTCTGCATCGTGACCATTGGCGGCAGCTTTCAGAATTCGCTGGAAACGACGTCGCTTCTGAAGGAGCTTGGCGCGAAGTGTGTAGTGTCGCGTGCAGAGCGGGATGTACATGCAAAGTTTCTGCTTCGCAACGGAGCCGACCATGTGATCTACCCGGAAAAGCAGGTAGCAGAATGGGCAGCAATTCGATATACTGCCGATCATATTTTCGACTACATGGAGATCGACGGGCAGCACGCCATTTTTGAAGTAGAAGTTCCACACGAGTGGATTGGCAAAAGCGTTGGTGAACTGAATATTCGCAGGAAGTATGGCATTAACATTCTTGGCATCAAACATTCCGGAAAAACCGACGTTTCAATTACATCTGATACGGTGCTGTCAGGAGAAATAACCATTTTAGCGCTGGGTGAATATAAGGCGCTGCAAAAGTGTTTCCGGATTTGAACGGACGGTGAAACAATGTGAAAGATGTCATTTTGATCGTTGGGATGGCTCTAACGTTCCTGTTCGGATGGTTTCTGATGAAGCAGCTGGATCGCTTTCTGTACGAAAATCAGAAACGAATCCGATTGGACACAATAGAAACCGCCGCCTTTTGGTGCTATAATACCATCAAAAGAGGTGGTGAAACTGTGCAGAACAATGAAAACAATCTATCAAAAGAGCATATTCTGGTGTGCCTGTCCTCGTCCCCATCCAATGAACGTATTGTACGAATGGCAGGAAAAATGGCGCAGGCATTTTGCGGAAGCCTTACCGCGCTCTATGTGCAGACTCCCGGATACTCTGGCATGAACGCAGAAGATATCGCTCGACTGCAGGCGAATATACGTCTTGCGCAGCAGCTTGGTGCAGAGATCATCACAACACATGGAGAAGATGTACCAACGCAGATTGCAGAATATGCGCGGCTCTCCGATGTGACCAAAATCGTAATTGGGCGCAGCGGCGTGCAGCGACGGCATTTCTGGAGCGAACCGACGCTGACAGAACAGCTCATTACGCTTGCGCCGGAGATGGACATTCACATCATTCCGGATGCGGAGGTCTATAAAAGCTATCCCAGGAAACCACTTTTCGCCGTTCGCCCGGCGCTTCCAACCGCCCGGGAACTGCTTCTGACTGTCGGGATTCTGACAGCCGCTACGATCATCGGATGGTTGTTTCTGCGGCTTGGCTTTGCGGATGCCAATATCATCATGGTTTATCTGCTGGGTGTGCTTCTGACCTCCGCTTTTACCAGCGGATATACCTGCGGCGTGCTGTCCGCCTTTTTGAGTGTCATCTTGTTCAATTATTTTCTGACAGAACCCAGGCTGTCTTTGGTCGCCTATGGAAGCATATATCCCATAACCTTTGCCGTCATGTTCATGGCTGCGCTTTTGACCGGTACACTTGCAGCCAAGCTCAAAGCCCACGCGCAGCTATCCGCACGGGACGCTTATCGCACAAAGCTGCTTTTTGATATGAACAGGCAGCTTCAAAAGGCTGAAACATCTGAGGAAGTTTACCGGATGACCGCAACGCAGATACAAAAGCTCATGCAGCGGAACATCCTGATTTATCCGGCACAGGAAGGCGCGCTGTCCAAAGGGATCCTTTACCCGGCTGACGCAAGCTGCCCCTATAGTGCCCCGGACACAGACCAGGAACAGGATGTGATCGACTGGGTCTGGCAAAACCGGAAACGTGCCGGAGCAACGACACAAAACTTTCCCAAAGCAAAACGACTGTATCTTGCCATTCGTACTGAGCAGCAAATTTACGGCGTTGTCGGGATTCCGATGGAAAAGCAAACGCAGCCTGACGCATTTACATCCAGCGTTCTGTTCTCCCTTCTCGGTGAGTGCGCTCTGGCGTTGGACAACCTGCGAAATGCCAGAGAAAAGGAAGAAGCTGCCGTTCTTGCAAAGAACGAACAGCTTCGCGCTAATCTTCTGCGTTCAATTTCTCATGATCTCAGGACACCGCTGACCTCTATTTCCGGCAACGCCGACACACTGCTGCACAGCTATGACATGCTGGATGAGCAAACACGGAAACAGATTTTTACGGACATTCATGACGATGCACAGTGGCTGACCGAGCTGGTTGAGAATTTGCTCTCCATTACGAAAATCGCTGACGGCAGCGTCAAGCTGCGTCTTTCCGATCAGGTTGTGGACGATATTGTGTCGGAAGCGCTACGGCATATCGACCGAAGATCGACAGAACATCACATCACGGTGGATTGCGGAGACGTGCCGCTGCTGATACGGGTGGATGCAGGACTCATCGTGCAGGTGCTTATCAATCTGGTGAACAATGCAGTCAAATATACTACGGCTGGCTCTAACATCTGCATCACGGCAATCCAGCAAAAAAAAGCGGTTGAGATCTGTGTCAGCGATAACGGCCCTGGTATCCCGGACGAACTAAAGGAGCGTGTTTTTGAAATGTTCTTTGCCGGGGGAAATCCGATTGGCGACAGCCGCCGAAGCCTCGGACTTGGGCTCACGCTCTGTCAAGCCATCATTCATGCACATCATGGCGAAATAACGCTGAAAAACAATTCGCCGCATGGCTGCATCTTTTCCTTTACATTACCACTTAGTGAGGTGAACTTAAATGAATAAGCCACTTATCCTTGTTGTAGAAGATGATACCCCTGTGCGCAATCTGATCACTACGACGCTGAAAACTCACGAATACAGGTATCTTTCGGCGCAAAACGGCGCAAGCGCCGTAATGGAGGCGCTGTCTCACAATCCAGATATTGTGCTGCTTGATCTGGGACTTCCAGATATGGATGGCGTGGAGATCATCCAAAAGATCCGTTCGTGGTCGAATATGCCGATCATTGTAATCAGCGCCAGGACAGAAGATTCCGATAAAATCGGGGCGCTGGATGCCGGGGCGGACGATTACCTGACGAAGCCTTTTTCCGTGGATGAACTGTTGGCACGACTGCGGGTGACGCAGCGAAGGTTAGCGTTGATAAAAGCAGATACGGCAAAGGAAACCCCAATTTTTACGAACGGTGCGCTGAAAATCGACTATGCGGCAGGCTGCGCATATCTTGATGGTGCAGAACTGCACCTAACGCCCATCGAATACAAATTGTTGTGCCTGCTCTCCAAAAATGTTGGTAAGGTTCTGACACACACCTACATTACGCAACAGATTTGGGGCAGCAGTTGGGAAAATGATATTGCTTCTCTGCGAGTATTCATGGCAACCCTGCGCAAAAAGCTGGAAAACGGGAAAGATGGGCAGCAATACATACAAACGCACATCGGCATCGGTTATCGGATGCTGCGGGTCGAGTGAGCAATCCCTGAGCTCAAAACTCTGTGAAAAAAGCTGCCTTTCCCCATCGTCTAAACCCAGTGGGGTTGCGGCAGCCTTATTTCAAAATGATTTCTATTTGTTTTTATAAAGCCTTCTTTTTGTAACTTTGATATCTCCGTAGACATTGCTGCACGATCAATACAAAGATAATCAGCCAGCTGCTGCCGATCAAAAGGAATCTCAAAAGACAATGACGAATGTTTGATAGATTCAGCAGACAGATAGGATAATAATTTATCCCTTGTTGTTCGCTTTCCAACATGTGTGATCTTATCGTTCAGGATCAGTATCTTATTTGCCAGGACACGAACCAGATTACGGATCAGCTTCTGATGATGCTCACATGCAGCTGGACAAGTAACCAGAAGTCTTTGGATATTTAAGAAAATAATTTCACAATCCTCATCCGCTACCACACTGATATTTAAAACAGCTCCCGGGCTTGCTGCATACGGTTCTCCAAAGAAATCACTGGCATGACATTTTGACAAAATATTCCGATGTCCCCAGAGATCTTCCTGCATAACAAGAACACAGCCTGACACCACAAGTCCCATTACCTCGGTAGAATCTCCTGCTCTGAAAATATAGGAATCCCGTTCTTTAGAAACTGCTGTTGCATTTACACAATGCAATATGGATAATATCTCGTTATCTGTAAGACCTTTAAAAAACGGACTGTTTCTTAGGATAGGTAAATATTTTTCCAAAATCATTCCTCCATGTTGGAAATCAAACATACAAGTCGTATTTCACATACTACAATTCTAGCAGAAACAAACATTAAATGCTATGGACGGAGGTTAAAATGTTAAGAAAGCTTATCAAGATCGATAAAGAAAAATGTAACGGCTGCGGTGCCTGCGCAGACGCTTGCCACGAAGGTGCTATTGATATCATTGACGGAAAGGCAGAATTGATGCGAGAACATTTCTGTGACGGACTAGGCGATTGTCTTCCGAAATGTCCCACAGGTGCCATTTCTTTTGAAGAAAGAGAAGCCCCTGCATATGATGAAGAAGCCGTGAAAAAAGCACAGAAAAAACAATTTGCCAAAAACCCGGCAATGTCCTCTCACTCCAGCTGTCCTGGATCTAAAATCATGCAGATTCGGCGAACAGAAACGCCTGAGTCCGAAAAACCAGCTTCTACTGCAGATTCAATATCAAAGCTTCAGAACTGGCCGGTACAGATTAAACTGGCTCCTATTCATGCACCATATTTTAACGATGCAAAACTTTTAATTGCAGCCGATTGTACTGCATACGCTTATGCCAGCTTTCATCAGGATTTTATTCGAAATAAGGTAACTTTAATTGGTTGTCCAAAATTAGATCAGGTAGATTACAGTGAGAAACTGACCGGGATTATTCAAAATAACAATATTCAAAGTGTGACAATTGTAAGAATGGAGGTTCCATGCTGCGGTGGACTGGAGATGGCAGCAAAAAAAGCACTTCAAAACAGTGGAAAATTCATACCATGGCAGGTTGTAACAATCAGTATTGATGGGAAAATTCTGGAGTAGAGGAGACTACAATCATGGAAAAAAAGATGTTTTGTTATCAGCGTGAACAGACAGATACTGCCAAACTACAGGATGAACTGACCGGTGCATTGATTGCTCTTGCAAGAGCAGTCGATGGCGCAGAAATTATTTCCCCAAGAACTTCACAAGTCATACTGAAAGGACTGTTTACAACAATTACAAATGTGAGTTTTGATAATGCAGCCATCGAAAAAATGATACGAGAAGTCAGAGCTGAAAAAGAAAGACTGGTTCCTGACTGCAGCAAATGTCCGTCACCATGCGGTAAAACAGCTGAATACAATATGCAGCAGCTGTGGAATGCCGATGAAGATATCCGTTCCTTAAAGTCCCTTATTCTTTTCGGAATTCGCGGAATGTCAGCCTATGCATATCTCGCAAATGTTCTGGATTACGAAGATGACGAAGTGAATCGATTCTTCTGTGAAGCATTATTTAGGATTGGCTATGAAGAAAGTGTGGAAACTCTGCTTCCTACCGTACTCAAAGTAGGAGAAATCCATCTGAAGTGTATGGCACTTCTTGACAAAGCAAATACAGAAATCTGCTAAAGCATTTGCCGCGCTCTTCGAGAGCGTTTCATTGTCGATAGAATGATGCTCCGATTTCAGATAATCCGAAATTGATTTTGCCGAGAATGAATTTCCCACACTTCTATTGATTTTCACCGATTTTTTCGAAAAAAGACAGAGCAGGATTCGTTCCCACTCTGTCTCATTTTCTTTGTAACTATCTGTTGTTTCATCGTAAAATTTGATACTTATTCTTCCTCAGAACCACTCTTTTTTCTGGCGAAAATTACTGCACCAAACACACTCAACAGAATACAGATTCCGATGATGAATTCTTTGATTCCATGTTGATCGTCAGCATTTCTGTAAATCCAAACTCTCCGTCAGATGCTTTCCTTCTGCCTTATCCTGCGGTGTAGATTTTCCTCCACCGGATCCACCGAAGAAAGACGGATCACAAAAATTCACTTAGACTATGATAGATTTCACCATCGCGCCCTGGCATCGCTTTTGCACACGTCAATGAATTTAAAATAGATTCTTCCACAGCCTCTGCCACCAGCCGGAATACCTTATCAAGTTGATTTTCCGGGAAGTACTTCATCATATGAAACTGCTCTTCTTTCGTATCCGGTATCCCATTCGCATTGGTAAACCCAATAAATACATCCCCACTGCCATGTCCCATAAAAGAACCAGTTCGTATCAACCCAACTGCTGCTCTTTTTAAAACTCTCTTTAACTGTCTCTCTCCAAGCGGCAGATCAGTCCCCACAATGACCATGATGGAACCCTTATCCTCTTTTGCACTGTTTTGCATTTTCGTGCATATCTGTCTGCCAACCGGTACGCCGGCAACGGTAAGATCTTGCGTTTTTCCAAAATTAGACTGCACCAAAACACCGATTGTATACTCTTTACCGCCAAACGTTAAAATTCTTGATGCGGAACCAATCCCACCCTTTAATCCAAAACAGACTGTTCCTCTTCCGGCACCGACTGCCCCCTGCTTAAAGTTTTTTTCTGCGTGCTCGATTGCGAAAAGTACATCTTCTGCCTCTATTACCCGTTCTGTGATCTGATTAATTCTAGAGTCATTCGTCTCTCCTACTACTGGATTAACGCTTACTAACTCTTTACCGTTCTTCCTGCATTCCTTTTCCGTAAATGTGACAAGCCCATCTGCTGCCTTTCCTACATTTAGTGTATTCGTCAGTGCGATCGGCGTCTCTAATACACCGAGTTCTTCAATCTGAACCGTTCCCTGCGTCTTCCCAAAACCATTTAATGCATAAACCGCTGCAAGTGGCTTCCTTTCATAGACAAACCCATCACATGGTATGATCACTGTAACACCAGTCTGGTTTTTTCCCTTCCTCACCGTATAATGCCCAACCTTTACTCCCGGCACATCCGTGATCGTATTGCGAATGCCGCACTTGCCATTTCCTATCGTATATCCATATGCACGGATTCCCTTTCCCGTAATTTCTTTCACAAAATATAAGGTATCAATTCCCTCGCCTCTGTCATTTTTCAGACGTGTTTCACAGTGAAAATCCATTTTTTCCATCAGGTGCAGCTGTGCTTTATTCGTACTCCAGGTCCTAAGTGCCATTACCGTATATCTGCTGCTTTCTTCCACATATTCTTTCGCTTTCTGATATAATACCAGTGCTAGCCCCTGGCCTCTGTACTCTTTTCTGATACAGAGTGTGGTAAAATAACAGATATCCCTGTAATCTTTTAAAGCCTCACATTCTTCCATCGAACGAAATGACAGAAAAGCAATGATTTTCTTCTCTCTTTTTAATAAAAGTGTATGCTGTTTTGCCACCTCATTAAAGTAATTTCTGACACCGTCACCAGATTTTTTCTCCCATGTCTTTTGAACAGTGCTTCCCCGCTCCGATAACGGCGGTTCAAAATCCTTATCACACTCTGATAAAATAGCATACACCTCGTTTGCTTCCCATTCATCCTCTAACTTATCTCTGAAAAAAAATTCATCCTTCATTTGTTCTGCTCCTATCTGCACCGTCAATGCTCTTCTGTAACTGTTTCAAACACGCCTACTGCAATTTGAAATCCTTTTGTTAAAGATTCCGGGTTAATCCATTCTTCTAATGTATGCGCACCCGCTCCTTCTATGAGTCCAATACACAGAGACGGAATTCCCATAGCTAGCGGTATATTACAATCCGTGGACGCCTGCCCAAATGCAGGTCGTTTTCCGGTAACTTTTTCTATCAGATCGCTGCACTTTTGTGCTATCCGCATAATTTTTTCTGTATCGACCACTCCCATGCAGGGACGTTCTCCTATCTTTTTACATTCAATCTGAACATCATCTGTCTTACGTTTTTTTAATGTTTCATACAAATAGTTCTCGCATTCCACCAGGGCTTCTGCCTCATCCGAACGTGCTTCATACAGCATACTGCACTCCTGCGCAATCGTATTTACCGATGTCCCTCCCGAAATGACTCCGGCATTATATGTAGTATGCCCGGCGCCAACAGGCTGATAACCGTACAGTTCATGAATCAGTGCTGCCATTTCCGCAACTGCACTTTTATTGCCAAAATCAAGATAAGAATGTCCTCCTTTCGTCTTTACTACAATTCTATAACGATAAGAACCGACACTCGATGTATAGATATGATGCGTGTACAGATCAAAGCTGGTTACCCATCTTAAACGATTTCCATAGGACTCCATCAGTTTACGGCTTCCTGCAAGATTTCCAAGTCCTTCTTCCCCAACATCAAATACAAACCATACACCACAGGACCTTTTTTTCACTTTTTCATGGACATATTTGATCAGCAGCAATAATATTGCGGCATTTGCAGTATCATCTCCAATTCCCGGACAACACCACTTCCCCTTTTTTTCCTTTATCATCAATTCTGTTTCTTCCGAAAATACGGTATCTAAATGAGCCATAAACATACAGTTATTCTTTCCAGATTGGATATTCCATGGCACGATCACATTTGTGCATTCGTCTGACAGTACTTCTTCTATTCCCTGCGCCTGAAGCCATTCCACGCAATATTCTGCTCTCTTTTTCTCATGTCCCGTCGGTGCTTTTATCAGTGCCATTTCCCTTAATGTCTGTTCTAATAAAGTTTTCTGTTCTTTGATATACTGCTGTATACTCTCCAATACATCTACCTTCTTTCTCTATTTACTCCGTATCATTATACCACCACTATAACACCATTCCACCCCATATGGTCTGCATGCCCGGTTTAAATATTCTAATATTGCAAGTGCTTCTATCTCATCTGCCACATACGGCAAATTCTTTTTGTATCTTTCCTTATAAAATCCAAGGCTTACCGGCAAAAGTTCTGTTTTTACACATTTTCCGTCTATAATCTCAAAATACGGAATAACCGTCTGATAAACTTCCGGTATCGTATACAGAGTTTTCTTTGCCTTAGCACTTCTTTTTGCAATTCCTTCTGCCCCGGATGCAGATTCCGGCAACCCGTATTTTTCCATATAATCAGCAGGAAGATCCCGCACAAACTCATTTTCAAATATAAAATTACCAAGACAGTAAAAAATAGGACAGTCCTTATAAAACTCAATTCCTTTCATCTGATGTGTTCCACTTCCGACCACGGCACAGGCACCGGCATCAATACAGGCATGTGCAAATTCCTCCATAAAATAATCTGCTTCATATTCCTGATCGGCTTTTATCTCATGCGAATGTATCATGATAACCACCGCCTCACAGGTATACAATGCCTCTTTTATTCCATTTAATGTTCTTTCCACATCCCGTTTATCAGAATAACTCCATCGTCCTTCCTGCTCATTGCTATCCACAATAGTAAATTCCATCGTTCCAAATTCCATCCGGTTCTCTGCAAGCGACGGTATAAACCCCTGCGCACGATGTTTTTCTCTCAAACTGTTAAGTCCTGTATTTTTATTGATTTCTTCCAGATATGCCGCATGTTCTTTTGTGATCTTGTAAAGATTATGAGTCCGCAACGCATTTAATCCCGGTCGTCCCGGGATTCTTGGGGTCTGGCTCCCTGCTCTCGCAGCATTTTCAAATGTTGAACAGATATCGATTACCCCAACTCTTCCATTTTTTGTCTCTATCATTGCAGGTCTTGCTGCCTCATATAAATTTTTTCCACTCCCCGCATAAAAAAATCCTGCTTTATTTACATTGTCAATGGTCATATTCAGACCTTCATAAGAATAATCCATACTGTGATTGTTTGCTAATCCCAGCATATTAAATCCATATCTTTTGATATCCAAAAGACAGGATTTATCCACAGTCAGCCACGTTCCTCCTGAAAATGCAGAAGCAAAGCAGGTCCCATCTGTGACTGTGGTCTCTAAATTTGCCATTCTGATATCACCACGTTTGATATACCGGCTGATTTCTGCTATTCCGTCATTTTCCCTTGGGATTTTTTTTGTGATCAGAATATCTCCGGCTGCCGTAAATCTGATAGGTTCTTTTTTCATCTGGATCTTCCTTCCCATATCTATACAATCACCAATTCTTTGTTTTGCATTTCCTCTATCAGATATAATACCATATCGTGCTGTCTTGTCTCATTTTTTCTTCTAAAACCATGACACCACACGATCTAACCCTCCTTCTCCGGCTAACAGCCACATTCCGTCCAGTTTCATTCGTAAGATATCCCTGCATTTTACCATACAAACACCTTCTTTTCTATTGAATCAAAAAAGCGCCAGAACCCCCCTTAGTTCCAACGCCTTTGTCAATAATTTTTATCATTTGCATGTAATATAGTCGATAGCTATATTTTTGTCAATATCCCGCTGTTTCTATATTTCAATAAATGTTTCTGCCGGGACTTTTACGTTTTGTCGTCTGTTTCGTTCCGTTCGAGATTCATCAGGTCAAAATCGACATATTCTCCATTGATTTTGAAAAAATGGGGAAACGAATATTTCCCTCTTCTATTAACTTATGTCTGTTGCATTTTGGCGTTTAATCCATAATACATACGTTTGATATATTACTAGACAATGTATTGCTATCTCAAGTACAAGTCTAACCGTGCTATTCATAGACAGATACTGGTTTGCATGAACTATAAGATTATAATTGGAATAAATGATGCGGAACATTCCCCAAATCGCAACCAAATAAATTATTATAGAATATATCTTACTTTTCTTACCCAAAACAAAATAAGCGAATGTTGCTACAGCACCAACTATATTTGGGATAATTAAAACAATCCACCATAAAACAATCTGAACATTTGAATAAATTACCATATTTCCAGTTCCAGTAATACAGGTCGCAGCAAAAAATGCAGTAATGACGGCACCCATCCTTTTTGGTGATAGCATTCCTCGTATAGCATTAACAAAACCATACGCAAAGGAAACAATCTGAATAAGCAATGCCAATACATTTATTACAATCGCTTGAATATCATTATAATCAATCATCTCTGATTGCAACGGGAATCTAATTATAATGTCCACAATAGTGATAAAAAATGAAATTATCACAAACGCATAAAGAGCTATCATTATGTTATTGACGCTCTTCTTTTCAATAACAGGGTTACGTTCTACTACTTTTTCCATTTCTTTTCCAGATAACAGGTCGTCAAGACTCATTTCCAGAATCTGCGATATTTTTTTAGTAGTAAGTAAATCAGGGTAACGATCCCCCGTTTCCCTTAATTAAAGATATTGTTGGGTAAAAAAGAAAGGTCAGTCGATTTTGCCGATGAAGCGGTAGTAGATTTCTACTTCCTGTTCACGGCTTCCGTCCTCGCCCTTGACAGCTTCGTGGACGGTTATTTTTTCAATTAGAGTGTTCAGAAGTTCGGCGGTCAGCTCCACAGGGTTGACATACTGTTTCATTAGGGCAATCCACTTTTCAGCATCCGCTGCGGTCTGTACGGCGGCTTCCATCGTTTCGTGAAGCTGTCTTATTTTTGTTTCAAGCTCCTTTTGCTCGTTCTGGTACTTCTCGGACAGCATATTGAAGTTATACTCGGTTATGCGTCCGGCAGACCAGTCCTCATACATTTTAGCAAACAGCCCATCAACCTCGGCTTTACGCTTCTCTGCCTTTTTCAGCTCCGCAGCCTGCTTTTTCTTTGCAGAGTTTCTTTCCCTGTCGCTGGCATTGAGCAGGCGTTTCAGTAGCTTGTCCTCGTCTTTCTGTGCCAGCATAGACCAGTATTGCAGTCTTGCAAGTACATAGGCATACAGTACATCATAGCGGATATAGTGCATGGAACACTGGCGTAATCCCTGTCCGTTTTTGCTGCAATGGTAGTACCCGTATGGGTTTTTGTTCTGCTTGTTTTCCCCATAGGCTAAAGACCATCCGCAGTCTGCACATTTTATCAATCCTGCGAAAATCTGTGTCGTACCGTTTCTGCGTTTCCTGCGTCTGCTTGCAATCAGCTCCTGAACTTTTTGGAACACTTCTTCAGAAATGATGGCTTCGTGGGTATTTTCCACACGATACCATTCTTCCTGCGGCTTCCGCACCTTTTTCTTGTTCTTGAATGAAATGTTGCTCTGCTTGTTGTGAACGCTGTGACCGATGTAGGTTTCCTCTTTCAAAATGCTCTTGACCTGTGCAATCGTCCACGCATAGGCTTTTTCTGCG
>NZ_JAOQJY010000029.1:0-6413 GCF_025567525.1 Gallintestinimicrobium propionicum | reverse complement strand
CAAATCTTGTGCGCATGGCAGCCTTGACCTTTTTGCTGGTCTGTCGGGCGTGCATTTCATTCAGGATGTTTAAGAATGGGGCAAGCTCGCTTTCTCCGTTGATGGTGTCCACATTGTCATTGATGGCAATGTAGCGTACTCCCTTGCTGGGGAAATAGATTTCCGTGTACTGACCGGTCAGGATATAGTTTCTTCCCAGACGGGATAAGTCCTTTGTGACAACGCAGTTGATTTTCCCGTCCTCGATGTCATCAATCATCCTTTGGAAACTTGGACGCTCGAAATTTGTCCCGCTCCATCCGTCGTCAATGTACTCGTCTACAACAGTCAGCCCATGCTCTGCGGCATACTGCCTAAGCATCATGCGCTGGGTCTGGATACTGCCGCTTTCCCCCTGTAATTCATCGTCACGGCTCAATCTCAAATATAGTGCAGTGTTATAAATCGTTGTATTATATGGTTGTTTCACGGTTAAAAATCCTCCTTCTAAAAGAAACAACCCACGCTTATACAATACTCGCTGGTACAAGTATATCATAAGCGTGGGCTGATTGAAAGTCGTTATTCCGTATTTTTTCAGGAAGCGGCGGCAGCGTGCTGGATCACATCTTCCAGTAGGCTGTCAAGCGGCTTCCCATCCTGTGCGAAATGCTCCGATACCTTGATACGGACTTTCCCCATGACAAAATACTGGGTGCCGTCTTTTTCGGTAAGCAGGGTGCCGCTGTTTTCGTTGTTGCTCTCGTTTTTGTTTTTTGCCATAGGCAGTTACCTCCATAAATGAAATATGCCCGACAAGGGAATGTCAGGCAGGTGTACAGCCGCAGACTGTCTCCGTGTCAACCAAACCGTGTCAACCGGCAGAAAAGACTTTGAAAACAATCCATAGGCGCTCTATTATTACTTTTTACTTTTTCTTTGATTTCTTGGTTGACATGGTTGACAAAGGAGAGAAATACCCCAAATATCAGGCTTTTCTCCGTCAACTGGCTGTCAACCAAAGCGTCAACCAAACTGTCAACCGGTGGCTTTTCAGAATGGCAGTTCCATTTGCCGGGCTTCTTCTTCCGTGATTTCCTGAAAACCGTCCCCCTCCGGCGGGTCTTGGTTGACACGCTCCCAGCCTTTTTGAGAACCGTATTTCTTATACCGCTTCGGGCTTTTGTAGGCTGCCCAGCCCTGAATGATGCCGCCCGCAATGCCGGTATTCATAATCTCGCAGATTGCCCGTGTCTCCCAGTCTGCCGGGGAATTTAAGTTCCCCAGCGCTTCCTCATAAAGCTGCTTGGAGCATACCCTGTCACCGGTGTAGTCCTCCAAATAGGCGTAGATCATGCCAGCCTGTGTGTCCTCCTGCATGAAGTCCTGCTGATGGGCGTTCAGGTATCGGTTCATTTCTATGCTGAATGACAGCTTATACTTCCCACTGCGGTAAACCGTCATGGCTTCCGCCCACATCTGTTCGATATACGCCCTCGCCGCCGCTTCATCGTCCAGTATGTGAACCTCCGCCCGTTCCGGGTACACCGTCACGGGGAGAAAGCGCCGGTTGCCGGTGCGGTCACGGGGCAAAAAGTCCTGCCGGTTGGTCGTCCCTCCAAATACACATTGCCGCAGCCGGTCTGCCGGATGTGTCTCATACGGCACTTTGTAGGTTTCTTTCTGGCGGCTTAAGAATGACTTGATTTCCTCAATACTCTTGGCGTTGGCTGTGGCGATCATCTCCGACATCTCGATAATCCAATGCCCTTGAAGCTTGCGGTACACATTTTCATCGTCCAGCTTCTTCAAATCGTCTGAAAACCATTCGTCCCTGCCTGCCAGCAGCCGGAAAAAGGTAGATTTCCCGGCTCCCTGACCACCAACCAGACAGAGCATGACCTCAAACTTGCTCCCCGGTCTGAATACCCGCCGGATGGCTCCCATCAGGAACAGTTTCAAGGCTTCATAAGTGTATTCGTCCGTATCGGCTCCCAGAAAGTGATGCAGGGCATAACGGATGCGCTCTGTGCCGTCCCATTGCAGGTTGTTCAGGTAATCCCTGACCGGATGGTAGCGGTTTTCATTGGCAACAATCTTGATGGCGCTCTGCACCTTTTTCTCGCTGATAAGCCCGTAATTTTCTTCCAGATACAAAAGCAGGTAGTTCATGTCCATGTCGGTCAGCGTGGTACTGGTGCGCTCCCAGCCCAGCGGCTTCACAATGTCAATCTGCTCCGTCAAAAGGTTCAGACGCAGCGCCCCACGAAACAGCGGGTCACGCTGGAACACCGTCAGGCAGTTTCGGATGCTGTTCTTCACGCCGCCTTTCTGCGTCCCCTCTAACGTCTCCCGGATTTCTTCCGGTGTCTGCGCCGGTTCCATTGTGTCCATCGTCCTTTTGACCGCTTCCTGCGTTTCCGGTGGCAAGCTCTGAAATTCGCTGTTCAAGCCGCAGCACCTCCTTTCCCTGTGCGGCGATCAATGCCGCTTTTTCTTCTATTTCTCCGTATAACAAAATATCCAAAAGGTATTCTGTGTAGCTTATCCTCTGCAACGCTTCCACAAAAAGAGGATGCCAGATGGCATCCTGCGGCTGTGGGGCGTATGCTGTTTTCCAATGCTCCAGCAGGCGCTGATAATCGCATAGCACCCGGAAACAATACCGTTCCGTTTCCTGAAATCTCTGCTCCGCTGATTTTTGCCGGGGCTGTGACCTGTTGTGACGCTTCCTATCTGGCGGCGCATTGCCGGATTTCTCATAGGAAACGCCGAAGTCCTCCGCAAGCCTGACCGCAGCTTCCCGTTTTCCCAATCCATGCAGCAAAGCGGCAAAGTCGATCACATCCCCGGAAGCCCCGCAGCCGAAGCAGTAAAAGCGGCTGTCCACTTTCATGCTGGGCGTGCGGTCATTGTGGAATGGACAGCAGACCATGCCGTTTCTCCCCACCCGGATTCCATAGAATGAAGCAGCCTGCCGGGTGGTAACAGACTGTTTCACCGCTTCAAATACATTCAAATGCTCCCTCCGTAAAAATACCGGTAGCGGTAAAGCTGCCGGTTATATCATAGCTCCATCTCATGTTTCTTTCTCTGTACTTCCTGTGGCTGCTCCCTCCGGCGCAGTGCGGTATCTACGGCGTTCTGCACCTGCCGCAGCCGTATGACTTCCTCCCGGAGTGGCTTGTGCTGCGGAGACAGTTCGGCATACTCTGTTTTTAACTGTGCGTATTCCTGTTTCCATGCTTTCAGGGCAATGGGTTTTCCGTCCAGTTTTTCATTCAGAATACGGCGGGCGGCATAAAACAGCCGTAACTCCGCATCGTGGGATGTTTCAAATTTCGCCCTCTGTTTCTTAAACTTGATATTGTTCAATTCCGTATGGACAGGTTTTAGCCGCTGGTAATTCTCGCCCTCCCGTATCAATTCCTGCAATTCCTTTATCCTGGCAGATTTCTTTTTCATGGAGCCGCTTAATGCTTCAAATTCTTCACTGACAGAGGAAAGACGCTCCTGCAAATCCTCTAATGTGAGCAGCTTGTTTTCCGTCAGATAATTGACGGCTTCGGCAAACTGCTTTAAGTTTCCGGTTCTGGCTTTATTGCTCCATGCCCCTGCGTTGCGCTGGTTGTAATAAGCGATCAGCAGGTCGGCAAGGTTCGGTGTCTGTGGTTTGGAAAGTTCTTCTTTTACCTCTGCCATCCAGACAAACAGGGCTTTGATCTTCTTCCTCACATCCTGCATGAGCCGGTTGGTGGCTTTAATCCAGCGGTTCAGTTCCCCTTTCTCGGTGCGGATGCCCTTTGCTTCCATCTGCCGGACATTAGCTCCCTCGTGGACAGTAGGTATCAGGTCAAGCCCCTGCCGCACATAGGAACGGTGGTCGATACGCACATCCAGTCCTTTTTCCTCAAATTTTGTATTAACGGCAGCCGCCCACTGCTCCCGCCAGTGTTCCAGTGTTTCCGGCTCGTGCCAGTCTGTTGTGTGGACAGCATTAAACATATAATCGCCATTTTTATCCCGGATTCGGTTTCCATCTTCATCAAGAAGATATTCCCGCCGCTGTTTTTGTCCCCATGTGCCATCCGGGTTCAAAGGGCGCATTGTTGTCATCACATGGAAATGCGGGTTTGGGATACCGCCGTCCTCTTTCTCCGGACTGTGAAAAGCAAGATCGGCAATCATGCCTTTTGCCACAAACTGCTCCTGCACGAACTTCCTCGCCAGCTCCATGTTTTCTTCCAGCGTCAATTCATTCTGCATGGCAATATCAAATGAATAGGCAAGCTGTGCTTTTGGATGTTTCTCGCAGTTCTCCACAGCATTCCAGAGGGTCGCCCGGTCAAGATATATTTCCGGCGCATGGGGCGGCAGCATGATTTCCGAAGCGATCACGCCGCCCTTTTTGGTGTAGTCGCTGACTTCTCCATAGTAGCTGCTGTAAAGACGCTCCCCGGCTCGGTAGGCTGCGCTGGCAATGGCGCTCTGACCGGCGCTGCGCTTTATCTGTGCGATTGAAAAATGATAAAGTGCTATCCTTAGTCACCGCCTTTCTCCTGCCCGGAAATACGGGCGTGGTTTTCTGCGGCAGACCGGATGAAAGGCTCCGCCTGCGGCAGATTCAAAATGCTTTCCATGAGGGAATAAAATTCCGTTTCGGTCAGCTCCTTTGTCTGTGGCACAATGCTCTCAACGGCTGCCCCACGGGTAATCAGCCGGTGCGTCCTCTGTTTCCGGGAACCGCTTTCCAGATACGCCTGCCGGTTTTTCAAACGCTGCATTTTCCGTTTTTCCCGTTCCAGCAGAACAGTGGTTTTTTCATATTCCTGCTTTAACTGTTCCAAAGATTTTTCCATGTTCTCACATCCTTTGCTTATAAGATAAAGAAAGACCATCCGCAGACAGTCTGTGTCAGTGCTTCTATAAAATCCGATGAAAAGGGAAAACCACAGAGCGGATTTCTCTTTGCGGCGGGTACACAGGGGATAGCCGCTTTAGCGGCGCAAGGGGGTGTAGCCACCTTGTCGGAGCGAAGCGAACGCAGACCTCGGATTGCTGATTTTATCAGCGGCAGAGGTAAGCTCCGCAGGACGCACGATACATGGTCTTTAGACTATGTATAGAAGTGCGCCCTTAGTTCCTAAGGGATTTTGCCGTTTCCGGCAGTCTTGTCCTTTTTCTTGGAACGCTTGGAAAGATACTTCGGGCAGTCAACCACAACCGCCCGGAAGCTCTGTTTACATTCGTGCTGGCATTTCCGGCACAGTTCGTTGTAAGTGATACGGCTGCGGTCATTTAAGAAGAAAGACCATTCCAGCCGTCGCTTGTTGCTCATTCTTGCCATAACCGGCTCCTTTCTCCGTTTCTATCTGATGTACGCAGATAGGCTGTTTTGGTGTAGCGTCTCGGTATCATTTTTAAGGTTTTCCCTCTGTATGCCCCTTTGGAAAGTGCGGCAGTATTGCAGTCAGGGAATGATACCTCACGCTTATTTGTCACTTCCCGGTACGGTTTCGGAGCCTTTTGCCATCCATTCAAAGAAAGCAATCTTGCTGACCTTGATAAGCCTGCCCCTGCGGAACGCCGGAAAGCCGGGGGTGTGTACCAGCTCATAGGCGCTCGCTCTTGAAATTCCCATAATCCGCTGGATGTCCGCCACATCCAGAACCAGCGGTAAATCCTCGTAGCTGTTCAATCTCTTTTTATCGTTCATTCTGTTCCTCCCATAAATCAAATAGGTTAAAATGCTTCCTGTTGCCGTTCTCCCCAAAATCCGTTTTCCTGCCCCATTCCTGCGGTGTTTCCCTGCATTGGTGCGCCGGATGCGTCACTTCTCCTGCCGGTCATATCCTTTTTGGACGGTCATTCACTTGTCAAAGTACTGTTTGGTACGAAATTACCAACCGCAATCATCATAGCGTACTATCCTTGACAAAACAATGATTCTGCGATACCATGAGTGTAACGGATATAACTGAATTATATAATTACCATAAACAAAGGCAGGGGATAGGGATGGAGAATCAGTTTATACGGCATGAGCCATGTTTTGAGAGGATTTTGTTTGTCCTGACGCTGGACAGGAAGAAAATGAAAGAGCGGATTTTGATTGGGGAAGAACAGCAGATCCGCTTCCGTCTGAACGGGAGCCAAAACGCAGAGGTGCTTTGTGATATGACACGCCCACTGGGAACTTTTTTGATAAACTTTGAGCGTGACACGGACAGAGACTGGAACTTATACGGGCTTTCTCCGCTGCGGCAAGCTCTCCACTCCAACCGATGGAAACAGCCGGAGCTGGAGCTGGCGGCAAGCGAATTTCTTTGGGAGAAATATCTTAGCAACGACCCTCTGAAAATGTATGTGGCGTTCCGTATCTGGAACAGCTATCTGCTTGCCAGAGAACCCCGTGACCGTAACGCTGCCTGTGA
>NZ_JAOQJY010000028.1:0-47547 GCF_025567525.1 Gallintestinimicrobium propionicum | reverse complement strand
CGTCCCTCTACCCGTTGATTACCTATTATCTGAACAGGCTGAATGACTGGGGGCTTTGCTTCCGGCGGTGCAAGGTCTGTGGGAAATATTTTCTGGCAAAGAGCCAGCGGTATGAGTTGTGCAGCGATAAGTGCCGAAAAGCACAGGCGCTTCAAAACAAGCGGGAATTTGACGAGAGGGCAAGAGAAAATAACTATGACCTGCTTTATAAAAATGAATGCCAGAACTGGCGCAACAAAATAAACCGGGTAAAAAATACCGCAGGCTTTCCGGCTAATCGTCTGGAAAAAATACAGGCTGCCTTTGCCGACTTTAAGAAAGAAGCCTTACAGAGAAAAAAGGCTGTAAAAACAGGAACAGCCAGCCCGAAAGAATTTACGGACTGGCTGTATCAGCAGAGTAATGTAATTGTTGAGCTGACCGAGATATGAAAAACTTTCTATCGTCAATTTCGCATTATTGCAATAACAGATTGCTTCTTCCATGAATGAATAAGCAATATTGTCATCAAACTTTCAAGCATAAACATAGCAACAGCAAAAAGAGTAAAAGCAACAACCGGAAATACAAATCCCGTAGACATGCCTGCATTTTTCAAAAATATACCGATTGCATATCCGCCGGGGATTCCAACAACAGCAGTTATAAGCAATGCAATCAAAGTAGTAAAAAGACCTTCCATCATAAATGCTTGCTCCAACTGCTTATTTGTCATACCAATAGATTTTAGTGTGCCCATTTCCTGTTTCTGTGATAAAAGATTTGTCACAGTAAGATTGATTTGATTGATAACCGCAAATATCCACAAGATGGCTGCAATCGCATAAGCTAATGTAAAACCTGCACGATTGTCTGATTGGTGTTCTACAATAAAATCTTGAAGGGTTTGTAAGCGAACATCCCTATTGTCAGAAACGAGTAATTTGAGTTCTTGCTCGATTATCTCCTGATATTCAGCTTCTGCTTGTATTTCGATTGCGTATGTACAGTCATAACCTGCAAGTTCTTTGAGCATATTTTCCGGCATTCTGAAAATATAGCCACCCATTCCATCATTGCTGGAAGTGATTGCACCAATTTTGAATGCTTTTGTTATTGTTTTACCACTATGATTTTTGAAATTAAAGGTCACAGTATCCCCAATTTGAGGTTTCCAATGGTAAACATCATAAATACGTTCGGGATCACTTACAACTAATTCTGTATCATCAGTAATATTTCCAGACAAAACCGCTGCATTTAGCGACGCCAAATCCTTTTCATTATAGCCGAGCATCAAGGTGCTATCTGAAATATCATTGTCTGTTGAGAAATCAACTGGTACGGTAGCATAAGTAAATATATTGCTAACTCCCTCTATATCTCCAACACGCTTTACATAATCAGAAAAATATTCTTTCTGCAAGAGAGCATCCAAATTTTCACTTTCGTTTTCTAAATCAATGCTGATTTTGAAATCTCCGTACTTCATATCCCAATAACGAGCCATACTCTCGGCATTAAAAGAACTCTGATAACTTGCTGCAAGGAAAAATATAACTCCGCACAGTCCCAATGATAAAATGGTCAATAGAGATTTTTTTCTGTTTCTGGAAAAGCTGATTTTCGCTAAATATACAGGCGTAATACGATGTCTTTTGTGAGTGCGGTAATTTACAATTCCCACTGGATTTTTCAGGGCGGAAATTGGAGAAGTATTCGCTGCAATTTTTGCTGGTTTACGAACACTAATATAAACAAGCAGTATTCCAAAAAGGCATGCGCCACATAGAGAAACAATAAATGCAAATACTGACCAGCCTTTTGATTGCAGACAATAGCTGATGATCGTTCCCATGATACTACCAATTAAAATCCCCGGAACTGCAAGCATATAACCCTGTTTAAGAACTATTTTATAAATTTGCTTTTTACTTGCCCCTATTGTCCGAAGCTGTCCGAACTCAGCAACTTTTTGTCCAACCGAAATATAGAAAATGCTGTAAATTACAAGTGCGGCAGCTAAAAACAAAATGGCAGCAACTACACCATATACCGTATAATTACTGAAGGACAAAGTTGTATTTACATAATCATAGTAACTGCTGACTGTCCAATTATTCAGTCCAGTCTCCTCTGAAATTTGAGATAATATTTCTGTTGCTTCGTCTTTTGTAAGGGTATCTGCATTTTCAAGCCAAACATATCCATTAAGCAGGTCATTTCCACGTAATTCCCGGCATTTTTCAAGTGAAACAAAAACAGGATAAGCGGTAGAAGTTTTATCATGGTAAATACCAACAATAGTATAATTCTTCAAAGTACCATCCAGATTCAACTGAACTATGGCGTTGATTTCCGGAGACTTATTTTCACTGGCAAAAAAGGCATCTGTAACAGCAATTTCACTTGCTTTCTCTGGATATTTTCCGTCAAAGGCAGGAATCAAACTAAGCATGTCATCATCATAATAAATCAGAGACAGTTCTTTAGAATTTTCTTTCACTGTTTTGATATTACAGGAAAGTCCTACACTTTTTACTTCTTCGTTTGCTAACAACTTTTCTTTACTGTCCTGCGTAATGTCAAAGAAAATTCCTTGATGTAATCCTTCGATTTCTTTCTGATTTTGATAAATGATATTTTGCACTGTGAGCAACGACATCATTATCATAGCAACGGCTACAATAATTGCCGAAAGGCAAAATAAGTTTTTCTTCTTATCAAAACGCACACTTTTTCGTGCTAATTTTTTAATTACTGCACTGGTATCATTTTCAAAAGGATAATTCATAATTCCCACCTCCTTTAGCCAACAATTTTACCATCTTCAATCCGTACAATGCGGTCTGCGAGTTGAGCGATCTCGTTGTTGTGAGTAATCATTACAATGGTCTGATTAAATTCTCCGCTGGTACGCTTCAAAAGCCCTAACACATCTGCACTGGTCTTGCTATCAAGATTTCCGGTCGGTTCATCAGCAAGGATAATCGCAGGCTTCGTAATTAAAGCTCGTGCAATCGCTACACGTTGCTGTTGACCGCCTGAAAGATTGTTCGGCATATTTTCCAGTTTATCTTCTAAAGCCAACATATACACAACTTCGTCCATAAATTTCTGGTCTACTGTATCGCCATCCAGTTCCACAGGCAGGACGATATTTTCATATACATTCAAAATCGGAACCAGATTATAATTTTGGAAGATAAATCCGATGTTACGACGGCGGAAAATTGTCAATTCATCATCATTCTTTTTTGCGAGTTCTTCTCCCCGTACAATCACGCTGCCGGAAGTGGGGGTATCAAGTCCTCCCATCATGTGAAGCAATGTAGACTTACCCTATCCTGTCAAGTAATATCCAAAAAAAATTGTCGATTTTTGCAATTAA
This sequence comes from Gallintestinimicrobium propionicum, assembly GCF_025567525.1. Classification (NCBI taxonomy): domain Bacteria; kingdom Bacillati; phylum Bacillota; class Clostridia; order Lachnospirales; family Lachnospiraceae; genus Gallintestinimicrobium; species Gallintestinimicrobium propionicum. Next base: position 44,177 of record NZ_JAOQJY010000028.1, on the reverse strand, counting down.
AGAAAACCATTCTTATCGCTTCTTCTGTACTGGAAAAGGATTTTTCCTCTCCAATTCCTGTCCTTGAATTTCCATCTTTTTTATAAAGATGTGTTGCTGACTGTCAGCTTCATATTGAATTGCTACACCAAGATCTTTCTTTATAAATGCGGCAACTCCCATATCTGCAATAACCTCCTGCCCTTCTTTCTCCTGAAAGCTGATTTTAGGGAAAGCTCCGGATAATTTTTCTGTAATATACAGTTCCATTTTTTCCAAACTCTCAAATGGCATAGCCTGTACTCTTTGTAATATCTCCTGCAAACGTTCCTCTCTCATAATACATCTGCAATGATCAACACCAAATACCATAGCAAGGCTGTGTCCGCAATCCCAGGATACATGAATCTGTCCGGCATCATCTACAAACTGTACGGTTCCTAAATCACCGGGACTCAGTTTTACATACGGATCAGCTTCCATATCTTCCAACTCTACCCGACACCCCGGTGGGTACATATTTCTTAACACAATTCTTTCCGCATTACTTATCACTGTTTTCTTCCTTTCTCCAATCCGGCTACCGTCCCAAAGACTTCTCTGGAACATTTCCCTCCAACAAATGCTCTCTTTCTTTATTCCATTCCAGCACCTTTTCCATAGCAGCTTCCAACTGGTCTTCTGTCGGTTCTCTTGTATAGGTTCTATATTCCTGAAAATATTCTTCCAAAGTGTTCTGCTGTATCTCCAGTTCCTCTTTATCATAACAATCCGGCTCTTCCAGCTCCTTCAACTCCTGCAAGATTTCCCAACATTCCAAAACACTGTCTATCTCCTGCATTTCAAGCAGATAAGATAAAAATGTTTCCTCTGGCATAATACTGAAATAGCATCGGTCAAACCATTGCTCAATATACATGCGTTCATCAGAACCATTGGTATGTGTACCACAAATCAAATCTGCAACAAAGTTTTCAAATAGTTCACCGATTGATAGCCCAACTTTTCCAGACTTCCTACAGAGCTCTTCTACCTCATCTTGATACAACCTGATAGAAATAGTCCGCTTCAGGCTTTTTTCATAGGGTTCTATATCTTCGCCTGTCTCGCAGAAATGCAGATATGTATCCGTATAAATGTTTTCCATATCGCAAAATCTCCGGCTCATTGCCACATAATCCTTACTTTCCCGGTCCCATTCCAGCCGGTAATGATGTTCCCTTGCATGTTCCTCTAAATCTTTCCGTATGATATTTCTGGTTGCTTCCGGCAACTCCGCAATAAAAAAGCTTGTATCTGGAACTGCTAATACTCTTTCTTTTACCACATTTGTCCTCCTTACTTGTAACTATTTCTTGCACGCGGCAAATTCCCCAGTACGTCCATATAGAGGATAATTCCCTGCGAGTCCAGATGTACGGTAATAAATTTCTGTATTTCCTGTAACAGATCACGATCAGAAAACCCAGCCTGGTAGCCAATAAAATTCCTGATTTTTTCTACAATATCCCGTTTACGGAACTCTTGTAACACCAGAATCGGAATCGTGTGCTGACCTCCCATAGCATTATATGGTAGCTTTTTCACAGTCTTTCCATAAAATATATTTCAAGATACATGGCTCTTCTCCCCTTCTTTCTTTTCTAAATTTTCTTCTAAATAAAAGAAGAGGAAGACACCGCAGCGTTTTCCTCTTCTTTTATTAGTCTTTTCTGACTGTATAATCGTATTATAAATTACTTAGCATTACCGGCTGAAAATTTTTAATATCTAACCTTTTTGCAAAATATTCCATATTATCTAAATCACTTTCTGAGAAATATGAAATATACCATTTACACGAATGTAATACTCTCTTTCTAATCTCAACAAAATAATCCATATCTACAGAAGATAACGAATGACCTAATATAAATATTTCATTTATATTTATAAGAGAGTCAAAAAAATTTTGATTCATTTGTATAATACCAAACGTATCTTTATATGTCTTTTGAAAATAGGCTTTAATGATTTCTTTTGTTTCAGTTATTCTAAAATCTTCATCATCATCTTGTATATATATTCCATGTTCTTCCGCTGCATTAAATGGAGAAACAGCTCCGTACTGAAAAGTAGAAATATCATGATGTCCCACTACAAGTTTCTTACTGCTCAGGGCTTTTCCATGAATGTATAAAATATTCTCAGCAGGTACTTTATATGCTCTTTCTAATGTATCCGTATAATTAAAATTTAGAATCTTACACGTATTATTTATTATACGCTTTGATACCAAAGGTAAAACGTTTGTATCTATTTGCTCAATCCATTTCTTAAAATAATATGGAATATAAGATGCAAATGCCAAATCCTGCTCAACCATAAATTGAAAGTCATGATTAGCACTGTCTTTCCAATTTTCATCACCATAATCAAGATAATATGAAGCATTTTCTTCTTGCACTTGATATTTATCTAATTCGCCTAAAGCCATTTCAAATTGAAACCACAATTCTTCTTCTGGTATATATTTACATATAGCTTCATAAAATTCACGAGCATATATTCTCAAATACTCCTTAAAATCATAATACGAAGTGGGCAAATTGTGTGCCCGATCAAAACCATTTCCTATAATAACCAATCTGTCCAATTTCTTTTCTCTCCTAGTAAATATGTTCCAAAAATGTTTGCACTGCTACACAAGCAGCTGTTAGACTTCCGATAAAAGCTGTTAAAGATACTATTAACGAAGAAGCCATTTCTAGCAGATGTACAATTCTGGAAACATTTTGATTTGTACTATTAGGAAACAGTAATCTCCTTACCTTCTGTATTAAAAAATAAAATGTTTTAATGAACGAGATAAGTATATAACACAAATAGGAACACACGATTATGCCCCCTATGCAAAATCCTATATCTCCCAAGTGAGACCCCTTTTTCCAATTAACAAGAATATAATGTATCTCCCAAGAAAATATAATTAAAACAGAAAATGCAGTAATGGCATGGATGCTTACTGTAACTATCTTTTTCTCTTTAGTTTCTCTCGATAAAGCAGGAAAACTAATAAACCAAAATGCAATACATGTGGCTCCTATTGATAAACGTGTTTCATTTGCTCCACCACTATATAAGGCTGGATATGCACCAATCGTTAACATTAAACATCCCATTAACAACAAACCCATATTAAGACTAAGTGCTATTTTCCTTTTATTTTCACGTATCAATGTACCCATTTTAAACATCTCCATTCGTATTCTATTTCTAAGTTAAATTATTAACCTATCATATTTTCTTTGGTTTTTATATTACTTTTAATGCTTATTTTTCTTTATATTTTATTGTACCACTTTTTCAATAATCTTCCTATATCTTATTTTCATAATGATGTCAAAAACCGCTAATACTCTTTCTTTTACCACATTTGTCCTCCCTGTTTGTAAGCATTCCTTGCCACCGGCTGATTCCCCAGTACATCCATATAGAGAATAATTCCCTGCGGGTCCAGATGTACGGTCATAAATTTCTGTATTTCCTGTAACAGATCATGATCAGAAAATCCAGCCTGACAGCCAATAAAATCCCTGATCTTTTCTACAATGTCCGGTTTACGGAACTCCTGTAACACCAAAATCGGAATCGTGTTCTGCCCTCCCATAGCATCATAGGGCAACGCTTTCCGCAATTCTTCTAAGAGATGCCGGTAATAATCAACTACCACCTGGTCTGTTTTCCATGCTTTTTCCTCACAATCCCGGAGTAAAAAATCATACTCTTTTTTTGCCTGTTCCATTTCTTTCAGGATTTCTACTGCCTCCACAGAGCAATACCCTTTCTCTTCTATCAGTTCCATCAGTTCCTCCATAGAATATGTTTCAAGATACATGGCTCCTCCCCCATCTTCTTTGCCTAATTTTCTCCTAATACAAAGAAGAGGAAGACACCGCAGCGTTTTCCTCCTCTTTTATGAAATCTTTTTCTCTACCAGAATCCAGGACAATAAGCTCTCCCGGTTCTTTCTTATCCTACTGCTTCCAGAAATTCGTCCCTGTATTTCCATACAATTTCAATATGTTCCGGATCATAAAAATTTATGACTTCAATCAGCTCATGCAGAACTTCATAAGATAGCTCTTCCAATCCCTTATATTTTACAAAAAGTTGCAGTCCCTCTGATTTCTCCTTTTGTTTTTCCTCCTCCCCTTTTAAAATTTTTGCTTCTATCTCCTGTATCTTTTGCTGATAAACTGCTGTCTTCTCCATACAGGTTTGTTTTCGTGCCAAGTAATCCTTCAGGGAAATCTGTTCTTCTGCATATTGTTCATACAATTCCATTTTCTCCTGTTTACAAAGCGCCAACTTCTTTTCATATTGCTTTTTCCGATATCGGAGTTTCGGAATATTCAAAGTCTGATTGGCTTTCTTTAACTGCTTTATGGTATCCTCTGCAAGGGCTGCCTGCTGTCTTATCATAATTAGCACCAGTTCTTCCAACTCTTTCTGCTTATATTTCTTTGGATAACAGGAAGCATTGGGGGCTGTCGTAACACTTTTACAATAAATCGGCTTTTCTTTGTATTCTGTCCGTATCCGCATTTTCCGACCACAATGCCCGCAGCGGATCAAGCCTGCAAAAATATTCTCAGAAGACGGTGTAGACCCATGATATTTTCTGTCCTTCTGTACCATGTCCTGGATCTTCTGAAGCTCCTGCTCCGTCACAATCGCTTCGTGTCCTCCTTTTACGCAAATCCAATCCTCTCTTGAAATATATCGGTACTCTCTTTTTGACGGAACCCTGGTTTCTGTTTTCCCTCTTACCGTCAGTCCTGCATAAACCGGATTAAACAAAATCAGCTTTACTAAATTTCCGTCCCAGAATTTCACAGATTTCTTTGCTTCTGGCGCCCAGCCTTTCCTTTGAAGATATACGGTAGGTGTTTCAACTTCTTTTTTATTCAGGTCCCTGGCAATGTCTGCATAGGTCTTTCCTTCCAACCTTTGGTCGAAAATCCCCCTTACAACGGAAGCTGCCTCCGTATCCAGATGAAGTTTTGTATGAACACCGTCATGGAAGCAATATCCGTATGTTGGGATTGAACCATGATATTGTCCCATTTCAGCCTGTTTCCTCATAACTTTTTTGATATTGTCGGAACAAATCTGGGGATAAATCCCATTGATCAGGTTCTTAAATTTAATCTCCGTATCCTTTCTTTCGGAAGGTTTCTGGCTGCTGTCATAAAAATCATTGATTGAAATGAAGCGAACCCCAAGGAACGGAAATATTTTTTCGATATAGTTTTGTGTTTCTATGGTATCCCTTCCCAGGCGGCTCAAGTCTTTGACAATGATACAGATCCGTTTTCTCCTGGTAATCAGCCCCATCATGCGCTTAAATTCCGGGCGGTCAAACGTTGTACCGCTGTAACCGTCATCTACGAAGAAGAAAAGCTTTGCCCCTGCAAACTCCGGCTGGTTTTCTACAAAATGCTGGATCAAGAGCCTTTGATTTTTAATGCTGTTGCTTTCCTCCATTTTTTCTTTATCATCTCTGGAAAGACGCAGATAAGCAAAAATAAAATCACACTGCATACGGAAGGCCTCCTTCCATATTGGCCAGTTCTTTTTCCAGCTCTTTTTCAAATAAATCCCCAAACCAGAACACGATTTCCACATAGTCTTTGGAATATACCGTAATCTTTTCAATAAAACGGTCCGCAATCCCTTTCTCTATCTTCTGGAATCTTTGGTACTTTAGAAGTTCCTCTGTCCAGTCCATTCTTGCCTTCACTTGATCTAACAGGTGCTGTCCACGAAGCTGTATCTGCTTCATATTCTGCCTGGCTGCTTGCTGTTCTTCCTGATAGGTTGATTTAATCTCCTGATATTCCTTGCAGTCCAACAGCCCGGTAGCATAATGCTCAAACAAGGTTTCCAGTTTTCTTCCATATTTCTCATACTTCTGTCTGGCACTTTTTACTTTTTCTGCCACCTCCTGCTCCAGCTTTTGATAAAACTCTGCACCATAGGTTTTCTTACTTTCTACAGCAAGCCGGATCTGGTAACGGAGTGCTGCCTTGACTGCCTGATTGATGTAGATTTCATTCACCGTCCGGAAACATTCCGTATGATCTGTAAGGGAAAAGGAAGGACATTTATAAACCATATATTTGTGTTTCTTATTGCCTCCGCTCCTGCTTCTTCCAAGGCGTTTTCCGCAATGTCCACAGAAAATCCTTCCCTTAAAAGGACCATCTGCCCCCTGTTTTTCTTTTGGGTTTGCAGCCCAGTTATCCAACGTATCTTTCCAGCGTTCCTTTGCAATTTTCTGTGCTTCCTCATAAATCGCCCGTTCAACAACTGCTTCCCAGGCATTTTCACACACTTCCCACTGCTCTTTTGGTATCATCTGAAGGGGAATATTCTGCGCAAGCATCTGTTTTGTTTTCCCATAAACAGCAGCACCTATATAAACGGGGTTCTGTAAAATCTTCCGGATACCGTCTGATCTCCATAACCGCCTTTTTTCCGGCACCTTTCCCTGTTTCCTTTTCTGGTAGCTGTCTTCCGGTCCTAATACCTTTCTGCCATTCAGTTCCCTTGCTATATCATAGCTTGACATTTCTTCAAACACATACCAGTAAAAAATCTGCCGGATTATTTCTGATTCCTCTGGTTCCGGCACCAGCTTCTTACTGTTTTCCTCTGCTCTTTGGTATCCATAAGGAGGTCTGGAACCCCAAAACTCTCCCCGTTCCCTGGACAGCCGATGTGCCTGTACCAGTTTCTCTGAAACTTCCCTGGCATAATAATCATTCATAAAGTGTTTCAAAATATTGGGGGTCCTGTTTTCTACACAAGCTGGGTTTGCGCTGTCATATTCGTCCATAACAGAAATAAACCGGATATTTAAGGTTGGGAAAATCACATCAATCAAATCTACAGCATCTAAGGCGTCCCTTCCAAAACGGGCAAAATCCTTTACAATGATGCAGTCAACCTTTTTATTTGCCACATCTTCCATCAACTCTTCAAATGCGTCCCTTTGGAACGTTGTACCTGTCACACCATTATCCGCATAGACTTTTACCACCAGCATTTCCGGGTGTTTCTTTGCGTAGTCTTCACAGATCTGTTTTTGGATATAAATGGAATCCCTTCTGCCATGCCCTCCGTCCCTTTCGGAAAGCCTTACATAAATATAGGTTCTCAGATACTTCATTTCCGGCTTGCTGCTTTGTCTTTTCTGTCCTCTTTTGCTTATCTTAGGCACTTGCTTCCGCCCCCTTTCCTTTCAGGAAGGCTTCCACTTTCCGGTCCGGCTTTGCTCTGTTTACAGTTTCCAGTAGTCCCAATACCTTTTCAAATTCATCTTCAAACCAAAAATGAATGATAATGCGCTTCTGCTCATATACCTCAATCCGTTTGACCAGATTTACCAGCATTAAGCGATCCACTTCCGTCCGGTCTCGGTATTCCAGAAAATATTCCAGCCACTCCTGCTGTTTTTCAAGGGTTTCCTGCAAATTTCGGATTTCCTTTTGCTGGCACTCCATTGCCTGCCGGATTTCCTCTAAAGACTGGTCATACTTTGCTTTGAAGGTTTCAAATTCTGTCCGGTCCAAGATTTCTTCTGCAAAACTGTCATACAGTTTTACTTTAATGTTTAAAATCCTCTGGCTCTCCTTTTCCAGCATCTCCAGTTTTTTGTCTTCTTCCAAAAGCCGCTGTCTTGGGATTGAGGCAGTTTTTACATACGCCAGTATCTCTTTCAGCTCCATCAGAACAGAAATATAATGCAGGATTGCCTCTGTCACAGCTCCTACCAGTTTTTTCTCACTGATACTATGGGAACTGCACTGCTTTTCATAAAGGGAAGTCGAACATACATAATAGTGGTGAACTTTATCTGGGCTTTTCAGTACCATGCTTTCTTTACAGTCCCCACATTTTACCAGGCCTGAAAGAAGCGCTAGCCCCTTTGCACCTCTCATGGTATCCATTTTCATCAGGTTACCTACCACTTCATATTGGTGTCTGTTGATAACCGGCTCAAAGGCATTTTCGTACCGTATCCACTCAGCTTCCTCTTTGTGGATCACAACCTTTACTTTATGGTTTGGCGTTGTTGTTTTTCCCTGTATCAGCACTCCGGTATAGCGTTCATCAAGAAGGATACGACGTACCATAGTTGGCATCCAGACCGGTTTTTCCGTCAAGCGGAACCCTGTCTTTAATTTCTGTTTTAAATACACCTGCTTATACCGAAGAGGTGTCAAGATCCCACGCCGGTTCAATTCTTCGGATATATCTGTCAGGCTGTAGCCCTGCATTTTCATGTGGTAAATATCCCGTACAACAGAAGCTGCCACTTCATCCATAACCAGCTTATGTTTATCCTCTTCGGATTTCAGATAACCATAAAAAGCAAAAGGCGCTACACACTGCCCGGCTGTCATTTTGACATACAAATGGGAACGCACACTTTTGGAAGTATCCGCAGGATAAAGGTCATTGATTAAACTTTTAAATCTCAGGGTAAGGAAATCACGATTTGGCGTGAGGCTGTCATAATTGTCATTGACAAGGATCAGGCGCACACCCATTTTCGGCAGGATACGTTCCACATACTGTAAAACACCGGAAAAGTCCCTTCCATAGCGAGAAAGGTCTTTGACAATAATACAGTCTGCTTCCCCCTCTTCCAGCATACGCAGCATTTCCTGAAAACCAGGGCGGTTAAAGTTTGTGCCGGTATATCCATCATCCACACATTCTTTTACCACCTGAATTTCAGGGTGGCTCTTCAGGAAGCTATGAATCAGTATCCTCTGGTTTGATATGCTGTCGCTTTCCCTGTTATCACCGTCTTCATCAGAAAGGCGCAGGTAAACAACCGCACGATAGATTTTTTTAAGTATTTGATTTTTCATTGTATTCGCTCCTATCATTTAGATTCGTCAGCCGATTCCCTAAATGATAGAGGCTACTGGGTCCTTGCCATCATCCTACCATAGTCCAGAAGGTTTGTCCACCCTGTAATCTGCCAACAATCCGCATTCTTCCCTATCCCTGTCGTGGCTTTACCATTTCATCTGCACAAGGCTTTCTATGGCTTCCTCTATGGTACGGTTGGTAGAAGCAAACCCAATCTTTATGGTGATCCCCTTATATTTCAGAAAATAAGGATTCTTTCCGGACTCCAGGATTTCCCGGATCTTCTCCGGTTTGCTCTTTTTTACATCAATATTCAGTTTCTCTACATCTTGTATCTCTTTCGGGTCAATGTCTTCAAACGTCATTTCCCGCATCTTCAGCAGTTCTGCCCGCGAGAGCATTATATCCTTTCCCTAGTACAGCAACTGCACAGATACGCATCTAACTCCTGCTCAAACTGTTCCTGTTTCTCCCAGGTGTGCATTAAATACTGTTTCAGTCTGGCATAGTCTAAAATTCCATAACCGATACAATCTATCTGTACCTGAAAAGACTGGAGCATTTCCATTGTCTGTAAAATTTCTTCCGGACAATAGGATAACCTACTGAGTCCGGATACCACAATCACATCAATCATGCCTTTTCGTGCAAGCACTGCCAGCCTCTGCCAGTTTTCTTTTTCTATGGAATAATCACACCCTACACCTTCCAACAAAGTAACCACCTGGTATGTCTGCTGTTCACAGTAATGCAGGCTTTTTTCTTTTTCATAATACAAAAGCCCGGCACAGGGAATGGGAATATCCAGATACACTGCCGCACGCTGGGGAATATTCCTATTTTCTATCTCTTCTTTTCCTTTGCAGATCCATGTAGGAAACAGCATTCCTCCCTGAAAGATCTCTTTATCTTCTGAAAACAGTTTCTGTAACCTCTCTCTCTTCATTGCTCTGCCTCCTCTTTCTTTTGCTCCTGTTTTCATTCCAGGGCTATGAGGAAACCTGTTGTTTCCCCATAGCCCTAAAATGAACCTGTTTCACACACCATACCGGCAGGGCTTTCCCTGCCAGCATGATTTTTTCATTTTCTCACCCCGGTGTGAACGGGAGCATGTAGGACCGGCCCGGCTGGCCGCCTGACACCCTGCAGCCCCCTTTCTCGCTGCAGCATGTCCCAGACGCTACCCTGGTTGCAGTGTTTTTATGCAAAGGTATCATTATCATTCGGCTTTCAGGCTGCCTGCCACCAACAGCCTATGTCTGGGCGCTGCTCACACTTTTCCTTCATCTTCTACGATTCCTTGTTTGATCCGCTTCTTTTCTGCCTTACTTGCTGCCACTGCGGACAAATGTATCTTCGCACAGCTCTTGACCCTGCATCATACAAAATAGAATGTGCCGAAATGTTTTGTGTCCTTTAAGATATTTCTATATTTTAGCGTCAGAAATGACACGTTTGTTTCAAAAAAATATCACCATACCGATATTCAGTTTTCAAGGTTCTCTCCGGCTGAAAACATCAGCCTGCCAAAAGACACCATAACCCTGATGTGTTTTGGCAGACTGTTTTCTGTCTGCATTTCTCTTTATTTCTTTAACCGGATAATCATATCTGCCCAGAATTCTGTGTATGCCTGCCGCATTAACTCCAGAAGCCGGGCTTCGGTAATTCCTGTAATTACGTTTTCTTCTTTCTTTTCCGGTTTTGGTTCCTGTACTTCCAGTGCTTCTTCCCGTATCTTCATTGTAAGCATGGATAAGGAAGGAGAATTGGCACAGTTAATAAAACCGATATAATGGTTCACCACATCATAATCACCTCTGCAGCTTCGGACAATATCAAACGCATGACGGATTGCCCGTTCTACCCTCTGTCCTGTCGTGCCATGTTGCTGGGCCACCTTAAAATACAGATATGTCGTTTTAATCTTGCTGTCTTCTTCCAGAAGCAAAACACTGTCTACAATATAGCCAAATCCTTTCACATTGGCCGGCATTCCCATTTTAAATAATACTGCTTCCACCTTTTCTTTTGATAACATTTCCCTTTTCCTCCCCGTCTGTATTCTCACTTCCTGCTGTCTTGCTGATATTCCTTTAACCCTTTTTTAATTCCTTCTATCGAATAAATCAAAAGGCTGGTTTCCCATTCATTACAATCCTGTACCAGATACCAGATCTTTTCCTTCAGCATCATATCTTTTTTCGCTGTACCCATGTGCATGAAGTGTTCTTTTATGGGAATATCCATAGCTTCCAACAGCCGGATATAAGTTTTCATGCCCATGGCCCTGGCATGTGTTTCGATTTTTGCCAGATGGGATACGGAAATATCTGCTTTTTCCGCAAGCTGCTCCTGGGTCAGCCCCCTGGCTTCCCGCAAGGCTTTTATTGCATCTGCTACAATACAAAGTTCATTCTGCATTCTTTTATCTCCTCGTTGATTACAGGCTCTATTATAATTACAAATCCTTTCCCTGGTAATGGACTATGGAGGCAAGATTTTTCTGTTTCATTACCATTTCTTTCCTTTTTTGGTTTTAGAGATTTATTATATCTGAACGAGTTGAAAACGATTTTTGCACCATTTACGAAAAAGCACTGCATTATCTCTTCATTTAGGCATAAAAAAGGAGAGAACGTCACATATCGACTCCTCTCCAATAGCTTCTATTCATCTAAGATATTTGCCAATACATAGGCTTATTTGTTTTTTCTTTCCAGGAACCTCCGTATATCTTCCACACTATCTAATATGGGAATGGACGGGGCAGACGGGCTACATACTGGTTCTTGACTGGACATTTCCAGTGCGTTAATAAATGCTTCTGCCTTTTTGGGGTCTTCAATCACAAGCTCTGTAAGGATACTTGATGTAGCCATATAGAAAGCACCTCTTTTCTCTCATATCTTAAAAATTCTTTCGCAAAAAGATCCTGCAGTATTTTCTATACGCCAAGACCTGTACGCTCCATTTTTATTTATGTAATAAAGTTTGATCCAGCATGTTCTTAATTTCATCTGGAAGACCGTCTATCGTTGCATTTTCATCTAAAAACAGTAAATTTGTATATTTTTTCGCATCATTCGGTGCTGAAAAAATATGAGTTACTGTATATGCTGTTCTACTTTTAGAGAAGCAATCTTCATCTCGCAGCGATTCTACTACAAAGCAATCGCCCTTTTGCTGCCCCTTATCATCATACTCTTTATTTAAGCATAGAGTAAAATTAAGATCTGTTGTGCCAAACTTATAAGTTCTCGTGTCTGTGACAATCTCTTCCAGCATAAATCCTTCTGAGCCAGCCAGCATTGCAATCTGTCCGATATGCTTAATCTTACGCTTACACAATGAAAAAGGGTGCTGCGGTGTAAAAAATATCTGCGAAGCCTGAAGCATTTTTTTTGCTGCATAACTATAAAACTTTTTTGCTGAAAGGTTCGTGGCCACACCTGTCAAGTGCCTAAAATTGGCAGCTTTATAAAGCACCTCAATATATCTGCCTTCAAATACATATAGAAATCTTTTACCTACTAAATGCTTCCTATACAGATCAGCAGCTACTTTAATCTCCTGTACAATTTTCTCTCTATCCTGTTGTTTTCCCATCTATCTTTTCCCAATCATCACTATAGTATAAAAAAACAGCACTGGACAACTTTTTTGTTATCCAGTGCCCATAATCTTAAAAAGCGGTTTTATGCTGGCTGTCAGCCGCGACATCCTTCCGAATGTCTAAAATGTCGCCGGTATCATTGAGTCCCCGGCGCGGACTCACCGTATCTCCCTGGTGTGGGCGTAATACCCTTCCGAGTATCAAATAGTCCCAGTAATTACCCTGCCCGGGCACAGTACAGCTTTTACGTGCCGCTACACGAAACCTTTTGGCTTAATTATATTATATGCGATACCCTAAGAAATATCAATAGTTTCCACAAAAAATTGATTGGTTGTATCTTATTATAACCCGTTACTTACCGTTTCAATAAACGCTCCCTAGAAGCTGTATCCAATACTATTTTATGAAAATCCAGCATTGCGTGCTCTTGCATCAGTTTCTCACCAAGTTTCACAAGAGGATTGGTTTCCCATTCCGAATCAATTCCTGTTTGATGATAGTATCTTGCATAAGCAAATCCCTCAGCTACCGCATCTGAATTTTCAAATATTCCCACTATTGCATCTGTAAACTGTACAATGATTGAGCTCCCAAAAATCCCCTGCAATTCTTCCGCATTCGCATCATCATATTTCTCTACATCAAAAGACAAAGAGAAATCATACGTATTCTCTTTTCCGTCTTCTGTTTCATAAGAAATTGTTCCAAAAATATCTCCCTTGCCAGACGGAAGTTCGATTGACTCTGAAAGCTCTAATTCATATTCAATGTTATTGAACACTGTCGTTGCTTCAAACATTTGTGATATACAGGTACCTTCTTTTTCATAAATATCTTTCTGTAAAAAGGAAATAGGATTATACTCCATATTTTCCCATATCTGTTTTCCCTCCACTGTCCGTTTACACAAGGAATCTAAAAGCAACATCATTGTTTCCTGATCTATTTCTTCATATACGTTCATAGTCAGCCTCCTTTTTCTTTGGATAGTCCACAAAAGCTCTGTAAGAGTTTATCTCAATTTCTAGTTACAACGTGATATTTAGTCAAATGACGTATGTACGCGCTTTCTTATAGTTGCCAATATTATATGGCGTATCTCCCAAAAATTCAATCAGAATATAAAAACTTTTACTCACACTATCCTGCCTTTACATCTTTTTTAGTCTATACCCTACATTGATCAATGTTTCTATAATATCATGCCCCATCTTTTTTCGTATCTTCCATACTACGTGTTCCACTGTTTTGTACGGAATCTGATCATCATAATAATTACTCTCCCAGACCGAACAATAGATATTCTTCTTTGGAATAACCCAATTTGGCCTTTGGGCTAAAAGATACAGAACTTCAAATTCCCTGGGCGTTAAATCTATTTCCTTTCCTTCGTAAATAACCTGATAGGACATTGGATTTAACTGCAGTTTTCCATCGCCCAAAACTACATTCTCTTTATATTCTGGAAAAACATACTTCATCTGTATGCCTCCTCTTGATTTATAAATTTCTAACTGTTCCCATTCCAGAAAGAAATACCGAACGAAATATCCAACATCCGGCACTTTTTTAGTTATTTTTACTTTTTACATAATTTCTATCTCTGCCATCTTTTCTATAATTGTGAACTTCCTGAAAAATTAACTCTCATTTTCTAAAAATAGTTTATTTCAGCCGTTTACAGTGAATTTTATATAATTCCTCGTAGAGTTAATTAACTCTCAGAATTTTACTTTAAATCCGATGGAAACATTGAAAACACTCAGTTGTTTCAATCGAGCGTTAATTTTCACAGAAGTTCACAATAATATGAATATGCTTCTTACTTTTCAGATTAGATATGTTCCGTTTTATGCAAGCGCCTAATTTTAAAGTTGTGCATATCCACCGAATATTCATCCTATAAATAATTGTTGGGAAATGTTAGAACAGCAGCATTTCTCTCTATTTCCAAAAGGAGAGTAGGCATCATGCATTACCCTTTATTTTTTAGGTTCTCTTGATTATATAAATCTTGATATACACTACAATTTTTCAATAACTCTGCATGTGTTCCTATACCTACTATTTTACCCCCATCTAATACAATTATTTTATTAGCATCCTGTGCAATTTTTACTCTATGGGTTATATATATTGCTATCTTATTTTTACTCACCTCAAAAAAACTCTTAAAAATTTTGGTTTCTGCTGTTACATCTAATGCGGAACTAGGCTCATCCAACAAATATAAATCTGCATTTTTATAATAGGTTCTTGCTAACGCTATTTTCTGCCATTGACCACCTGATAATTGACCTCCTTCATCAAACCAATTTCCTAATCCTCTTTTTAGTTCGTATCCTCTTTCGGTTTTTAAAAAATCAACGTTTGCTTTGCACAATGAATTTTTAATTTTATTTTCATCGACTTCTGTACTAATATCTCCTATATAAACGTTCTCTTCCAATGTACCTTCATACTTTAAAAAATCTTGAAAAAGAACAGATATACAATTCCTGTAACTCTTTACATCAATATTCTCCAAATCAAGATTATTAACAAATAGCTTCCCACTAGTAGGTTTATATAACCCACATAAAATTTTAAATAAAGTGCTTTTCCCAGATCCATTTTTTCCTACAATTGCAATCTGTTCGTTTGATTTAATTTTTAAATTAATGGTAGATAGTGCCATTTTACATTGAGGATAATCGAAAGATACGTTTCTTAGTTCAATTGTCTTTATATTATCTACTTTTGTACCACCTAACGCATTCTCCCCTTCTTTTATTTCTAAAAAATCTTTTAGTAATTGTATATATAAATTTGCGTTATAAATAGAATAAACATTAGAGGCAATGCTATTTGTAGCATTTTGCATCATGGACACAGCATTTAAATATGACATAGTGGTTCCTATCATTTTTTTCCCTACGTAAGCCAAATATATTGCAATAATCATTATAATTATACAAACTATATCTTGTATAAACGAAATAATCATATTTAAAACAGCTCTGGTTTTTTCAATTTCATTGGCTTGTTTTATGAAAGTTTTGACTAAGCTACAATATTTATCCAGCAAATATTTTTTTAATCCATATGCTTTTACCTCTTTAAATGCTGTATCATGTGTAAGTAAATATGTATAATACCACGCTTTTCTTTCTTTTCCACTGCGCTCATATCTCATTAGAAATTCTTTATTACCAACATAAATTTGTCCTATAAACATTAATATTGACACAGCAATCATTATAATCACAAGAATTGGATTCCATGAAAGTAGTATCATTGCGGCTGAAAATAACGAAACTAAATTAGATGCTAAGCCTAATACCCCTTGCATGGTCTGATATGGTTTATTTCCAATTTCTTGTTCTAAACGATTTATCATATCATATGTTTCTGTTCTCTCTAACATTTCCAATGATAAATCCCCACATTTTTTCATAAGAATGTAATTTATTCCATAAACTAAATGATTGTTTAAATTGTTTAAATTATAGCTTGCTAAATTCTGTAAAAGCGATTCCGAGATAATTAGCCCGAAATATAAAATCAAAAGATACACCACATATTGATATGATTGTGTCTTGTTTTGTATTTCATTTAACAACTGTTGCATTACCAATAAGGACGAAACAGGAAGAATTCCATTTATTATAGACAAAATAAATGCCAGAATAAATTTTGCTTTACATATTTTACAAATTAATCTTATCGTATAATAAATCAAAAAAATATTCCTTTTTATTTTTTTTAGCATGATTTTTCTCCTATATAGTGAAGGCGTAGCACATATAGTACTACGCCTTCGTTTTTACTACCTCTTAGAGAGTACTAGAACGGAATGTAGCAACAGCATTTACTCTGTTACCTGTACGATACTCTCCTTCGCCACCACAGCCACAGCCACAATGAACACAACCATCATCATTGCCTCTGTAACCTGCATATCCATCAGTACACATGCATGCTCTCGGCTGCACTCCTGATCCAGGTGTTCTTCCAATTGGATTTACAAACTTCATAACGATTCCTCCTTTCTTTGTAATTTAAATACATCTATGTAAATATAAACGTATTTACCTTTGTTAATGAATTTCCATTTCATTATATTGTTCCAATTCGCTTGGATTTGCCTCCATTAATGCATGATATCGTCTTAAATTGTCTTCCAAATACTTTCTTTCGTTTCGACATGAATTATGTCGATATGAAAGATGTAATCCATTAGCATCGTAGCAATTAACATAACATAATGTACATAAATTAACTGCCCAACATTCTTTACAATACTCTTTTGCTTCTTCTATAAAGTCTTCAACATAAAGTTTCTTAATTTTTTCTTTATCAAATCCCTCATTCACATTGCCTAAACAAGGTATATTTCCTACTTTTTCACAATGTAAAAATTCACCTTTTGTAGTGACATAAATCCTTCTTTGTCCCGGCACGCAGCATCCATTCATTCCATACTGTTGAATAGGTGTTTCTGTCAACAAGCGTTTGTGTATAATCATCATTCCCTTATCCATATAACCATCCGTAAACAAAGTTTTTTCTGTATTATCTGGATTTGATTTATACACTTCTTCCCATTTCATTAAAGGTTCATAAAACTCTTCCATAAACCATCTATCTTCTTTTCCTTGCGGTAAAAAGTAATCACTCTCTGACGGTCCATGATCTACCGTTGCAGTCAAAATCATAACGTCTTTGGGAATCCATTCACTTTTTTCGATAAACTCCTGAATTTTTGTATACTGTTCAAGATAACCTGGTCCCGATACAACCATATTAAATCCAATCTTAGAACTCTTTCCTTCCTTATGGAATGCTTCAAATAGTTTTTTTGCTCCCATAACTGTTTTTTCAAAGCTACCTGTCCCATTAACCATAAGCCGATTTGCATCGTGCATTTCCTGAGGACCATCCAAGCTAATAATAATATTGAAATTATTTTTGGCAAAATACTCTGCGATCTTATCATTTACCAATGTTGCATTTGTAGTGATTGCAAAGGACATATCCTCGCCAAATAATTTTTTAGCATATTCAACTGCTCTTTCAATAAGTTCAAAATTTAGTAAAGGTTCTCCACTATAAAAGGGAGTATCCCAAAGTTTGTGTAAACCTCCAAACTGATGTAAGATAGAATTACTCAGTTTGGAGGTTTATTTTATGGCAAGAAAAAAGGATTCACCACAAAAAGCAGCGCTTAGAGAACTCATGGGAAACTACCTGAAAGAAAACAATGTAAAAGTAAAAGATGGAACAGATGTTAATTCCATTATGCGGGATATGATGTCTATCATTTTGGAAGGTGCCCTTGATCAGGAATTGGATGAAGAACTGGGATATTCCAAGTATGATTATCGAAATAAAGAAACCGATAATTCCAGGAATGGACATTCCCAGAAAACATTACATACCAGTTACGGAGATATGGAGATTGATATTCCAAGGGATCGAAAAGGTGACTTCGAACCACAGGTTGTAAAGAAGTATCAGAATTCGATTACGCAGGACATGGAAGAAAAGATCATTTCCATGTACGCAAAAGGAATGACTACTGCCGATATAGAAAGCCACATGCGTGAATTATACGATCTTGAGATCTCCGACAGTACTGTCAGCCGGATCACTGATAAGATCCTGCCAATAGTAAAAGAATGGCAGGAAAGGCCATTAGAAAGTGTGTATGCTGTTGTATTTATGGATGCGATCCATTTCCATGCCCGTAATGAGGGGCGGATTGTAAAACGTGCTGTTTACATTGCGATTGGGATCGATATGGAAGGACGTAAGGATGTCCTCGGAATGTATGTTGGTCAAAATGAAAGTGCCAAGTTCTGGCTCTCCATCCTGAATGGCCTGAAAAACCGGGGTGTAGAAGATATATTGATTGCGTGTGTGGATGGACTGACCGGTTTTCCACAGGCAATTGAAGCAGTATTTCCCCAGACCGAAATCCAGCAGTGCATAATCCATCAGATCAGGAATACCACGAAATTTGTTTCTTACAAAGAGATCAAACCACTTATGGCAGATCTGAAGCGTGTATATGCAGCTCCTACAGAAGAAGTTGCATTGGCAGAACTGGACAGCTTTGACGAAAAATGGAGCGGGAAATACCCTAAGATTGCAAAGTCATGGAAAGATAACTGGGCAAATCTTTCAACGTATTTTAAGTATCCGGAAGCTGTCAGACGTCTGATCTATACCACGAACACGATTGAAGGATTTAACCGCCAGCTCCGGAAAGTCACCAAATCCAAGACGGTATTTCCATCCGATGACAGTCTCCTGAAAATGCTGTATCTGGCCATGATAGATATCACCAAGAAATGGACGGGACACCGTCAGGATTGGGGACAGATCCATTCTCAGCTGGAAATTTTCTTCGAAGAAAGATTGGAAAGGTTATAAGCAGAATGCATGCTAGGCAGGGCTGGCACAGCCAGTCCTGCTTGACATGCCCTAAAACTGCATTATAATACAAACAAGGACAGAACCCTGAAAAACAGGTTCTGTCCTCGATAACTAATGACATATCTTATATCAGTTTTTTCTGTTTACACAAAACTTGAAACGCTCTCCCATAAAATCCAATGTGCCTATTTTCTGCATTTTGGGAATGCTCTTTTAAAAAATCAATAGCTTTTTTTGCAACATCCCATTTCATGTTTTCATGTCCGAACGCCCTGTATTCTGGATGAGAAGGATGATAAATACAATATTTGCAACGTAAATTACATTTTTCAGTAACTTCAAGAGTAACATTCTCAACCTTATTTTCAAGAATATCATCTAACTCTGTTACTGCATCACCTGTCAGCGTTTTTAATGGTGGAGCTTGTAAAATATGTTCATTTTCCATTGCCGACTTAATTTCTGAAATTGCATCCTCAAACTCACTTTTACTTAATTGAAGATTTTTAATATCTTCGACTGGCATTCCCTCCAATAAACTTTTCAGTACAATGTAAACGTTCGAATTTAATTTGGCAACTTTTCCAGTTCCTGTATCATAAAAATAATAATTTTTTTCTGTCTTAAAAACTTTACCCAAGCGCCCAATTCTTCCATTTTTTTCGATTTCAGATACCAGCGATTCTAAAGATATTTTTTTCTGCTCTTTCACTCTAAACACTCCTTTCATTTGGATTTTTTATTATGAACCGATTATATCAATAAATCCCCCAAAATATATTTTGATGTAACAATTTCGATACTTGATGTAATAAATCCTCTATACTTTATGAATATAGCCCTTTTTCCTTATATTTACATCTGGTGCCTACAATAAGTTCGAACTGTAAGAAATAAGAAAACAGGAATCTCAATCAATGCGGAAATTAATATAGTATACGGTGTCCAAAAACTCATTCCCCCAATATGTAGGTAATTAAAATTGATAAGTTGATACAGAAAATTATTTTGCATACCAAGTCCCGCAGATGGAAAAATAGCTGAAATCCAATTTACCCCTAATGCTGTGTAAGCAAAAGTCGGAATAAGGACTATGCCAATAGCAATCAACAATACCGTCAATGTATCTTTGCATTTTGCTGATAAAAAAAAAGTACAGTAAACACAAGCTAAAACAGATATCAACCCTACTAACGAAATAACAATCTGCATCTGTGCTAAGTCCCAGTTTGGCAAGTTAATAATAGAAAACAACATTTGAACAGAAGATTGTAAACAATTTGTTCCAAATGTGATATCTGAAATTGCTAAGTGCAGTGTAATACACATAGTATACACAACCATCACAATCATACTGGAAGCCAATATCTTTGTAATAGCTAATCTGGTACGACCATGCTTTGCACAACGCAAAATACTATCCGCGCCTGATTGATATTCACCAGAAAAAATAGGCGTGATAATGGAAACACATAAAATTGCCAAAATCATAATATAAAGCTCAACATAGTCAAACGCATCTTTGGAATATCCTGCATAAAGTTGAAATGGCATATCGACTTTTTTATATTGTTCTAAGGCTTGTTGTTGTGCGGCCGGATGATTGCGTTGCTCATTCCTCATAACATCTGCCAGATGAGTTTCACATTTCTGATAATAATTTTGTGCAACATCTTCTGGATCAATATCCATAAGATCAGGTCCTATTCCAGTTAACGGATCAGCATATAGTTCTGGCAACGCTTTAAGCAATGGACGAATAGGTACAATCTGTTTAATACTGACAGAAAGCGGAAATGTGTCACTTTCCATAGGACCATATTCGTTTATCAAACTTTGATAAATTCTCAAAGCCTCACTCACTTTTTCTGGAGTAACTTCGCCATTTATAGCAGAATATAAATCACGCTTAAATTCGATTGCCTCCATACCATCAAGTTCTGTTTTTGTTCCATCTGGGTTTGGACGATTTATGGACTCAAAAGCAATCGGCAGATATGCCATAACAACAGACATAACCAGAGCCACAGCAATTAAGATAAGTGTGCGTCGTGATTTCAGGACACGCTTTACTTCTAAACAAAATAAACGCATATTATTTTTCCTCCCTTTCGACATCTTCTTGTGGAAACAACCATAAATACAAATCTTCCAAACGCGGCTCCGCAAGAATGGAACCCTCTACTTCGGAGTGCTCTGCAAGATAACGAATAGATATTTGATTATTGTCCTCGCCTCGCTGATTGATAATCCTCAGACGCATTTCATAGTCCATCATCTTATGAGCAGGAATCGCACAGCTCCATACTTTCCCCTCAATCTGTTTTACCAAATCGCTTGTTGTTCCCACATCAATAATCTTTCCAGCTTTCATAATCGCATTACGAGTTGCAATATATTCAATATCAGAAACAATATGCGTAGAAATCAACACAATACGGTCATGGGAAAATTCCGAAATGAAGTTTCTAAACCGTACTCTTTCTCCAGGGTCAAGTCCTGCTGTTGGCTCATCCATAACAAGAATTTTAGGGTCATTCAGCATGGCCTGTGCAATTCCTACACGACGTTTCATACCACCAGATAGTTGTGCAATTTTTTTTCGCTTCACATCAGAAAGGGTAAGAATATCCAACAGATAGTTGATTTTCTTTGTGGTTTCTCTGAGCGGCACATCCTTTAGTGCAGCAACATATTCCAGATAGTCTTTGACCGTAAAATCGCGGGAATAGCCAAAATCTTGTGGCAAAAAGCCAAAGATATTGCGATAATCTGCTCCCATTTTATGAATGTCTTTCCCATCCAAAGATATACGACCACTACTAGGTGTCATAATGTCTGCAAGTATTCGCATGAGAGTGGTTTTTCCAGCCCCATTTGCCCCCAATAATCCCCATACGCCAGTTGTTAATGTAAGGCTGACATCATCGACTGCAGTTTTATCTTTGAACTGTTTGCTGATGTGTTCAATCTTTAATTCCATAGGTGTACTCCTTTCTCTTAAACAAAAAACTGTCCTTGTTCAGTAACTATTGTACCGAACAAAAACAGTTTAATCTCAAAGATATGGAACAAAATCTCCTAAGAAATTCCTAAGATTTTACTTCTAAATGCCTAATCAGAAATGGGAAGCATAATCACAAAAGACACCATCTCATTTTCGCTAAACGCAGTAATGGTTCCACCATGTAATCGTATAATTTCCTCTGCAATCGACAGTCCTAATCCTGCACCGCCTGTATCAGAAAGGCGGGCTTCATCCAAGCGATTGAATTTTTCAAATATGCCAGAAATTTGTTCAGGTTCAATAGTCCGCCCATGATTTTCAAAGTTTATTTGAACGCTATTACCACAACGCTTTGCAGTTATAATAATCTCTGTATTAGGATAGCTGTATGCCGCTGCATTTTTCAAAAGATTACTAAAAACCCTTGCCAGCTTTTCCGGATCAGCATATACAACTAAATCATCATCAACCGTAAAAGCAGCCGAATTGCCTTTTGCAGATAAAGAGGGATATATTTCATCAACTACCTGTGCCAACAAACACTGTAAGTCTACCTTTTCTTTCTTTAACGAGACAGTGTGTGCATTATATTTTGTAATTTCAAACAATTCATTGATAAGCTTTTCAAGTCGTTCAGCCTTACTTAATGCAATTTGAACATATTTTTCTTTCTGTTTTTCAGGCATATCCGGTGCTTCGTGGAGTAAACTTAAATATCCAATCACTGTTGTTAGGGGAGTGCGTATATCGTGGGCCAGATACATAACAATTTCATTTTTCCTATCCTCAGCTTCTTTTGCTACCTGTTTGCTTAACAACACAGACAGTTTAATCTGGTTAAGTTGTTCCTCTAATTCTTTAAGGGGATCAGACAATGCTACAGGATGATCATTCTGCTCATAAACTGTCTGTGTTGCGGAAATAACTTCATCCAAATATCCCCATGGTTTTTTCCAGAAGTAATTAAATATACATACAAAACCAATGATTAGATAGAAAATAAAAATCATATCTATACGCCAGTATAGCCATGATAAAATTTTGCTATCGAATTTCGGAAAAATGAATTGTGCCAAAATATCCAGTCCTATACCAGTTACAGTATATAAAAATAGTACTAAATATAATTGTACTCCAAGCCGCTTTTCCGTAGTAAGTTGCTTTTTTTTCATAAGCACGCCTCCAATCAATTTAAAAATAAAAGAAGTGCCAACAGACCGATTATGAAGGTGCTCACAATTACAGCAATAACCAAAAATAATTTATCTGCTTTTTCTCGACTTTTTAGCAATCGAGCCACAATAGAATATAAAGCAATACCCAAAAGACCGCCTGCTGTGTTAGTAATCAGGTCGGTAATATCAGAACTACCAATAGCAAGTATATACTGTGTAATTTCCAGCAATAGACTTATTCCAGCAATTATCAATAATTTCAAATAGGATTTGCTCTTAAACAAAAGCATTTGCAGATATATGCCCATTGGGACAAAAATCAATAAATTTTCAAGAACTTCTTTTATGTGAAAATCTACTCCAATCTCTTTATCGTAATAAAATGGAATAATATTTATCTTTCTTACAGTGTCTAAATCATTGATATTGAATTGCAGCTTAAATAATATTATCCAAACCAAAAGTGCCAGATAAATCAAAAAAAGAACTGACACCCCAAATTTTCGCTTTCTTTTCATGGGTTCTCCTTTCAGATTTTATAACCTACTCCCCAAATTGTTTTGATATATTTCGGGGTATCAGAAGTATCTTTTAATTTTTCACGCAAATGTCGGATATGCACTGTGATAGTGCTGCTATTTTTTGAATAATATTCCTCTTTCCATACTGCATGAAATAAATATTCAATGCTTACAACCGTCCCGGCATTTTCCAACAAAACATTAAGAATTGAAAACTCGGTCGGAGTCAGCGACACATTCTCACCATCCAATAGACATTCATGTGTCTGCACGTTCAATCGTAATTTATTGTATGAAAGTTCTGGCTTTATTCCTTCTTCACTTGTAACGGATGAATATTTTTTGTAGCGTCGTAGCTGGGCTTTTACTCTGGCAACCACTTCCAAAGGACGAAATGGCTTTGTCACATAATCATCGGCACCTAATGTAAGTCCAGTAATTTTATCTGTTTCCTCAATTTTGGCAGTTAGCATAATAATGGGGTAAGTATATTTTTCACGAATACGCTGACATAAGGAAAAACCATTTATATCCGGGAGCATAATATCAAGAATAGCAAGATCTATATCGCCCTTTTCAATACAAGGTATTGCATCTTTAGCACAGTAATATTTATAAACAATGTAATTTTCATTTTGCAAATAAACTTCCAGTAAATTTGCTATATCCTTCTCATCATCTATAACTAATATTTTTTCGCACATACCATCATCACCCTCTTTCCATAATTTGAATTATAACAAATTTCCTTTATTTATTCATTATGATTTTCATTAAAAACTATTAAGATTTTCATAAGAACTTTTATATATACAAACACTTCTGCCTTTTCGTGCTATTTAATTATAATCCTATTAAGAATTCTTGATATCGTTATATAAAGCTCTATTACTTACCAGATGTTTTTTGTACAAGTCAACATCTATCTTAATTTCCTCTATAATTTTTTCTCTATCTTGTTATCCCATGTCCATTATCTTTCAAAGCAATTTTATGCTGACTGTCAGCCGCGGCATCCTTCTAAAATTGATTTTTAAGCTAAAAGGTATAAAAGCAAGCTAAAGTTTTCCCTTTCTTTTCTCAATATTATGTGTTAGTGATTTCATGAGATGTCACAAGATTGCTCACATCAGTTGACGCTCGTTTGGTTAACTTTCTGTCACCAGTCAGTTAGGCAATACCGCCTGTTTCCAGGCGGTACCTGCTTTATGAAGTTACCATCCTAAGCATCTCGTGTTCCACAACGAACTTGATCATATAATCATCGATTAATCGTTTCTGATTTTGAAACGCATACATCAAAGCTTTTTCACAGACACGGTTGATCATCCGTGGGATTCCTGCAGATGCCTTATGGATCTCATCCAATGCCTTGGTTGTAAATATCTCTTGCTTACATCCTGTACAGTGCATATCGATGCGTTGACGGATGACTAACTGTTTCTTCACACGCTTTCCTTTTGTATGCTGATGGCAGTATACAGGTTAATTCAGAGACAGGCAAGTAAATCAGTTGTTTGATGATTCATGAGGTCAACAACAATTATGGTATCTTTGTATTCCGAAAAAATATTCTGCATCTTTTCCTCCCACAACAGTCTTTTCTATATTTCTGTACAGTTTTACCATTTTAAATAAAAAACGCGGAAACAATAATATTTTATCATTCCCGCTAATTTTTCTCTTTTTCAACTTTATACTTTATGATGCCGATACATTGTGATATAAAAACGGTCAACGCTGTCAACGCAATCAAGGATAAATATTTTTTCATACCTAAAGCTGTACAACAGCCAGCAGCAATGAAAATAGCTCCTAGTATTTTACCTGTTACTTTTCGGCAATGTTCCTTTTCTTCTTTTTTCAACTCATGGTTAATGTTTTCTACAGGAGAAAGTTTCCATATACAAATGGAACTGACCAAAATAATCCCCCAAGCCACAAACAGCTCTAATGGATATTTGTTATTAATTTGCAAAATCATAACTTGAACAGTAACAGAGCATGTAAAACAAGCCTTAAAGCTATTCAGATGTACACCACCAGCATAGGTTCTTAAAAACATAAAAACACCTGTAGACACAAGGAATTCTGGGATTGTATGCAAGTATATCGCTATACTCATACAGACGAATAGGCAAATTAACATCTCTAATCCAATCTGAAATCCATATTGATATACTGCATACAACTCCTCTGAAACTGCACCGGCATCAATAACGTATCTTGTTATTTTTTCCGATAATTTTCCCATAAAATTAAAGTTTCTTCATTTTTTTCAATGCTTCTGGCATCTTTGGCTGATGATAAATATAACAGCAAGCACTGTCCGCTGACATTTTACCAAGTTTCAGAGATAAATTTGCTAATACTTTTGCTGGCTGATTTTTTAAATTTTTAGATTTCATAATTAAAATCTCCTTTCATTTGTTTACCAATACATTACTACAAAAAATCTCCCATTCGGTTCTCTTGTAAAAAAACCGAGTATTGATGTAATTTTTCCCAAAAAGGCAGAAAAAAAGAAGCAATGTTTCTCCGGTTCTTTCTCAACATTGCCTCTTTTTTGCTGATGTATGTTTTTTTATATACCAATTCCATAAAATCAGGTTCTCTATCTTTTTCTTATATTTTCGTGTGTTATCTATTGTTTCTATATAATCGTAAGCTCCTGCTTTCAGTATAGAAAAAATATCCTGTATTGATCCCCCTTCGCTAATAGCAAGAATAGGCGTTAAATGCCCCAAACTCCCTTTTATTTTTATAATAGCCGCAAATGCCCTTTCCCTCTCTATTATCTCTTTAGTAAAATGGAAAATCACAACATCTGCCGTTGGATATCTATTGTTTTCCAACTGTTGATAAGTACACCATTTTAATTGGTGTTTTTTCCCAATAATCCTTTCAGTACTGTTATACAGTTTCTCATCATCACTAAACAGCAATATTTTCACACTATCCATATATCAGTCCCCATACCGCATACCAAATTTATCTTTCCATTTTACCATTCTTTCCTTTCTCATTATTTTTTATGTAATTATTTCGAGTGTTCATGTAATTATTCCTGCACATTACTATATAAGACTATCCGAATTTTAAATTTTCCTGGTTCTGAATCCTCTATTACCACTGATCCATGATATTTTGCTACTGCCCGATACACAGAGGCTAAACCTACTCCATGATTTTCTGCATCTGACTTTGTAGATTTCAAGCGGTTATCTCTTGTTTTTA
This sequence comes from Gallintestinimicrobium propionicum, assembly GCF_025567525.1. NCBI lineage: Bacteria > Bacillati > Bacillota > Clostridia > Lachnospirales > Lachnospiraceae > Gallintestinimicrobium > Gallintestinimicrobium propionicum. The sequence continues at coordinate 17,288 of NZ_JAOQJY010000028.1, read as the reverse complement.
ACAGCTTCCCTTTATAACTATTGTCTACGAACAATAATAGATTATTTTTATCAAATTTCATTTTGACATTTATATATTTATTTTCTTCAACCTTCTCTGCTGCTTCCACTGCATTTTCCAGTAAATTTCCCAATATCAGACTCAGATCAGCTCCTTTAAAAGGCATTATCATCGGAATACAAATATCCGTTTTAAAAATTATTTTTTTGTTTTGGGCAGTTACATACCAATATCCAATAAGTGAATCAATCACAATATTCCCACTATTCGATATTGAGGCAATCACCATACCGCCCTCTCCCATAATTTCTTCAATAAAACCTGTCATTTTTTCATATTCTTTATTTTCTGCATAAGCAAGAATGGAAATAAGATTATTCTTCATATTGTGTTTTATATCCCGCAACTGCAACATTGAAAGTTCTCTTTCTTGCTGATGACGTTCGCATAATTCCAGTTGCTGTTCATATACTGCTGCCATTCTCCTTAACCGCAAATCATCAGCCAACTTCATATAGACATAAAATATCAATATGTTCATACCAAGTAAAATAAGTACAGTAAATGTAGAGTTTATACGAGTACGTCCATTATTATTTGCAAATCCAAGCATAAATATATTGTTCATGATATAAATGCTTCCTGTTGGGATCAACACAAGTAAAATACTGTATCTGACCGGCAATTCCTTAATATCATCATCTGTGAACACTTTCTTTAATGCAAGAATTACTGCATTAAAAAATATTTTTGAAACAAAAGAGCCTACTTGGCGAACTGCAGCATATTGAGGGCAGTATGTTATCAAAATATAGTTGCACAGGGTTTCCATCAACATCCAAATCGCATTAAAGGTAATTACAAATACACCTTTGTTCCACCATCTACCTTCATAAGTCATCATAACTGCCAAAAACGTAAACATAATCGTCACAGCAATATTGATGTAGGCAGGAAAACTAATAATCGTTGTTATTCCAAATTGCCAAATCACGAACAGCGTTATACCGATCACCGACAAATACCTTTTTCTCTTACGAGCAAAAAATATATCGAAATAAAAAAAGAATAAATATACTGCCCAAAGGCAAAGCAATATATCTATCCCACACATTAATACCCTATTCGTCCACATAAAACGTATCCTCCATAGAACAATATTGTTCACTAATTATCTTTCTCCGGTCTTCACTGATTGAAATTTTTTGTCCATTATCCATTACTACAGAATCATAAGATTGTCCGGAGATATGTTTATAATTCACCAGAAAAGACTGATGAACTCGCAAAAAAGAAATTTTACATGTTTTAAGGGTTTCTTCAATCTCATTAAGTTTTCCGTACAGTTCAAGGATTTCTTGTTCCGTTACAATAAATATTTTTCGTTTGTTGCTTTCAAAATATAAAATATCCTTGATTGGTACTTTATGATTCATACGTTGATAACTATAGCGAAAATAAAAATCTTCACTATTAATGTCTTCATATACCGACTTAAAGCACTTTTCCATTATTTTATCTGTTACAGGTTTTACAAGAAACTGAAACGGTCTTACCTCAAAGGATTCCCTCATATAACTTTCATGGCTCGTAACATAAATAATTCGCACATTTTTATCGTATGTTCTAATTCTTCTAGCTGCCGAAATACCATCTTCTTTATCCATTTCTATATCCAGATAAATAACATCATACCTCTCACCTGCTGCGATAGCATCTGCTAAACTCTTTCCATTCCAGAATACTTCTATTTCAGTATCAACAAAATTTCTTTTAGCTATATCCTGGAGAAGTCTTTCGATTTTTCCAGTTATTTGAATATCATCATCACAAATTGCTATATTTAACATTCACTCCACTCTCTTCTGCATGTTTGCTGATTTTTTCTTCTCACTCGTTTTTTTTACTATTTGTATAATTGACCAAATCATCTCCTGATCACATGGATCTAACTCTTTATACACTTCCACTAAATCGTAATATTCGTCTAGTACTTCGTTCATTTTCATCTGCCCATTCAAATCTCTTTTTACATCTGAAACTCCCAGCAAATAATCTGTTGTTACATTGAAGTAAGCAGCAATCTTTTTCAGAATATCTACTTTTATTAACGTAACATCTCTTTCGTACTTACTCAACATTTGCTGTGTTATCCCTAATTCTACTGCAAGGATTTCCTGTATTAACCCTCTTTTCTCACGTAATTGTTTAATACGACTTTCCATAATTGCCTACCTCTTAATCATGTTGTACTATCATGCTACCCTATTTCATTCATAGCGATACAAATAATAGAAGTAATCAATTACGCAAAATATGCAAAATACGAAGACGAGCAGTGCAATCGCACTGCTCAAATCTTATTCATGTAGCCATATAAATGATGTTGTTGCGGAATATATTTCCTGATAAATAATATCCGCCATTTCACTTTCAGAAGCTTCTTTATTTTTTTCTCCTATTTCTCTTCCCACTTCATTGTTATGTAAGTCCATATCTCTATGTGCTGTTTTTGGATATCCATCTGATTCTGTTCCTGTAACATCTTTGTCTTCATGAGCAGTTGCAAATAACTCTGCCCTTTCTTTTCCTATTAAAACAGTCATTTCAGCATTCCAAATTCCATGACGAAAAGCATCACTTCTGTTTCCTAAACCATTTGTCCCAAATTTTGCCTCTGTCTGCGAAGTAGCAATATTTTTTGCTTTATTTACCTTTAGGGCATCAAAAGGATAACGAATACATAGTTTCTTTTCTGAATCTGTAAGCGCATTCCAAATATCTATAATCCCTCTTTCCACATCTTGATGATTGGCTTCCAAAAAAGACATGAGCATTTCTTCTGAGTAATCTGGGTGAGTAGCCTTAATGTTCTGGATTTCTGCAATCAATTTTTCAAAATCCTCTTCTTCTGCACCAATCAAATCACTTCTTTGCTGGTCATTTTCGCTTGCCATAACAGAGAATGGAAAAGCCATTATCACCACCAGCATTAGGCTGAATACTTTAAATAGTTTCTTCATAGAATATACCTCCAATCTCATATTATGATTATATTTTACCATATTTAATGTACTATCCCATCTACATGTAATTTTTTCGATTCGCTGTGTAATAATTCCCATAGAGGCATTTTCAAAAAAAAGAATGGCAGTATTAAACAACCGCCATTCCACTCTTCATATACTTTTTACCACAGTAAAATGCAACCCAACCGGTATCTTCCAAATTTACCCATTTTTAGCATTTTCTATCTTTATTTCACTTCTATTTTTACTGTTCCTGAAAAATCATTACCTACAATCCCGATATAATTACTGCCATCTGGTAATGTTATTGTATTTTCATAAGTACCTGTTGTTTTTATTAAAGTTTTAGGTTCATTGCTACCAGAAATAATGAATATTTCAGCTTCTCCTTTTGTTATTTCTAGGTTACAAAACAATTCAACCTGCTTCCCTGCCGCTCTTTCTATTGTTGTTCCTCCAAAAAGATATTCTGTATCAGAAAATTTTTTGTACTCTGCTTGATATGTCCCCGTATAATAATCTTCCCCATAATCTCTTTTCCCTTGCAGGTTTATATCATTGGTTAATTGTACTTCTCCCACCTTTTCGACTACTGCATTATATTTTTCCAACACCTCCTCTTTTGAACACCCAGACAATAACAAGCAAAACATTAGAATAAAGAAACAACTTTTTTTCACTTATAACCACCCTTTCTTTGGTTTGACTTTTTTTGTTTTTGTACGAGTTTTTTTGTTCTCCTTTTCTTTCATTGTTGCGACTAAAATTACAGAAATAGCAACAATAATTATCAAGCTACATAAACACAATGGAAAACTCCATTGTACGGATGTATCATAACTTCTATACCCAATTAATCCCAGACTTGCAGTAATAGGATATATATTAGCCAATGTCATATTTCCTGCTGCAAACATACCTCCATATCCATACACAAAAGCAACAATGACACCTATCATAAAGCCGCCTGATAGTCTGCTTGTTATAACAATAATTGGTAATACCGCTAGATACAAAAATAAATTTTCCAATGTTATTTGTACTAATCCTTGAATTACCAAATTTACTGTAAATCCAGGAAAACCAACTATACATTCTGCAATTAACGTAAATATTGTACAAATAAGCCCAAATAATATTGATAACATTGCACATACAATAAGTTTTCCTACCAACAACTTTTTAAATGAAATTGGAATGGTAATAATATTCTTCAAAACATCGTCTTTTTCTTCCCGCGATATAATATATCCAGCAATCAAAGCTATGCACATTGGGAAAATCATTGACATATTATTTTTGATTACCTGCTCTATTAAGTATCGAAAATCCCATACAGATCCATCATTAGCCATAGAAGTAAAAAGTGTCAATAGAACAGAGAGTAGCATAAGAGCTATCCCCGCCCATATAATATGATAACGTTTTAATTTCAATAATTCGGTTTTTACAATAGTCCTCAATTTTATTCCCCCCTTTTCTTGTACAAACAGTCAATTAATAGTATTGAAATTCCTGCCATAATCCCAAGAATTAATATTACTTGAAAAGTTGAAGGAATTAATCCATTCATTTGTTCAAGGTTCATATTAATTCCATGTCTTTTCATATCTCCAGCACTCCAAAATGTTGTAAGCGGCGTAGGAAGTAACCATAATATTGTCTTAGGTAATGCATCGAAAAGTGCTGTTGCACTCATATTTAAAACGCTATAAAAAATACATAATAAAACAGAGAAAACATAAGTACGACTAAAAAATACCACTATAACAATCAATGGTAATGTTCCTGCGGTAATAAATATTCCTGTTTCAACCGCCAGAAATATTTTGTATCCTAAACCGTATACATCTAACGTAAACATACCAACCAGAACTGTTGCTACCGTTGATGCTATGCAAAATACAACGCCTATAATAAATAGCACTATAATTTTTGCTGTAACTACTTGCGTACTGGATAATGGGATTGTTTTAATATTTTTAAATGTATCATTATCACGTTCAATAAAAAACAACATAGCAGCTACTACTCCGATAATACAGGGTAATAAAAATTGGATTCCATACCCCAATACCATATTGAATAGTCCGTCAAATGCGTCCGCTTTATCAATATATTGCTCCATCATAGCTGGTGTTGTCATTAAATAAGCCAATGGAAGCGGAAACATAAATGCAGCTAAAGTTACTAAAAGAATAAACTTTTTTCTTTTCAATTTTTGAAATTCAACCTTAACTAATTTAAGCAATTCCTTCACCTCCGGTCACCCTTTTAAAATAATCTTCCAATGTTTCTTCGCATAAATGAACTTCTGTAATTTCCAATCCTTGCTTTACAAAAACATAAGTAATTTCTGATCTAGGGATTGTTGTATTATATAATTGAAGTCTATTTTTATCACATATTTGAAAATCATCACATTCAAATTCTTTTCTTAAAATTTCCGCTGCGCGCTGGCTATCCGATACCATAAAATTGACATAGCGACTATTTTTTTTCGCCAATTCTTTCATACTTTCTTCTTCAAGTAAAATTCCCTTATCAATAATCCCTATATCATCTGCCAGTAATTCTATCTCTGATAATATGTGACTAGAAATCAAAATAGTTTTTCCCTGAACATCACATAACTCTCTAATAAACGAACGTACCTCTGCAATACCTATAGGATCCAAACCATTAATAGGCTCATCTAATATCAGCAAATTGGGATTGTGCATAACTGCCAATGCAATGGCCAGTCGTTGTTTCATCCCAAGTGAATATTCCGCAAATAACTTTTTATCACGATAGGGCAAACCGACAACTTCCAAAGCATCTCTTACACACTTACTTTTATTTAATCCTCTAAGCTCCGCAAAAATACGAAGATTTTCAGTCCCAGTCAAATTAGGATAAAATCCTGGTGATTCTATTAAACTACCTATATGCGGTAAAATATCTTTACTATTGGTTTCCATACTTTTCCCAAATATTTTTATGTTTCCCGATGTCGGTTTTGTTAATCCTAACAGCATTTTCATTGTAGTCGTTTTTCCTGCTCCATTACGTCCCAACAGTCCATAAATTCTTCCTTTTTTCACATGCAAGTTCATTGCAGAAACACTCTTTTGCTCTCCATACTGTTTTGTTAAATTATTGGTTTGAATAATATATTCACTCATTTTTTTATACCTCCTTTTTTTATACTGTAATTATATACCAACTACATTGAGATTTCCTTGAAGTAACCTTGAGGTAACCTTGAGATTTTCCTCTTTCTCTATACTTCTTTTTCCACAAGATGTATAATAATTTAAACTATAAAATTTTAGGAGATAAAAATATATGTATGATAAATTTATACTTATCGTTGATGATGAACAAGAACTACTCACCCTTATTAAAACAATCTTTGAAAGAGCAGGCTATACAAAAATAATGACCGCAACATCTGGAGAAATGGCTTTACAAATAATAAGAGAAACTCTACCTGACATGGTTATTCTTGATGTTATGTTACCTGGTATGGACGGATTTGAGGTATTGCAAGAAATCAGAGCCCTCAGTAAACTTCCGGTTCTTATGCTGACCGCCAAAGATGCAGCCGAAGATCGTTTTTCTGGTTTTGAATTGGGAGCAGATGATTATTTAATCAAACCATTTTTGCCTAAAGAACTATTGTTACGTGTTCAAGCTATTTTAAAAAGAAGTTATCCTACAGAGAAACGAATTATAGAATTAGAAAATTCTTTTATAGATATTGATAAGGCAGAAATACATCGTGAAAATAAAATTATTCCTTTGACTGCTAAAGAATACAATATATTATTAAAACTTGTAGATAATGCCAATCACATTGTAACAATAGGAACTCTTTGCCAAACTGCTTGTGGTGAAATGTGGCAAGGGTATGAAACTACCCTCATGACACACATTCGGCATCTTCGAGAAAAAATCGAAAAAAATCCTTCTTCTCCTGTTTCACTGCTAACAGTTAAGGGGCTAGGGTATAAATTGCTAGTGAAAGGAGTAAAATAATGAAGCTTGCCAAGCGTTTTTTTAAAAAATATCTTCTTTCCACCCTTATTATATTGATTTTATTTTTTGTACTAAATATTATTTTAATATGTGGGACTTTACTCATGGCATGGAATAATTCTACTGATCCAGATATACCCGTCCAAACCATTAGCAAAAATATCACGCTCAATGTAGATGGAACAATTTCTTCTACTGATTATATAGAAAATATTCTAAAAAATAAAAGTGCCTGGGCGATGATTTTAAACGAACAAGGAAATGTCATTTGGGAAAAATTTTTACCCGAAGAATTGCCAAGAACCTATTCAAATTTACAAATAGCCAAGTTTAGTCGGTGGTACTTACAAGAATATCCTGTTTTTATCCAAGAACATTCTGCCGGCTTATTGGTTATCGGGTGCGAACCTAATAGTATAACAAAATACAATTTTTCAATAGATATTAATTATATTCACAGCCTAATAGTCGGTATCTTTTTAATGATTTGTTTTAATATATTACTGATATTTATATTATTCTGGCGTAATACACATAAAATAGAAAAATCTATAGTGCCAATCATTGACGGTATTGACTCTATTGCTCAGGGAAAACCCATTACCCTTTCAGAAACAGGTGAACTTTCAAGTATAAATGCTGAACTAAATAAGGCTGGAAAACATCTTCTACAAAAAGAACAGGCGCGTGCCGAATGGATTAATGGTGTTTCGCATGATGTCCGGACACCTCTTTCTATTATTTTGGGATATGCTTCTGAAATCGAAAAAAATGAAGATGCTTCGCAACCTGTACAACTACAAGCAAGTATAATTCGTAAACAAAGCGAAAAACTCCGTAGCCTAATCGCAGATTTAAATTTAACTTCAAGACTAGAATACTCTATGCAGCCTTTAATAAAAACCAGTTTTTCTCCTGTGGAGATTGCCCGCCAAGTAATCATTGGCTTTATGAATGGACCAATAGACAACAAATATTCTTTTGATTTTCATTCATCATCTGATATGATTCCAGTATTGATCAAAGGAGATACGGAACTTTTTTCAAGAATGCTAAGCAATCTAATTCAAAATTGTATTAATCATAATCCTCATGGTTGTGAAATAACAGTTGAAATTTTAAAAGAAAATGATACCTGTATTATTTCCGTCATTGATAATGGTGGCGGTATGACTTCTACACAAATAGAAAAAATGAATAGTGGTATTTTTCCTAATAATATGTACAATTCAAATGGGGAGTCTGTTCATGGATTTGGTCTAAAATTGGTTTACCAAATATTAACCGCCCATAACGGAAATATCAAATATGAAAATATACTTCCTCATGGCTTAAAGGTCATATTAGAGATACCTATTGAACATATTGATCCGTATGAAGAAAAGATCTCTTAAAAGAACAGGTGAAAGCCATTATCTGACTTTCACCTGTTCTTAATTATTTACACTATCATAATATGCTCCCTTTAACTGAAGTAGTTCCACATGTGTTCCGGATTCAATTATTTTTCCTTTTTCAACTACGTATATTGTATCAGCATCTTGTATGGCATTCAGTCTATGTGTAACTACAATCTGGGTAATATGTAGTTGTTTCAAATTATTACATATTCTTCGTTCTGTAAGAGGATCTAAGTTGCTTGTGGCTTCATCAAAAATAATAACTTCCGGTTTCAGTGCCAATGCTCTTGCTATAGCAATACGCTGTTTTTGTCCTCCTGAAATGTTCTGTCCATTTTCTCCCACAAATGTATTAAGTCCCAATGGGAATTTTTCTATATCATCTTTCAGTTCTACTAAATCTAAATAATGATATATTTCCTCATCTGTCAACGTATTTGTAATATCCACGTTTTCTCTAATTGTTCCATTCATTGCCATTGGAACCTGAGTAACTATGGCAAATATCCGATCTATATCCTCTTTGCATATTTGTTTTATATCTTCCCCGTTTACTAAAATTTGTCCTTGATAATGAGAAAAGACGTTCAATAATAATTTTGTAATTGTAGTCTTTCCACTTCCTGAACTTCCTACAAATGCTATCTTCTCCCCCTTTTTTAGCATCATACTAACATTCTCTACATCTGGCTTCGTGCTTCCATAGTAAGAAAATGTTACTTGCTGCATTTCCATAGACTCAAATGAATTAATATGCTGAGTACCATTTTTACGGTTAGATTTATAATTCATTAACTCTTTTAAACGAATCATTGTTTCCTTTAAAACATTAATTTGAGGTACCACCAAAGATAGAGTTTGAAATGGACCTGTAAAATATCCGGCAAGTGTGACAAAGGCTATTAACGTTCCTAATTCCAACCTATTATCACAAACCAAGTATCCTCCTATAACGTAAAGTATCAATGAAGAAGCTATTGAAAAAGCCCCCACCACCGACTCCATAATATCACTTATTTGTACACGCTCACGTAATCTCTTAATTAAATGCTTATAATCCTGTTTCAGACTATCACTCAGCATATTCTCTATTCTCATGCACCTTATTTGCTGGATATTAGTCAAAGTTTCTACCATTCGTGCCTGTAATGCACTCTGATCTGCAATATAATTTTTAACCTTTATTCTAGCTTTTTGATTTAAAATCATTACTATTGTTATCTGTATAACAGTCATTACTATTATAACTGCAAACAATGGTATTGACTGTGTTATCATCATTATTCCGCAAAAAACAGCAGTAACCACATCTATCACTGTTGAAATTAGAGCTGTTGATATAAATTCGTATATATCACTGACACTATTAAAGCGATTTTCAATATCTCCTGATGAATGGCTTTCAAAATAACTTAAATCAATATCAAATATTTTATTCAGCATTAAAAATATAGTATCTTTGTATATATTATTCTGTAAAATAAGTATTACCCTTTTTTTAGCTAAATTTGCAAGTAAATAACTTAATGCCACTGATAATATCAGTAACGCATATTTTACAAAATTGAAGCCTAATGTATCATACGTTATTTCATTGACTATTTTTTTTATAATGAGCGGTGGAATCAATATAATTCCCTGTGTAACCAACGTTAGAATACTTGCCAGAAATAATTTGCTTTTATTTATAGGTATAAGAAAAGACTCACGTTTCTCACGTTTATAATTCTTTTCTGTTGGTCGAACACATACAAGTACATCTAAAAAATTCTTTTTAATATATGAATAATCAACCTTTTCTTTTCCTTTTAAAGGATCTAAAAGTATATATTTCCCATATTTTTTCTCCGCAACTACAACATAATGATTTTCTTTTGAACACATGATAATCGGTAAACATTTTATCAAATTTTCTTCGGTTTCGTAGTTTCCATACGCCTTGAATGAAAAATTATGTTCTTCCGTAATTTCTTTCATTTTTGCTAAAGACATACCATTTCTTCCAATACTTGTTGTAGCTTTTAATTCACTAATATCTATCTTATATTTATAATATTGGAAGATCATTGTCAATGCTGCTATACCACAGTCTGTTGTCCCCATCTGGCGAATCAATGGCACACTTTTTTTGTGCATAAATACACCTCCCTAGTATAATAAATTAGTATTGGAAATAATAAATTCTATTATTTCCAATACTATCATTTTAGACTTCCAGAGCAATTACACAAGGTAAATCCTTTTTTATATCTCGCAGCAAAGAATATCCCATGCCACATAGTCCTGTCATAAATCCTTGCAATTTATATCCATATAGATACGCATTATCGCAATCAAATACACCATTACATACATTCTCAGCAATAATATCACGAATATCTACATAATATTTTTCTATCTTTTTATCTGAATGGTCTTTTAAATATTCAAATAAAATTTCTGTATTACCTAAATTACCATGACATAGACAATTGTTTCCTAAAATTCCCTCTTTTAATATTGTATTCACTGCTACTTTTATATCATTTTCTATCAAATCCGAATACCGCCCATTCAATATGACATTTACTTTAGATCGGCTAAGCAATATGCCTGCAGCGCCATGACACCAAGCAACGGTAAAACTTCCTCCATCAGATGCTTTTTCTCCTGCATATACCCTTTCGTCTTTCCAATTTCCTTTTTCTTTCACAAATAAAGAATTTTCAAATTTAATGCCATCGAGCAGTGATAATAAATACTCCTCTTTCTGAGTTACCTGCCATAGTTTTGCCAGTGCTAAAACTATTCCAGATGCTCCATGTGAAAATCCCGCTAACGGCGAAGTTCTTCCATCTCCATTCCATCCGCCTTTAATAGAGCCTTCCTTTTCCTGAGCATTTACTATTATATCTCCTGCTATTTCTGCCGAAGCGATATACTCTTTATTTCCAGTTAGCTGATACATATTGATCAATGTAATAACTGCGCCTGCATTACCATAGACCAGATCAAAACTGTTATCTCTGGTAATCGCTTTCTTTAATATTTTATAGTGCTTTTTTGCATAATCCAAATATTTTTCTTTATTTGTAATTTTATACAGTACCTCATAAGTGTACATTATAGACGCTTCTCCACCAAAGGCGCCACTGCTTTCATTTTCTATTCCCTCATTTCGTTCACACATCTCATCTGTGTATGTAAATAATTCCTTTTCAATCGCATTGCATATAATAAGGTACTCCTTTTGGGGATCAACAGCATACAATGCGTTAAAGAAAATTGCTAGCCCAGACATTCCTTCATATAAATAGGTACCAAGTGGTCTTATATCCCATGAGCAGTCATCTTCATTTCCTATTAGAGTAACACCAATCCAATTAACTTCTGTTCTATCTTTATTAAAAACAGCAGTTTTTATAAGAGAATCAGCCAATTTCTGAACAGCTTTTAACAGATGAGCCTTATTTTTTTCTCTGTGCGGAATCATTTTCATTTGTTGAAGCTCTATCTTTTTATCCTCAACCTGAAATTCGTTTATCTCTGTCAGAATAATATTCATGAACATTAATTGCCTTTTTAAATCATCTTCATCTAACAATACTATCTTTTTCTTTAAGTGTTCCAAACTGGTATATTCAAAATAGTCTTCGATTTTCTCACCTTCTGATCCGAAAAGAGATTTACCTGATGTATTGAGATAAAAATATGGAATGTCCATGTTTAACATGTCTTTTATCTCACATTTCACAACACCTTTATCTCCTTGTGTAGCTTCATACTGTTTAAATAAACTACACAAAAACATTTGTCTATCTCTTCCATCTTGCATAAAATCCGGATGAAAAGATGTGTGTAATAACATAGAATATCTTTGGGTATCCTGAACTAAATGGCGAATATTTAAATTACCAAACATGTCGGCATATTCAAGAAACTTTTCTTTGTTCTCCAAAACATATTTATACGCATCTTCAAATCCTGCATTTATTTCTTTTAGATAATGAAATGCTGATACATTTTCTCCATCTAATTTAACAAGATTTTGATTTACTCCAGTTGTAGGATGTTCATATACAAATCTCATATTTGAAGTACATAAATCCGCTATTTTAGGAATAACTATAGGATATTCCTTTCCCTCACTACCTTTAATTGCACTCATATCTACGCCTTGGCCCAAATTTGAAAACCTATAGTGTGGCAATAAACCTGAGTATAATACTGACTCATGAAGGATATAATTTATTTCCTCCTTTGCAGAATTTGTTCTCCCTCTTCTACGGTTGTCTAGTATAGTTTCTGCATCTATAATAATTGGATATTCTCCTGCGGCAATCACATTTTCTTCATGTAAATCATTTGTATTAAGAATATAACTACCGAAAATCAATATTCCAAATCTATAAAAATACCGTCTGATTTCATCCTCTGTTTTACAACTTTTATAATATACAAATTCCTCCCAACCATACTCCTGACAATCTAATATTTTTGGTTCATACATCTCATATTTACAACCAGCATTTATCTTTCCCAGAAAATCGAAATACACTTTTTCAATTTTTAATGAACGTGGTTTATACACAATTTTAGTGCCATTATCCAACTTAAGAATACTTACCCTATTCCCTTTTTTATGAGAATCCGAGATATTAGAACTTATTTCAACTACATTTTTAAATTCTAAACCTCCACAAAATTTATTCGCAATTTCATTTTTATCTTTATTAAGTCTTTCTAATAAAAGTACATAATAAGAAGATAAGTTTTCTACGGTTTCTGTAACTGAACGTAGTAAACATGGATATATATTGAAAATCTCCTGTTTATACGATTTCTTACTTAAAAAATTATTATTATAATAATCGTATTCTTCCTCTGAATTTCTTCCATTCAGTTTTCCCGTCTTCTTACAAAGATACATTTCAAACATTAATATTCCAAGACTGATCTTCCCTAATCTCTCTAATAAGGTATTTGCGTATGTATCTATAATAGAATCCGTCAAAAAAAGACTTGTTCCATTTTTTAATATGTCTATTCCGTAATTGATTAAAGGTATAAAAAAATTATCAAATGCCAATTTTTCTCCTTTGAATCCGGAATAGTTATAATTGATTGGTTTTTCAAATAATTCTATTTTTACCTTTTCCATTTCTGACATCACGTGATTGTTTTCACATACATAATTTTCAGAATTTAAAACTTTTACTAAATCAATACCATAACATTTCTCAGCAACTCTTAATGTATCTTCTCCTAAAATCTTTTTCCAATATTCAAATATATCTTTTTTATTTTCTGCTTCTGATGTTGTATAACTTCTTTCTGTAAAATATGATGCTCTCTCAGTATTCATGTTCTTAAACACCCCATTCTGCTTTCCATTTCAACTCACAATTCGTATCTGTACTGCACAAACTTCAATTAACGCTTACCCTCTTTATCAACACCTGTGTTTATTTCTTAGGGCAGCAAGGTTTCAGCAAAGTACCAAAATAGCATTCTGCTGTACTTGTACATAAAACTCCGCCGGAATTTCTGGTTTCACCAGCTCCTGCTACAAATTTGTTTAAATCTGCTTCCTGCAGCTCCATCATAACGTTACCAGCTGGATTGCTAAAGTTTTCTTCTCTTGTAATAGGATTTCTCATTTCACTCATAATTATTTCTCCTTTCATAAATCAATTTTGTACAGTACAGATACTAATTCTAAATTGAAATGGTTGAATTATTTTCTTCTGTTCCTTACATTTTAGATAATACACCTTTTATTTCTTGAAATTTTATTCATGTAATAAAATCGACTGTCTATGTAATTTTTGTTAGAATATTAATAGTTTTATTTTTTCACATCTTCCATATAAAAATATTACTGTCTACCAACGTAACCGTTCAAAACAAAAATCTTTTCTACAATGTCAAAAGCGGATATGCGCTAAATCGCATATCCGCTCCAAATTCTTTCAAACCGCAAATAATATTTCCCTATATATTCTCTGCAACTCTCATAATATTCAATTATCCCACCATATTTTTCGATATTTGCTAGGTGTCCTCCCATACTTCTGCTGAAACGCCTGGTTAAACGTCCTTTGGCTTTCAAATCCGAATTCAAGATAAATATCCATAATCCTTTTATCTGTATTTTCCAGCAGATTGGAATAATAATGATGTAATATTCATCACCAAAAATGATTATCAAATTTCAACAAAAAGATGTAAATAATATCAAATACACCGTCTACCTTTTACCTCAATTTTTTTAATCAATCTTATTTCCGCTTACCAACATTTTCTTTTTTTAAAATTTTAGAAGTTTTTACAAGTGCTTCTATTAAAGTTAAACCTGTCAGAATTACAGCAACCCCCATCATAAATAATGTCCATGCTTTGCCCTTATCAAAGGTTACCAAAATAGCTATCACAGCTACAGGCATGTTTATATATCCTAAACTTGTTGCCCATTGAATAAAAAAGTTCGGCCAAAACTTTTTCTCTTCTTCCACTTCATTCACTGTTTTCACTTTTTTGGCGAAATAAAGCATACAGACTATAGATACAGCTATCAGTATTATTTTCCATACACAATTAACTTTCGTTTCCTCTGGTGGAAAAAAGGTATCTATCATGATAACTGCTATTCCAATGATAAATGCTATTTCACTATACAATCCTGAATAAGCGGAATCTTTCATGTCATTTACTTTTTTCTCTAAAGCAGTAATTACAGATTGGTGATACTGTTTTGCACTTTTCTTATTTCCGTTCATGTAATAAATCCTCCATTAATAATAACATACTATTTCATCTCAATTATATCTCCCAAAAACTATAACTTTTTCAACCGATACCCCACATTGACCAACGTTTCGATAATATCATGTCCCATCTTTTTTCTTATCTTCCATATCACATATTCTACTGTTCTGTATGGTATCTGATCATCATGATAATGAATACCCCATACAGAATGATAAATAGTTGTCTTTGGCATTACCCAGTTTGGCTTTAAAGCCAGTAGATATAAAACTTCAAATTCCCTGGGTGTCAGGTCTATCTCCTTTCCTTCGTAGATAACCTGATAGGACATTGGATTTAACTGTAATTTCCCGTTGCCCAACACTACATTCTCTTTATATTCTGGAAAAACATACTTCATGTGTATGTCTCCTCTTGATTTGTAAATTCAACTTTTCTCATTCCAGAAAGAAATACTGGACGAAAACTCCTCGCCCAGCACTTCTTCAATTATCAGTTATTTTAATGCACTCTCTATATCCTCCGCTGCTTTTTCTATAATTTGAAGATACTCTTGGAGCTTTTCAGACTGGATATTTTTTTCTGCAAGTGAATTGATTAGAAAGCAACTTGTTTTTATGCAGCTTAGCGGATTTCGGATATTGCTCTGCAGTTCCGCCCGCATAGTACGATAATCATTTTCTATATCCAGTGTCATTGTTACTGCCCTCTCACAAATATCCAGCAGTTGATTGATACACTCTGCCAACTCTTGCACCGGATCATTCAAATACCTGCACCTAACTCTTTGTTCCAAACATTGTTCAGAAAGAATATCGTTCAAATCATTTAACAGCAGTCTACATTCTCTATCACGTTCCATTTCTACAGCTCCATTCATGCACGAAAATCAATAATAGAAAATTCCTTTTTCTCCGGTCGGTATTTGTATATAAAATCATAAGCGCCATAATTTTCGTCTAAATCTTCACTTATGTAAAGAGCAGATATTCCCAAACTTTTTGCTGCATGATAAGTAAGTATTGCAAGTTCTGCCTTGCTCTGCTCTTGCATTCTTTTGAATAAATCGAATATCACAACAACCTTCCTGCCTCCGGAAAAGGCACGCGCACAGATACATCTCATTTCTTCTCTATGATTAAGATCCGAAGGATATTTTTGTAATAAGTACCCTATGTCAAAAGCCTTAACCAATTCCTCTATATTGGTTTTATCTCCGTCTAACAGACTTGGCATAGAAATATTTTCTTCAATCGTCATAAATTCAATCAGCGGAAACTCTTCTGCCGCTATCCCAAACAAGCGCCTGTTTAAAAGAGAACGACTATTTTCGTCCAAATCAAGCCAGTCTTTATTACATACAAATATCTCATCTGTTTTCGGTTTTCTATATCCGCAAAAGATTTCAAAAAGTATCCGTCCAAAATTTTCCCCACACATAAAAAAGCAAACTTCTTTGGAATTTACCTCAATGTTTAAATTTTGTATATAGGCTTCCTCGTCTGTCATATTTTCAACTAGAAGTGGATACATAGTTTCTCTCCCTCACATTAAAAGGCACTAGATAACAGAAAATTTTATTCTTACCTAGTGCCTTTTTCTAAACTGCCTTTGCCTGCATTTGCAAGTTTTACCACCAACCAGTTACTACTGCTGTACAGTTATTGTATCCACTCTCCATACAATCTTGTAAACAATCATCAGGATCACAGTACTGTACTTCGATTTCAAACATTTCTTCCTGTACTACTTTTTCTAATTCCTTCATAATAACCTCCTTTTCTACAAAGCGATGGGCAGATACCTGCCCACCGCCCTGTCCAAAACTACATAGGAACAATCGCAATTACAATAATACTTAAAATTGCGCCTCCCGCACTTGCCGCAGGGACAAAGTCTGTCAACATAGCCTCGTCTAATGATGTTCCGTTTAACATTGATAATGGTTCAAACATGTCACATCCTCCTTTCTACAAGCGTTTTATAGGAACTTCCTATGGATTAAAAGTAAGCGATGAATAATCCACCGGTTTTTCAGTATCCAAAATTTATGAGATAATCCCTCTAAGGAGTGGTATCTCTATAACTT
>NZ_JAOQJY010000027.1:45765-49698 GCF_025567525.1 Gallintestinimicrobium propionicum | reverse complement strand
AATTTTTTTACGAAAAAGCTTGCCAAACGTAAAAAGCTGTGTTATTATAAATTTCGTCGCTGAGATACATCAGCGAGAGATAAAATGCGACAGTAGTACAGTTGGTAGTACGCCACCTTGCCAAGGTGGAGGTCGCGGGTTCGAGCCCCGTCTGTCGCTCTTCTAAAAAGGCAGTAAACAAGCGGTTTCCGAGGATTCGGAAGCCGCTTGTTTTGTTTCAAAATTCTTTTTGCAAAAGTTTCTATTTTTCATGTGCCGTACTCAGGAACCCATTCTCTTCTGCTATCAGTATCCCGTGGTACCGTACTAGCGCTTTGCATCGCTAAAATTTTATACAAATTTTAGAACTAAAACATTTTCTTCCTATACAAACTTCCAAAATTCAAGATTACGCATTGACATTTTTTTTCCCCGGAACTAGAATGGCAACAATTCAACATGCAAATGCAGTGAGCAGGACATGACATTTAGAGTTAATCTGTTTCCAGAGAGCCGCCATTGATGGAAGGTGGCAACAGGTTCCAAATGCCCTCGCCTGTCAGCAGTTCTGGTGAACGTTTTTCCAGTAGCCAGAACCGGAGTCCCTCCGTTACAGGGGAGCACATTGACCGGATCAAATGCCGGGAGCTGTGACCGAGAGGCTGTTTTTTGCAGCAAAAGAAGTGGTAACGCGGAGTTTATATGCCTTCGTCTTCTATTCCCCGAAAGGGATAAAGACGAAGGCTTTTTTTGTTGCAGCGACAGGAAAACGAATTCGGGCTGTCCGATATTCACCGCGCCCGAACAAATTCTATCCCCCTGCAGAAAAACTCCGGGCAGGTCGCCCACGCACTGCCATGTTGAGCATTCTAACGAAAGAGAGGACCCTATCTCATGAACACACTTGCAATCGTTTTAATCGCAGCCGTATGCCTTGCAGCCGCTTATCTGCTGTATGGCCGCTGGCTCGCAAACAAATGGGGCATCGACCCTGCTGCCAAAACACCCGCCCAGGCCCACGAGGACGGGCAGGACTACGTTCCGACAAAAGGCTTTACCGTCTTCTGTCACCAGTTTTCATCCATCGCAGGCGCAGGCCCTGTCACCGGTGCAATTCAGGCCGCTGCATTCGGCTGGCTCCCGGTTCTTCTGTGGGTACTTCTTGGCGGCATCTTCTTCGGTGCTGTTACTGACTTCGGTGCTTTGTATGCCAGCGTCAAAAACGACGGCAAATCCATCGGTCTGCTGATCGAAAAGTACATCGGTAAACTCGGCAGAAAGCTTTTCCTGCTGTTCTGCTGGCTATTCACCCTGCTGGTTATCGCAGCATTCGCCGATATGGTAGCCGGAACCTTCAACGCATTTACAACCGTTGACGGACAGGTACAGCTTTCCGAGGCTGCCAGACCGAACGGTGCTGCCGGTACCATTTCCCTGCTTTTTATCTTATTCGCTATGGTATTTGGCGTACTGCAGAAGAAATTCAACCTTTCCGGCTGGAAAGCAACCGTTGTAGGTCTTGTCTGCACCGTAGCAGCTCTGGCAATCGGTATGGCTCTTCCGATCACCGCCGGAAAAGATACCTGGACTTACATTACCTTTGTTTATATCTTCTTCGCAGCAGTTCTTCCGATCTGGCTGCTCAAACAGCCCCGTGATATGATGACCACTTACATGTTCATTGGCATGATCGTCGGCGCTGTTCTCGGACTGCTCGTTGCACATCCGACCATGAACCTGCCTGTTTATACAGGATTTACAAATGAAAAGCTCGGAAACATGTTCCCGATCCTGTTCGTAACCGTTGCCTGCGGTGCGATCTCCGGCTTCCACAGCCTGGTATCCTCCGACACTTCTTCCAAGACAATCGCAAATGAAAAGGATATGCTCAAGGTTGGTTACGGCGCAATGGTTCTTGAAAGCCTTCTGGCCGTTGTCGCTCTCTGCGTTGCAGGTGCTGCTGCATCTGCTGACGGCACACCGGCTGCAGGCACCCCGTTCCAGGTATTCTCCAACGGCGTTGCAGGCTTCCTGGAAATGTTCGGTATCCCGCTTTATGTAGCCCAGTGCTTCATGACCATGTGTGTATCCGCACTTGCACTGACCAGCCTGGATGCAGTTGCAAGAATCGGTCGTATGAGCTTCCAGGAGCTGTTCTCTGTTGATGATATGGCTTCTGCTCCGTTATGGAGAAAGGTTCTGTGCAACAAATACTTCTCCACCGTTTTAACCCTGCTGTGCGGCTTCGTTCTGACCCGTATCGGCTATGCAAACATCTGGCCGCTGTTCGGTTCTGCGAATCAGCTGCTCTCCGCCCTGGTACTTGTAACGCTGTGCGTATTCCTGAAGGTTACAGGCCGCAGCAACAAGATGCTGTTCCCTCCGCTGGTAATCATGCTTTGCGTAACCGGCACCGCACTGGTACAGCGCACAATCGCTTTGGCAAAAGCGTATGCGGCAGGCTCTGCTACCTTCCTGGTAGAAGGACTGCAGCTGATCATTGCAATCCTGCTGATCGTCCTTGGACTGACCATCGTAATCAACTCCCTGCGTTCCTACTTCGCAGCGTCCAGGAATTCTGAAAAGGCTGCATAAAACAGCTGCTGAAAAAGAATCCTGCGAAGCAGGATTCTCCGCCTGCGGCGGGTCGCGTAAGCGACATTCTACCATTCCGCCGCAGTGCGATCCGCGCGGAGCGTTTTTATTTCATAGGACGCATTTTCCTATGAAATGAAAAAAATACCCGTCGGAATCGAGGTTCCCCTGTGAGCCGATTCCGACGGGTATCTTTTTTTGTAACTGTGAGGGTACTGAACAGTTACCATTTTTCTTTATTCTGCCATCTTTTCCTGAAGCACTTCCATCGCTTTATTCAGCTGATTGTCCGTACCGTCTTCCACATATGCCTGAGCATCAAATTCAACCTCCACATCCGGTTCAATACCAATCTTATGGATGTTGTTGCCCTTCGGCGTGTAATACTTGCTGACTGTAAGCTTCACTGCGGAATTATCGGTAAGCTGCATAATCCGCTGTACGATGCCTTTTCCGTAAGTCGTCGTTCCAACCAGAGTTCCGATTCCGTAATCCTTTACTGCGCCGGACATAATCTCCGAAGCGGAAGCGCTGTTTCCGTCTACGAGAACAACGAGCGGAACCTCTAACGGATTCGTACCATCGCAGGAGTATTCTTCCCGGTTTCCGTATTTATCCTCCGTGTATACAATCAGTCCTTTCGGGAGCAGCTCCCGGCAGATATCACATACCGTCGAAAGGTTTCCGCCCGGATTTCCTCTCAGATCGATAATCAGACCTTCCATGCCTTCCGAACGGGCATTGTCCAGGGCTTCCGTAAACTGATCCAGCGTCACATCGTCAAACTCCTGAATCTGGATGTAAGCCATGCTGTCATCCAGCATCTTTGACGTAACCGTTTCGTTTGCGAGCTTACGGCGAACCACATCAAATTCCAGATAATTGCTCTCGCCGCTGCGGATCACCGTCAGGTGCACGGTTGTGCCTTCCGCACCCCGGATCAACGCGACTGCGGAAGAAAGATCCATTCCCTGGAGCTCCGTGTCATCCGCCTTATACAAAAGGTCGTTTGCCATCAGTCCGGCTTCCTCCGCCGGCGTTCCTGAAATTACGCTTGCAATCTTCGGAAGCTGCGTTTCGGTATCCAACGAAACCCTTGCGCCGATTCCGTAGTAGATGCCCTGCGTCTTTTCCTGCAGCGTTTCCAGCTCATCCGCTGTATAATAGACGGAATACGGATCGCCCAACGCATCCAGAAGTCCTTTGTATACCCCCTGCTCCAAATCCTCTGCGCTGACGTCCTCGAGATAATAATCGTCGATCATTCCTTCCAGCACATTGACCTTTTCCATCGTCACCTTGTTGCCGACCTCTTCCAGGGAGCTACCGTTCTTCGTTCCCTGATACAGGGTCACGCCG
>NZ_JAOQJY010000027.1:0-45515 GCF_025567525.1 Gallintestinimicrobium propionicum | reverse complement strand
GTCGAAGACGCGGTTTTGCGAATGGCGCGGGTGAACAATAACCATTTTATGTTCGCCAAAATCATTCGAAATCCGCTGATTTACTGCGTAAATCGCTACTTTCTCATGATTTAACGGGAACGTCAGACATAAAATTGGATGCAAGCATCCATTTTATGTTCGCCGTTCCCTCGGCTCATTTCAAATAGTTCCACGGGCTGACGTAGCTGCCGTTGCTTCTCACAGAAAAATGAAGATGCGGTCCCGTCGAGCGTCCGGTCGAGCCGACCGCCGCGATTGTCTCACCCTTGCTCACAGACTGTCCCGTTGAAACATATAGCTTCGACGCGTGCATATAAATTGTATACAATCCATCGCCGTGGTCGATCATGACATAATTGCCCATCGAACTGTTGTAAGACGCCGCTACTACGTTTCCACTGTATGCCGCCAGAATCGCCGTTCCGCTCGGTGCCGCAAAATCCACGCCGTTATGGAATTTCTGAACCTTCAACGTCGGGTGCATCCGGTTGCCGTAATCATCCGAAATCCTGGTATAGCCCGGACACGGCATCTGGAACATACCGCCGTCATATTTTAAGCGGTTTTCCTCTTCGAGCTTTGCCTTATCCGCCGCAACTGCCTTTTCCAGAGCAGCGATCGTCGCATTCTGTGCCGAAATATCCGCCTCGTATTCCTTGATTGCAGCCTCCTTATTGCTGATATCGCCCTGATATGCCACAATCTGCTGCTCTTTCTCGGAAATCAGCGTATTGACCGCCTGCTGCTCCTTTTCCAGGCTCGCCTGTGCGGTGTTTAAAACGTCTTCTTCCTCTTCCAGTGTCTGTTTACACAGCTCCAGATATTCCACGCTCTGACGGTACTCTTCCAGCTTGCGGCTGTCGTAGCTGCTTAGCTGTTCCACATAACCTGCCTGGTTTAACATATCTGCAAACGAGCCTGCATTCGCCAAAAGCTCGAGGTATCCGTTGCCCTTGCCGTTTCGATACAGATAGCGCAGCCGGGTTTTCATATCCTCATACTGCTGATCTGCAACCGCCTGCGCCTGTTCAATATCCGCTTTCGTTTCTTCAATTTCCGTTTTTTTGGCTGTGATCTCTTCTTTCAGATCTTCGATCTTATTTTCCAGATCATCCAGCTGACCGTCCAGCTGCGCCACATATGTTTCCAGATCCTTCTTCGACTTCTGCAGCTGGCTTACCATCGACTTAATATCGGAAATGTTGGACTGGATCTTCTTTTTTTCCGACTGCGCGTCGCTGATCGCCTGCTGCTTCTGCTTGATGCTCTCCTCAAGCGCAGTGGATGCCTGAACAGGAATCATCGATGTAAAAAGAAGCAGCGCTGCCGATAAAAGGCAGGCTGTGATTCTTTTTTTCCCAATTCTCATGCTGTCTTCCTCATCATACGCGAAGATGCTTGCGCACTGTTATAAAGCTTCCCAGGAAACCGATTCCTGCGCCAAGTCCAAGACAAACCGGAAGAAGCGTCCGATAAATCTCCGAAACCGGCAAAAACTGCATCAGCCCGGAAAGCGACGGGAACTCTATCATGACATAATCAATGACCTTTTTATAAAGGACATAGATCAGACCGAGCGGGAGCAACGAACCGATCAATCCGATCAGAATACCTTCTATTACAAACGGGGAACGTACGAAAAAGTCCGTCGCACCGATATATTTCATAATTTCAATCTCTGACTTGCGAACAGAAATACCGATCATAACCGTGTTGTTGATCAGGAATACGGAAACTGCCAGCAAAATTGCAATAATGCCGACCGAAGTGTATGCCACGAGCGCATTCACGCCGGTCAACGTCGTCGCCGCTACCTCGGAATGCCGTACTTCATCCACCTGCGGGATGGATTCCAGCCAGCTTACCAGGCTTTCCTGCTTCGAAACATCGTTCATATAAATTTCGTAGTTATCCATGCCCTCCAGCGGGTTCTCGGTATAGATCTCGTTGTAATCTTCTCCGATATTTTCGGGAGCCCACTCTGCCCACGCTTCATCTGCAGAAATAAACTTCGCCTCGGACACCTCGTCGCGCGCCCGGATCTGCGCGCCGATCTGTTCCATTTCTTCCTGGGTCGTCCCGTCCTTAAAAAATACGGTAACAGAAACGCCCTCTTCTGCCGTGCGCACGACGTTCTGGAAGTTTAAAATGACCGCATAAAAAAGTCCGAACAAAAACAGACAGGCAGAAATCGTCGCAATGGAAGCAAGGGAAAACAGCTTGTTCCGGAAAATGTTGATTACGCCCTGTTTCAACGTATAAAAAAATGTACTAATCCTCATCGATATAACCGCCTTTTTCTTCGTCGCTGATAACGACACCCTTCTTCATCGTAATTACGCGTTTCTTCATTTCATTTACAATTTCACGGTTGTGCGTAACGACCAGAATCGTCGTGCCTCTTTCTTCGTTGATGCGTTCCAGCAGCTTCATGATTTCCCAGGAATTCTTCGGATCGAGGTTTCCTGTCGGTTCATCTGCCAGAAGAATCGGCGGTTCATTTACCAGCGCCCTCGCCAGTGCAACTCTCTGCTGTTCACCGCCGGAGAGCTGTTTGGTCTTCGCTTTGTATTTGCCTGCCAGACCTACCTCTGCCAGCGCGTTCGGAACATTTTTACGCATCAGCTTCGTCGGCATCTGGATAACACGCTGTGCAAACGCAACGTTTTCATAAACGTTTCTGTCATTCAGCAGACGGAAATCCTGGAACACGATTCCAAGATTTCTGCGGAATTTCGGCACCTGTCTGCGCTTTAAGCGCGCCACATCGGCACCATTTACGATAACACGGCCGCTCGTGGGCGTCAGCTCCCGCAAAAGCAGCTTGATCAGGGTCGATTTTCCTGAGCCGCTGTCGCCTACAATAAAAACAAATTCCCCCTTTTTGATCGTCAGGCTCACATTATCCAAAGCCGGAGAGCCGCTCGAATACGATTTGCTCACGCGATCCAGCGTGATGACCGCATCTGAGCCTTCCCGCTTCTTCTTTTTTTTCTTATCGTTTTGTACCAAACCTTGTCACCATCCTAATATTCAAAAAATTCCATGTACTTCATGTACTTTACAACCATGAGTGCGATCTTGAATGTAATCGCATCCTCAAATACGCGCAGATCCAGCCCGGTAGACTTCTGAAGCTTATCCAGACGATATACCAGCGTATTTCTGTGGATAAACAGCTGACGGCTCGTTTCCGATACGTTTAAGCTGTTCTCGAAGAATTTGCTGATGGTCGTCAGCGTCTCCTCGTCAAAATCGTCCGGACTCTTTCCACCGAAAATCTCTCGGATAAACATCTTACAAAGCGGAATCGGAAGCTGATAGATCAGACGGCCAATGCCCAGCTCGCTGTATGCGATTACTCTTCTCTCGTCAAAGAAAATCTTGCCGACATCCATTGCCATCTTGGCTTCTTTGTAGGAACGGCTCACTTCTTTGATTTCCTGTACAATTGTACCGTAGGAAATGCGGCTTTCGGAATAGCCCTCTGTTTCCAGCCATTCTATCAGGTTTGCAGTGTAATGCTCAATCTCCTTCATTTCATCGTTTTCGGTCAGCGCTTTCACGATGATCACGTTATTCTCATCCACTGCCGTGATAAAATCCCGGTTATTATTACCAAATACCGGACGCATCTGCTCCAGGATGTTATCCTCCCGTCCCGCGCTGCATTCGATAATCAGGACAACTCGCTGCGCATCCACCGGAATATAGAGCTTCTTCGCCCTGCTGTAAATGTCCACCAAAAGCAGGTTATCCAGCAACAGGTTTTTGATAAAGTTATCCTTATCGAAGCGCTCTTTATACGCCACAAGCAGGTTCTGAATCTGGAATGCAGCCATCTTTCCGATCATATAAATATTTTCACCGGCGCCGCCTACAATCAGAATATATTCCAGCTGCTGCTCGTCATAGATCTTAAAAAACTGATTTCCCTGAACCTCCTGGCTGTCTGCAGGGGAATCCACAAAGGCTCTCGCCTGCGGCAGATATTCTTCCAGTCCGTCTGCTGTCGTCGCAGCGGTCTTTCCATCCACATCAATCACACATAATTCGACTCTGGCAATCGCCTTCAGGCCATCCAGTGTACTCTGTAAAATCTGATTCGATATCATAAACCCCGTCTCCTTCACTTCGCGCATTCTTCGACAAAAAAACCAGTCTGTCTCCTGCGATTTTTACTATGCCCAACCTATATTCTAAAAGAAAACCACAAAAAAAGCTATAGGAAATCGCAAAAAATTTATGCAAAACCTATAACAGCAGAATTCCAGACGTTCTTTTGTTTGGAACTATAAAAGGCGAAGTACTTATTGCTCCGCCTTTTCCAGATTATATTCATTAACTTTTTTCTGAAAAATCTTTTTCCGCACCTTTCTCCAGAACGTCGTTCTCACCTTTTCTTTTAATTTCGTCTCCGGCAACGCCACCCAAAGCTCCGCGTTTAAAAATTTGCGGCCGCTGTGCATCAGCTCCAGATCCAGCGGATATGTCATCCGGGAAAAAATCACCTTCGGCGCAGCTTCGTTCATCGCGTTCATCAGTCGCTGAGGCTGATACTCAAATTCCTCGTAGCCGCGCACATCCACGATATTTAAATTTTCCTGCGCGTTTAGAAGCATCTCCTGCAGCTCCTGCGCCTGTTTATCCGTGTCGCCCAGCAGATAAACCTTGTCATGCTGTCTTGCCAGTCTTTTCAAAAACTCCCGCAAAAACATCCGGTCCTCGATTTCCCGAACCCTGCCGGGAGATGCGATTCCTGCTGCCTCCAAAATATCCGGCTCCAGACAGAACATCAGATCCGTCTCTTCCAGATACTCCTTGACCTGTTCGTCCCTGGACGCCATCGACAGAGACTGCGCGTTAATATAGCTTGTTGTATTGAGTGCCCCGGTCTGCAAAAAATGCTCCGCTTTGCGCAGGCTCTCTCTTGCGGAAACATCCATTAAGGAAATTCCCAGAACTGAATACCTTCTCATAACCCTCTACTCACTTCTTTTCTCACAACGAAACGCCTTTGAAACGCATCCCCGTTGTATCAGCTTCGTCACTCTCCGCCCCCACGGAGCGTACCCGCCGCCTTATATCCTGCGGATCGCTTTTTCTGTGATCTCAATCCTGCCGTTTTTCAGCAGGTTGCCGACCGCACGCTTGAACTCGTTTTTGCTCATCGCAAGCTCCCTGCGAATGACCTCCGGAGAAGCCTTGTCGGTAAACGGAAGCACGCCGTCGAAACTGTCGATCAGCTTCATGACCTTCTCTACATCCGTCTCGATCTGCAGGTACGCCTTTTCCCGCACGCTCAAATCCAGCTTGCCGTCCTCATGTACCCGGACAACCCTGGCTTCCACATGGTCACCGACCTTTAATTCCCCGTACATTTCCTTCGGAGGAATCAGCGCGGAATATTGATTGTCCACTGCCACGAACGCGCCGAACTGGCGGCTGATTTCATACAGACAGCCGCTCACTCTGTCATCCTTATGATAAGGGCTGTCGGTGCGCAGATAATGATACACCTTCATCGTCGCACAGAGCCGCCCGCTCTTGTCCACATACAAAGCAACCGGGAAACGGTCGCCCTCTTTTACCTTTCTGGTCTGCTCCTTGAATGGAAGGAAGAGGTCTTTTTCCAGTCCCCATTCCAGAAATGCTCCCATTTTCGCAGTCTGCGCAACCGTAAGCTCTACAACCTCACCCAGCAAAAGCTTCGGGCGCGCCGTTGTTGAAATCAGCCGGTCGCTCGAATCTTTATATAAGAAAACCTCAATCTGATCCCCGACCGAGGTCTGCGGCGGAACCTGTCTTGCCGGAAGAAGCACTCTTTTATCCTCTGCTCCGGGCTCTGCCAGATAAACACCGAAATCCACTTTTTTTACTACTGTCAAATTCTGAATTGTTCCAATTTCCAGCATATTATTTTCCTTTATCTTCCTGTCAGCTCGACGATCACAAACGGAGATTCGTCCTCGCTGCACAGGGAAACGGTTACGCGGTCTGCCTCCGTCACAATGATCGGAACCACTATATCGTGAAGCAGTGCGGATTTTTTATACTCCGCCCGCATCTGTCTGATTGCAAAATTTTCCGGCAAATACGCCATCGCCATCGAAATGTACTGTCCATTATTTACGTGGTGGTTGCCATCTAAGTGCTGTCTTTCTACTCGGAAAGGCTCCTGTCTGATGCCGCCCTGGGGCACTGCAATTTTACGCGGCGCATAGTCCATCTGCAAACGTTCTTTCACGTCGTATTTTTCGACCATCTCCGGCAGCACCCGCACCGGAACGCCCTTTTTGTGATTGATCAGAGACCAGACCGAATTTGCTTGTGCCAGCCGCTCTCCGTCTTCCGTGTCCATAAAAAAATTACGCAGTCCCATAAAGCCGCGCAGCTCGTATGGAATCGTCCCGATCCTGATTTTTTCTCCGAGCGCCGGATAGCGGTGTACAACCACCTGCCACGCGCTCATCACCCAGAGCAGATCCTTTTCTTTCAGAAAATCAATGCCAATTCCGAGATCCTCCGACTGAAACGTCGAAACATCCTGAAAATAATCCACGATCGCCGGCAGGCTCAGTAATCCGTCTTCCCCGGTTTCGCTGTAGCGCACTCTGCTGTCAAATGTATACATATCCGTCTTTCCTCCGGTACTGGCTGTGCTCTCTTTTGCAATTATTATAGCAGGAATCACTTGGTTCGGCAACCCGACATCCTTTTTGTGCCGTTATAACAAAAACCCCGGAGGAATTTTCCTTCGGGGTTTGTAGCAGGGCTACCAGGATTCGAACCTGGAAAATGACGGAGTCAGAGTCCGTTGCCTTACCGTTTGGCGATAGCCCTAAGTCTTGTTCTCTGTGATTTTGTTTCCCTGTCTCACAGCGCTTATTTAATATACAACACATTCACAGAAAATGCAAGCCTTTTTTTAAATTTTTTATTTTTTATTTTTTCCAGATCCACCTGCCGCTTCGTCAGCGGATTCACGAGGATTTCCTGCGTCGAATCCGCTGACGCGTTTTTACACTTCAAACAGCAAATCCGCATATCCGGGCATCGGCCAGAACGAACGGTCTACCTTCATCTCGAGCGCATCTACCGGTGCGCGCAGGGCTTCCATTGCAGGAACGATCTCGTCCCGATAAAAAAATGCCTGCTTTCTCGCATCTTTCTTCTGCACGTTTCCGTCTGCTTCCTTTTGTTTCAGGTCTTCCAGCGCGGCGGAAGCCTGAGACAGCAGAGCAGAGGTATCCTTCAACAGCGTTTTTGAAACGCTGCTGTCTGCACCGACTGATTCCAGGGAAGCGATGGTATCCGCCAACGTCTTTGTGTACCGCATAACGGCAGGAAGAATATCTTTCGACGCCATATCGATCATCGTCTTTGCCTCAATATGAATCGTCTTGACATAGGTTTCGTAAACAATCTCTTTTCTGGATTCCAGCTCTGCACGGTTGTAGATGCCGAAACGCTCATACAACCGGATCGCCTTATCGGTCGTCAGTGCCTCCACCGAATCGATCATACCCGGGAATACCGGAAGGCCGCGGCGCTGCGCCTCTTTCTCCCATTCCTTCGAATAACCGTCTCCGTTGAAAAGAATGCGCTGATGTGCCGTCATATATTCCTTAATCAGATCGTGCACCGCCATATCGAAATTTTCTTCCCCGGCAGCTTCCAGTCGGTCGGCAGCTTCGCAGAACGCCTCTGCGACAATTGCGTTGATCGTCGTCGTCGGGCTTCCGATCGAATCCGAAGAGCCAACCATACGGAACTCGAACTTGTTTCCGGTAAAGGCAAACGGAGAAGTACGGTTTCTGTCCGTCGCATCCATCGGCAGATCAGGCACAGTGGAAACGCCGGTATGTAATGTAGAACCCTCCAGGCAGGAACGGGCTTCGCCGGTTTCCACAAGCTGTCTTACCACATCCTCGAGCTGTGTGCCCAGAAATACGGAAACGATTGCCGGAGGCGCTTCGCTTGCACCGAGACGAAGATCGTTACCGACGTTGGAGGCGCTTCTGCGCAGCAGGTCGGCATGTGTATCCACAGCCTTGATAACGCAGGCAAGCACCAATAAAAACTGGATATTTTCATTGGGCGTCTCACCGGGATCGAGCAGATTCATGCCGGTATCCGTCGTAATCGACCAGTTGTCGTGCTTGCCGGAGCCGTTAACGCCTGCAAACGGCTTTTCGTGCAGCAGGCAGCGCAGGTTATGACGCTCTGCCACCTTTTTCATCGTCTCCATGACAAGCTGGTTGTGATCCATTGCAATGTTCGCAGTTTCATAGACCGGGGCAAGCTCGTGCTGCGCGGGTGCAACCTCATTGTGCTGCGTCTTTGCCGTCACGCCGAGCTTCCACAGCTCCACGTTTAAATCCTTCATAAACGCACCGATCCGCTCGCGGATCACGCCGAAATAATGATCCTCCAGCTCCTGCCCTTTCGGTGCGGGCGCGCCGAACAGCGTTCTGCCGGAAAAAATCAGGTCTTTTCTCTGTAAATATTTTGCCCGGTCAATCAGGAAGTACTCCTGCTCCGCGCCGACAGACGGAGTAACTTTTGTCGCCGTCGTGTTTTTGTTGAACAGACGAACGATTCGCATCGCCTGCTCGGAAATTGCTTCCATCGAGCGAAGCAGCGGAGTCTTTTTATCGAGTGCCTCACCTGTAAAGGAGCAGAACGCCGTTGGGATACACAGAATCACACCCGTCGCATCTTCTTTTAAAAACGCAGGGGAAGTGATATCCCATACCGTATAACCTCTCGCTTCAAATGTGGAACGCAGACCGCCGGAGGGAAATGACGAAGCGTCCGCCTCGCCCTTAATCAGCTCCTTACCGGAAAACTCCATCAGCATCTTTCCGTTCTCATCCGGATGTGTCACGAAGGAATCATGCTTCTCCGCCGTGATGCCGGTCAGCGGCTGGAACCAGTGCGTGTAATGGGTCGCGCCATGCTCCACTGCCCAGTCCTTCATCGTCTTTGCCACAACGTCCGCTGTCGCGTTGTCTAACTCACCGCCATGCTCCATGACGCGTTTGACTTCTGCGAACGCTTTTTTAGGAAGACGCTCCTGCATCTTTCCAAGGGTGAATACATTTTCTCCAAACAGCTTTTCCACATTCAGCACTTCACTCATTCGTCCGTCTCCTTTTCGACAATTGTACGAAGTAAATCTCCCGTTTCTGCGGCCTCCGAAAGCGTCAGCCACAGCTCCTGCTTCGGATGAGGCGCACTCTCCATTTTTTCCCCCTGATCGTCCTGGATCTGCAGCACCTGACATGCCACATTTCTTCCGTCCGGTTTCATGATCTCGATCACATCGCCCACGCAGAATTTATTGCGCTGTTCGATTCTTGCACGGCCCTTATGATCCGTCTCGTAAACAGTGCCCAGATAAACTGCATCGCTTTGATAGGTATTAGAATCATAAATCTGAGATTCTTCATTCGGCTTTCCGTAATAAAAGCCCGTCGTAAACTGTCGATAGGTACAGCGTGAAATTTCGCGGTGGTACCAGTCCATATTGGCGCGGTATTTTTCTTCGGATTCCAGACAGTCATCAATCGCTTTCCGATATGTCCGCGCCACCGTCGCCACATACAGCGCTGTCTTCATCCGTCCTTCTATTTTAAAGCTGTCAATTCCCGCATCCAGCAGATCCGGAATATGCTCGAGCATACACAGATCCTTGGAATTGAAAATAAACGTTCCTCTTTCGTTTTCATAAACCGGCAGATATTCGCCTGGTCTGGATTCCTCCATCACCGCATATTTCCAGCGGCACGGATGGGTACATGCGCCGCGGTTGGCATCCCGTCCGGTAAAATAATTGCTCAGAAGGCAGCGGCCGGAATAGGAAATACACATCGCGCCGTGTACAAAGCTCTCAATTTCCATATCAGACGGAATATGGCTGCGGATTTTCTTCAGCTCTGCCAGGGAAAGTTCCCGTGCGGAAACCACACGCTTTGCGCCCAGATTCCACCAGAACAGCCACGTCTCGTAGTTCGTGCTGTTTGCCTGCGTGGAAATGTGCAGCTCGATCTCCGGGCACACTCGCTTCGCAATCATGAACAGTCCGGGATCGGAAATAATCAGCGCATCCGGTGGAACCGGTCTGCCGTCTTTTGTTTTTAAGTGCTTCAGTTCCATAAAATAATCCGAAGCCGCTTCCAGATCTCCGTTATGCGCTAAAATATTCGCTGTCACATAGACCTTAACGCCCCGATCATGCGCATAGGCGATCCCCTCTGCCATATCCTCCGGGGAAAAATTCTTCGCCTTTGCCCGCAGTCCAAACGCCTCTCCGCCGATATAAACTGCATCCGCTCCAAAATTGACCGCAGTCTTTAACACCTCAAGACTGCCGGCCGGAATCAGCAATTCCGGTTTTTTCATCTGATTTGCTCTCCTCATTCTCCATTTCACGGCTGCGCGTTCTGCTCTTTTTCGGGCAGCTTCACGCTCAGCGTCGCTCCGTCTCCCACCGGAAGCACGACTGTTTCCAGCTCGTCATGGTGGGTCAGGGTGTATAAATATTCCCGCATCCTCGCATGAATCGTCCGATCGCGTCTGCACACCGCATAGCGGGATTCGATGATATTGCCTTCCTGCAGCACGTTATCCGAAACCAGCAGACCGCCCGGCGCAAGCAGGCGCAGGACGTCCGGCAAAAAGTGCATATACTGTCCTTTCGCCGCATCCATGAAAATAAAATCAAACGGCTGCGACAGCTCTGCCAGAATTTCTGCTGCATCGCCCTCCAGCAGCGTGATCTTGTCCTCCCGACCGGCTGTTTTGAAGTTCTGTTTTGCGATCGGAATCCGTTTTTCATATTTTTCAATCGTCGTAATATGGCAATTCTCCGGCATGTATTCGCTCATAAAAAGAGCGGAATAACCAACGGCCGTCCCTACCTCAAGGATAGAAGACGGCCGTCTGAGAGTCAATAGAAAACGCAGCAGACTTCCCATCTCCATCCGGATAATCGGCACGTTATCCTGCAGCGCACTGCTGCGAATCTCGTCCAGCCATGCAGGCTCTCCGGGGTCCAGAGAATTGATAAACGTTCGCATTCTCTCTTCTACAATCATTTATCGTCTCCGCCTGCGCCCATCACATCCATCATTTCATCCGGCGTCATCGCAGTGGAAAGCACATAGTCGCCCGCCACAAAGCCGTCCTCTGAATAGTTGGATAAGCGCTCCTGAATATAAAACAGTCTCTCTTCCCGGACCAGGCCCTTTTCGCAGAGCTGCTTCGCAATCCCTTTAAAATCCATTCCGTCCGTAATTGTTACGTTTATTTCGGTTCCGGGTTCCTCCGAAATTGCAGGCTCCCCGTAAATCCGCACACCGTACTGATACGCGGAAACTGCGAAATAGTAGATCAGCATCACAGCGACAATGATCAGAACCACATTAAAAATCGTTCCGACCGCACCGCCTGCAATATTTTTGGCCACAGAGCTTTTTTTCGACTGATGCTTTGCTTTTTTCTTGTTACTCAAAGTTCACTGCCTCCACGATTTTTCCGTTGATCTCCTGAATCATCCTGCAAAAATCCAGCTCTGCGTTCAGGAATGCGTCCACCAGCGGGTTTTTGCGGAACTCCTCCAGGCGCCTCGAAAATTCATCCGTCCTGTCAAAAAGCTCATCCGACTGAACCGAATTCTGCAGCTCAAAATTTTCCTGCCGGAACCGGTCGATCTGGGCTTTTAATTCCGGTTGCTCCTTCATGATCTGTTTCTGTCTGTCATATTCTCTGTATTCTTCAGAAGCGATTACCGCGGCAATCAGTTCCTCCAAAGCTGTCTCAACTCTGCTCATGTTTCCCCTTACTTTACACTTCCATAATGATCGGTAAAATCATCGGACGTCTCTTCGTCTTTTTCCAGATAAAGTCGCCTAAATTGTCCTTGATCGCGGTCTTGATTCTGCCCCAGTCGGTACAGCCTCTGCTCACGCAGCCCTCCATAACGTTTTCCATCAGGTCGCGTGCCTCGTCCATCAGTGCATCGGATTCTTTGACGTAAACGAAGCCTCTGGATACGAGATCCGGACCGCTTGCGATCTGTCCGCTGATGCTGTCCAATGCAACAACAACGATCATGATGCCGTCCTCTGCCAGATGCTGTCTGTCGCGCAGCACAACGTTTCCGACATCACCGATACCAAGACCATCTACCAGAATTGCGCCAGCCGCAACCTGTCCGGTCACGCCAGCCTTTTCCTCATTTAATTCCAGAACATTGCCGGAGCGCAGGATGAAAATATTTTCCTTCTGGATTCCGAGCTCCTGCGCGATGCCAGCCTGCGCCTTCAGGTGCTTGTATTCGCCGTGCACCGGAATCGCGTATTTGGGATGAACCAGCGTATAAATCAGCTTGATCTCTTCCTGACATGCATGTCCGGAAACATGGACATCCTGGAAAATAACCTCTGCACCCTTCATCTCCAGCTCGTTGATGACTCTCGTTACAGCTTTTTCGTTCCCGGGAATCGGATTCGAGGAGAAAATAATCGTATCGTTGGGTCCGATGGAAACCTTTCTGTGAACGCTCGATGCCATACGGCTCAACGCCGCCATGTTCTCACCCTGGCTTCCTGTTGTAATAATAACGGTTCTGTCGTCCGGATAATCCTTCAGGCGGTCAATATCCACCAGCGTATTCTCCGGGATGTTGATGCAGCCAAGGTTCATGGCTGTATCAATGATATTTACCATGCTGCGGCCTTCAACCACGACTTTTCGTCCATATTTATGCGCCGTATTGATAATCTGCTGTACCCGGTCCACATTGGATGCAAACGTCGCAATGATCAGCCGAGAGCCCTGATGCTCATGGAAAATCGTATCAAAGGTATGTCCTACCGTCCGCTCAGACTGTGTAAAGCCTTTCCGTTCCGCGTTGGTGGAATCACACATCAGCGCCAGCACGCCTTTTTTGCCAAGCTCCGCGAACCGCTGCAAATCGATTGCTTCACCAAATACCGGAGTATAGTCCACCTTAAAGTCACCGGTATGGACAACCGTTCCCGCAGGAGAATGGATCGCCAGTGCGGCCGCGTCTACGATGCTATGGTTCGTCTTGATAAATTCGATCCTAAACTGTCCCAGATTTACGGACTGTCCGAATTTGATCACCTTACGCTTCGTGTGACCGAGCAGATTGTGCTCGCGCAGCTTGTTTTCGATCAGTCCCATCGTCAGTCTGGTCGCATAGATCGGAATATTCAACTCCCGCAGCACATACGGAAGTGCTCCGATATGATCCTCATGACCGTGCGTAATCACAAAGCCCTTTACCCGATCCGCATTTTCCTTTAAATAAGTCACGTCCGGAATCACCAGATCGATTCCCAGCATATCGTCATCAGGGAAAGAAAGGCCGCAGTCAACTACAACAATACTGTCTTCGTATTCAAAGGCAGTAATGTTCATTCCGATCTGCTCCAGTCCGCCCAATGGTATAATCTTCAGGCTGGGGCCGTCAATATTCACTTTTTTTGTTCTTTTCAAGCAAAATTACCTCCATTTTTATTTTTATAGCAGGGATAAATCACGTTGTGCTGCACGTAAAAGGTGCTCGCATTTATTCCTTTTCAAGCTCAATATCCTCGAGCATATCTGTAAAAATCGCAGCCACTGCATCCATTTCTTTATCGTCATCTACGATGCTGTAAATGGCTTCTTCGTCCTCCGGCGCAGAAACGTCCTTTAAAATCAGCGCTTCCGCATCGTCGTCTTCACTGTCTGTTACCAGAATATAATCAACTCCGCCGAGTCTGGTCTGTTCCAGCACAAAAAATTCAACGGCTTCCCCGTCCTCCGGGCAAAATGTAATCTTTTCCAAAGCTTAATTCTCCTGTCCGTTCTCTGTCTGCATCCGCTGTCTGTCCAGATATTCCTGTAAAATCAGCACAGCTGCAATCATATCCACATATTCCTTCCGATTTTCCCGGCGCACGCCGACTTCCATCATCGTCCGGTCCGCTGCAACCGTCGTCAGTCTCTCGTCCATAAATGCCACCGGAAGTCCGGTTCTGCGTGCCAGCTTATCCGCAAATTCCTTCGTCTTCTCCACGCGCTCTCCCTCTGTGGCGTTCATATTTTTCGGAAGACCGAGCACAATCTGCCCGACCTCGTATTCTCCGATCAGTTCTTCAATTCGCTGCAGCGTATGGCGCAGCTTATTCTCTTCTTTTCTTCTGATGATTTCGATTCCCTGGGCAGTCACAAAAAGCGGGTCGCTGATGGCAACTCCCACTGTCTTGGAACCGAAATCAAGCCCCATCACTCGCATCCCGCTTCTCCTTGTTGTTCCTCTGGTCGCTCAGCGCTTCCAGTGATTCTTCTCGATGTACTCCTTGAGCATTTCCTCTACCAGCTCGTCGCGCTCCACCCGTCCGATCAGACCGCGTGCGTTGCGATAGCTGGTAATATAGGTCGGATCTCCGGACATAATATAGCCGACAATCTGACTCACCGGATCATAGCCTTTTTCAGAAAGTGCTTCATACACTTCAGAAAGGATCATTTTTACGCCATTTTCCGGTTCTACTTCTACTTTAAAATACTGTGTATTTTCCAAATCCTGCATATTGTCACGTCCTTTGTTCAAAGCTCTATATCTTATCTTACCCTACTTCTCTTAAAAATTCAATGCAATTTCCAAAACCTCGTCCGACAGGAAAGAAACCGCTCGTCCGTGCACCAGCCGGTTCGAATAATCCATGCATTCTGCACTGTCCGCCGCAAACGCAGCCTTTACATAGGTATCCGTATGACCGAGCCAGTATACCTTTCCGCCGATCTCCTTCTGTTCTTCGATCAGGACTTCCACTTCCTGTCCCAGATAATGCGCACGGAATTCTCTGGACTGTTCCTTTTCCAGCGCCAGCAGCTGTCCGCTGCGTTCCGTCTTCTGAGCGTCCGTCAGCTGTCCGGGCAGTTTGTCTGCAACCGTACCTTTTCTGCGGGAATATTTGAAAATATGCATTTCAAAGAAATGAACCTTTTCCAGAAATGTCTTCGTCACCGCAAATTCCTCCGCAGTTTCTCCAGGGAAACCGACGATTACATCCGTCGTAATCGCAGGATGTTCAAAATACTTGCGGAGAATCTGCACTTTTTCATAGTATTCCTCCGCCGTATAGTGTCTATTCATCCGCTTGAGCGTTTCATTGCAGCCACTCTGCAGGGACAGGTGAAAATGCGGACAAAGCTGCGGAATCGCCGCCAGCCGTCCGGCAAACTCTTCTGTGATGATACGGGGTTCCAGCGAACCCAGACGGATTCTGCGGATGCCGTCCACCTTTGCGATTTCCTCCAGCAAAGAAACCAGATAGGCGCGTTCAAACGCCGTTCCCCGCAGATCTTTTCCGTTTTTCAGGTAATCTCCGTCCGTCTCTCCGATAAAATCCATGCCGTAGGAGCTCAAATGAATACCGGTGATGACTACCTCCTGAAAGCCTTTTTCCGCCAGCCCTCTTACCTCAGCCAACACATCCTCCTGCTTTCTGCTCCGGACGCGTCCACGCACAAATGGAATAATACAATACGAGCAGAACTGGTTGCAGCCGTCCTGAATCTTGATATACGCGCGCGTGTGCTCCGTGCTCTGCTCCATGCGCATTTCCTCATACTCCCGCACAGCGCCGATGTCTGTCACGGCGCTGGCGTCTGCAGTATGCTCCTCCAGATACGCCTCCAGAATCTCCACGATATCCTTTTTATGCTGGTTTCCCACCGCCAGATCAATGCAGTCGTCCATTCTGTTTTCCTCGCCCGCCTGTACAAAGCACCCGACCGCAACGACAACCGCGTCCGGATTTTTGTGCTTTGCCCGGTGCAGCATCTGACGGCTCTTCCGGTCTGCAATGTTGGTTACGGTACAGGTATTTACAATATAAATGTCCGCATCGGAATCAAAAGGCACAATTTTATATCCCCGATCTTGTAACTTTTGTTGCATAACCTCCAGCTCATACGCATTCACTTTGCAACCTAAATTATGTAATGCAACACTTTTCATATTATTCTCCACCATTTTTGTTACGTTTGATAATTGACTTTTGTGACGATAGTTTGCTAATATAAGATCAGAAAGTGTGAACCCAAAGGAGGTAGTTATCATGAAAACAGTTCAGATTTCCTTAAACTCTATCGATAAGGTAAAATCTTTTGTAAACGACATTACCAAATTCGATTACGATTTCGACTTGGTATCCGGCAGATACGTTATCGATGCTAAATCTATCATGGGTATCTTCAGCCTGGATCTTTCCAAGCCGATCGACTTAAACATCCATGCAGAAGACACCAATGTTGATGCTGTACTGGAAGTTCTTAAGCCCTACATGATCTAATTCAAAACGGATCAGAAAGCTCTCCGAGAGATCGGGGGGCTTTTTAATTTGTCCCTCCCAGTTCACTCGTACCTTTCTGGGAGCAGATTTCATGCTCGCATGAAAATCTGCTTGCAGAAAGGTACGAAGGGAGCGCCATTTCATGAGCAAAAAGAGCTGCGAAGCAGCGGAGAGCATCGAAGATGCGCTTTTGCGAATGGCGCGGGTGAACTGGCAGCAATACCTCCTGAATGCGCAGTGCGGCAATTTGAAATTTGTCGCTTATGCGACTTGCCGCACGCGCCCCAAAGGCGCCTTACTGCGCCTCGACCACAATCAGTTCTTCTGTATCCAGTGCACGCTGCATCATTTCATCGATGCAGTCCTTTAAGTTCTCTTCATGGCGCTTGATCACTGCGAGATTCGGTTTGGTAACAGGATGCTTTGCGACGAAAATCGTACAGCAATCCTCGAACGGCAGGATTGACGTCTCATAGGTACCGATCTTTTCGGAAATCTCCACGATCTCCTGCTTGTCCAGCCCGATACAAGGACGGAATACCGGCAGGGTGCATACTTCATTCGTTACCGCGAGGGACTGGATCGTCTGGCTTGCAACCTGTCCGATGCTCTCACCGGTAATCAGCCCGAGGCATTCCGTCTTTTTCGCAATGTCTTCTGCGATTTTCATCATGTAACGGCGCATAATGATCGTCAGCTCATCGTGCGGGCACTTTTCATAAATCGCCAGCTGAATCTCCGTAAAATTGATGACATGCAGATAGATCGGTCCGCTGTAACGTGCTACCAGCTTTGCAAGATCTACAACCTTCTGCTTTGCGCGCTCGCTGGTGTACGGAGGCGCATGGAAATAAACCGCGTCAATCTTGACGCCTCTCTTTGCAACCATAAATCCGGCAACCGGAGAATCGATACCGCCGGATAACAGCAGCATTGCCTTACCGTTGGTGCCGACCGGCATACCGCCGGGACCGGGAATTTCGATCGAATAAATATAAATATGCTCGCGTACCTCGATATAAAGCATCACGTCAGGATTGTGGACGTCCACGCGGATCTCGGGGAACGCCTGCAGGATCTTTTCACCGACAGATGCATTGATCTCCATCGACTCCACAGGATAGTTTTTGCGGGCACGGCGCGCATTGACCTTGAAGGTGATGTTTTTGTCCGGATAGTGCTCGTCCATATAGGAAACCGCACTCTCGCACAGTTTGTCGAAGCCTTCGTCTTCGAGCTGAACCATCGGACAGATCGCGCTGACGCCACAGACAGTCTTCAAGTTATCGATGGTTTCTTCATAGTCATAATCATCCGATAATACATCAATATAGATACGTCCTCTCGTTCGACGTACCCGGAATTCTCCTTCGCAGCGCTTTAATGCATACTTGATCTGGCGAACCAGCGCTTCCTCAAACAGATCCCTGTTTTTGCCCTTTACGCCGATTTCTGCATATTTAATCAGAAAAGCTTTATACATGCTCATTTCCTTTCTTCATCCGCAGCATTTGCCTGCCGTCTGTCCTCCGGCCGCAGGCAGGCTGCAGCGTATTGCTCTCCCGCTTTCCCGGTCGTCTGCACCTCAAAAGCGGAGGTATCCTCTTATCTTCTGGTAAACCGGCGCAGCATCGGAACCAGCTCGTGCAGCACCTGTACTGTATAATCAATTTCTTCCTCTGTCGTAAAGACGGAAAGGCTGAAACGGATCGTCGAATTTAACAGTTCCTTCGGCAGACCGATCGCCCGAAGCGTCGCGCTTCCTGACGTATCCGGGTGGTTCGATGCGCACGCGCTTCCTGCGGACACATAGATTTCCCGTTCCTCCAGCGCATGCAGAAGCACCTCGCTGCGCACCCCTGCAAACGACACGCTCAACACATGCGGTGCGCTGTCCCGTCCGCAAAGTCCATTGATCCGCACGTTTTCCATCGTGGAAATACCATCGGCAAGTCGTTGTTTCAGCGCATACATCCGATCCAGATCGGTATCCAGGTTCTGATACATCTCCTCTGCAGCTTTTCCCATGCCTGCGATTGCCGGAACATTTTCTGTACCGGAGCGCAGTCCCCGCTCCTGTCCGCCGCCGAACACGATCGGACGGATTTTCACGCGATCCCCGACATACAAAAATCCGATTCCCTTCGGTCCGTGGATTTTGTGTCCCGAAACAGACAGCATGTCGATTTTCATCCGTTTCGGCAGAATTTTTGCCTTGCCATAGCCCTGCACCGCGTCCACGTGGAACAGCGTGTTCGGATTGACGCGTTTGATCAGCTCGCCCGCCTCTGCGATCGGCTCAAGGGCTCCGATCTCATTATTCGTGTGCATGATCGAAACCAGAATCGTATCCGGACGGATCGCCGCTTCCAGATCGGACAAACGGATTTTTCCGTTTTCATCGACCGGCAGATACGTCACCTCAAAGCCCTGCTGCTCCAGATACTGCATCGTATTGAGAATCGCCGGATGCTCGATCGATGTCGTAATCAGATGCTTGCCCTGCCGTGCATTTGCATACGCTGCACCGCGCAGCGCCAGATTATCCGACTCCGTCCCGCCGGAGGTAAAGAAGATCTCCTTGGGCGTAACCTTTAATGTCTTTGCAATCACTTCCCGCGCATGGCGGACATATTCCTCCGCCTGCACCCCTTTATGATGCAAACTGGACGGATTTCCGTAGTCCGTACATAAAATCCCGGCCATCAGCGCTGCCGCGCTGTCCAGACACCGCGTTGTAGCCGAGTTGTCCAGATAACATTCCATAACCTTTCACCTGCTTTTTCCAAAATCTCGAAAAAATCCGTTTGAACCCGGTCGCCACAGGGGCAAACCGTTCCCTGCTTTATGATATGCCGGAGTCTTCCAACTGGTACATCAGCCACGCCATCACGGTCAGCCCCGCTGTCTCCGTCCGCAAAATCCGTTTGCCCAGCGTTACCGGCATAAATCCGGACTGCATCGCAAGCTCTACCTCTGCCTCTTCAAAGCCGCCCTCCGGACCGATAAACACACCGATTTCCTGACCGGGCGCTGCGCTTTCGATCAGCTTCCTCGTCCGCATCATCCCTTCGGAAAGTTCGTAGGGAATCAGTTTTAAATCCATCTGCTTCGTCTGTTCCAGCGCTTCCTTTAAAGTGCAGACTGCCCCAACCTCCGGCACAATCCGGCGCTTGCTCTGCTTCGCTGCTGCTTCTGCGATCGACTGCCAGCGCGCCTGCCGCGCTTTCGCCTTTTTTTCATCCAGATGAACGACACTGCGCTTCAACGCCACCGGCACAATCCGGTATGCGCCGAGCTCCACCAGCTTCTGCACGATAAATTCCATCTTGTCCGCCTTGGGCAGTCCCTGAAAAAAAGTCACCCGCGCCGGCAGCTCCAGCCCATCTTCTTTGATAAACCGCAGCGTACAGATAACTTCTTCCTCCAGAAGCTCTTCGATCCCGCAGCGGTATTCCTTGCCGTCTGTACCGTTGGATACTGCAATTTCTTCGCCCGGCTTCATCCGAAGCACATTTTTAATATGGTTGACATCGCTTCCCGTTATCACAATCCGATTGCCCTGGATCTGGGAAGGCTCCACAAAAAACTGATACATTTGATTCCTGACGCCCCTTTTGGTTTCTTTTCGTCTGTACGACGCGCTTCAACCTGTGTTGCATTTAAACAATAGAATGTACGCTCCGCGAACATTCTATTGTCATGAACGATAGAATGCACGCTCTGCGAGCATCTATTGTCATGAATCAGCGCGCTGCGTTTCCTTCTTCCGTGCGGTCACGCTGACCCATTCGCCCTGATATGTTACCTCGAGCAGTTCCAGGCCTGCTGCCTTTACCGCCTCCGTTACAACCGTTTCCTTATCATCGATGATGCCGGATGTGATGTAAATGCCGCCTTCTTTCAGCTGATTTACAATCACGGGTGTCAGCGGAACCAGAACGTCCGCTAAAATATTCGCAACGACGATATCGTATTTTTCATAGCCCACCTGATCCTGGACTGCCTTGTCATTGATGATATTTCCGATCATCATTTCAAACTGCTCCGGTGCAATACCGTTGTTTGCCATATTGTCCGCAACCGCATCCACCGCGCAGGGATCGAGGTCTGTTCCGACCGCATGCTTTGCGCCGTACATCAGAGATAGAATTGCCAGAATACCGCTGCCGGTTCCCACATCCAGAAGCTCTGTCTCCGGTGTGATAAATTTTTTCAGCTGACGGATGCACAGCTGCGTTGTCTCATGCATACCGGTTCCGAACGCCGTGCCCGGATCAATGTGCAGGATCATCTTGCCCTGATCCTCCGGTTTGACTTCCTCCCAGGACGGAATTACCAGAAGATCGTCGATGTAAAACTGATGGAAATACTGCTTCCAATTGTTGATCCAGTCGATATCCTCGGTTTCATCTACCGCAATGCTGCCTTCCCCGATCTCACAGAACATGCGCAGACCGTCCAGCTCTTCCTTCACCTTTTCGCAGATCTGCGCTTCGGTCACAGGCTCGCCGTTTAATTCCAGACTGCCGTCCTCTTTTTCTTCCACAAAAAAGCTCAGGTATGCAATGCCGTCGTCCGCAGGACCGTCCGGCAGAATGTCTACAAACATCTGCTCCTTTTCCAGCGCTGTCAACGGAACCTTGTCCTCGATCTGCGCACCCTCCAGCCCGATATCGTACAGGGTGCTGATAATAATATCTTCTGCATCTGTCACGGTTTTTATTTTAAATTTTTTCCACTTCATCTGAAACACCTCCCGAAAACACACTAACTCAGTTTTTACTATAACACAAAAACAGGCGCTTGTGCATCCGCAAAATGCACAAAACGCCTGCTACTTCCTGAATTACATGTTACAGTCCACTCGCGTTATTTGTCTTTGTTGAAAAATCCGCGCTTTTTCTTTTCTTTATGCGGAGCTTCGCCGCTGTTGACGCGTTCTGCCGCATGCAAGCTGTCTTCTGTCACTTCGTCAAACTTGCGCAGCAGCTCTTTTGCTTCTGCAGAAAGATGTTCGGGAGTCTGTACAACCAAAGTTACATAATGATCGCCGCGCAGATCCTTGTTACGCAGAGACGGTACGCCCTTGCCTTTTAAACGAACTCTCGTATCAGTCTGGGTGCCTGCCTTGACGTCATAAATCACCTTACCATCCACGGTATCGATGACAACTTCGCCGCCCAGCGCCGCCACTGCAAAGGAAACCGGAACAGTGGAGTAGATGTTGGTATCCTGACGCTGGAAAATCGGATGCTGTCCAACGATAACTTCTACCAGGACATCACCTCTCGGACCGCCATTGATACCGGGCTCGCCCTGTCCTGCCAGTCTCTTGCACTGACCGTTGTCGATACCTGCCGGAATCGTGACTGCAAACCGTTTCTTCATCGGAACAAAACCGCTTCCGTGACAATCGGTACACTTTTCTTTGATAATCTTACCGGTACCGCCGCAGTCCGGGCACGCCTGAACGTTGCGGACTGTTCCAAAGAAAGACTGCTGCGTAAATACAACCTGACCCTTGCCGCCGCACTTCGGACAGGTTTCCGGGCTGGTTCCCGGCTTCGCGCCTGTGCCGTGACAGGTCTTACACTCTTCCTTCACCGTCAGCTCGATTTCTTTTTCCGTACCGAATACGGCCTCTTCAAAGGTGATTCTGACGCTGGTGCGCAGGTTTGCTCCCTTCATGGGACCGCTTCTTGCGCCGGCAGAACCTCTGCGTCCGCCAAAGAGATCTCCGAAAATATCCCCGAAAATGTCTCCAAAATCTGCGCCGTTAAAATCAAAACCGCCGAAGCCGCCAGCTCCGCCGGCGCCACCGTCAAATGCCGCATGTCCGAACTGATCGTACTGACGTCTCTTTTCGGGATCACTCAAAACAGCATATGCTTCGGATGCTTCCTTAAACTTCTTTTCTGCTTCTTTATCTCCAGGGTTCATATCCGGATGATATTTCTTGGCAAGAGCACGATATGCCTTTTTGAGAGCGGCGTCATCGGCATTTTTGTCAACACCGAGGACTTCGTAATAATCTCTTTTCTGTTCCGCCATAATTCAAACTCCTCTATTAAAGCTTATCTTCATATAACGCATATCTGCAGCATATGCAAAAATACTGCAAAGCATCCGTCCTGCATAGGTTGCAGATATGCGTTTACACACGGATAGGGGCCTGAAAGAATCCGGCCCCCATTGTACATTCTTCCGGTCCGACACAGCGTCATCTGACACTGTGCCGATTTACCGGGTATTATTTTATACTTCTCTGAAGTCTCCGTCAATAACATCATCATCCGGATTGCTGCCTGCACCTGCATTGCTGCCTGCACCTGCTGCATTACCCATATCAGGACCTGCCTGACCAGCTGCGCCCTGCGCCTGCTCATAAACCTTTGCAAATACTGCCTGAGCGGACTGCATCAGCTTCTCCTGAGCTGCCTTGATGTCAGCTAC
Organism: Gallintestinimicrobium propionicum; assembly: GCF_025567525.1. Lineage (NCBI taxonomy): Bacteria > Bacillati > Bacillota > Clostridia > Lachnospirales > Lachnospiraceae > Gallintestinimicrobium > Gallintestinimicrobium propionicum. The sequence continues at coordinate 22,659 of NZ_JAOQJY010000027.1, read as the reverse complement.
CTGGCTGTCTGTCAGCTCCTGATCCTTGGTGGACTCCAGCAGGGATTTCAGTGCATTCAGATCTGCTTCAACGCCTGCCTTTGCGCTTGCGTCTACTTTATCGCCAACCTCATTCAGAGCCTTCTCGGTCTGGAATACGAAGGAGTCTGCGCTGTTTCTGGTGTCGATTGCGTCTTTCTTCTTCTTATCCTGTGCTTCGAACTCAGCAGCTTCCTTCACTGCCTTGTTGATATCGTCATCAGACATGTTGGAACCAGCGGTAATGGTGATATGCTGTTCCTTGCCTGTGCCCAGATCCTTAGCGGATACATTTACGATACCGTTTGCATCGATATCGAAGGTAACCTCGATCTGCGGTACGCCACGCATTGCAGGCGGGATACCATCCAGACGGAACTGTCCAAGGGACTTGTTGTCCTTTGCAAACTGTCTCTCACCCTGCAGAACGTTGATATCAACGGCTGTCTGGTTATCAGCTGCAGTAGAGAAGATCTGGCTCTTCTTAGTAGGAATGGTTGTATTTCTCTCAATCAGTCTGGTTGCGATACCACCCATTGTCTCAATGGACAGAGACAGAGGAGTTACATCCAGCAGCAGGATATCACCTGCGCCTGCATCGCCTGCCAGCTTACCACCCTGGATGGAAGCACCCAGTGCAACGCACTCGTCAGGGTTTAAGGACTTGCTGGGTTCATGACCGGTCAGCTGTTTTACCTTATCCTGTACAGCCGGGATACGGGTAGAACCACCGACCAACAGTACCTTGCCAAGCTCGGAAGCGGTAATGCCTGCATCCTTTAATGCGTTCTGAACCGGAATTGCAGTACGCTCTACCAGATCGCTTGTCAGTTCATCAAATTTTGCTCTGGACAGATCCATATCAAAGTGCAGAGGTCCGTTTGCGTTCATGCTGATGAAAGGCAGGTTGATGTTGGTTGTTGTCGCACTGGACAGCTCCTTTTTCGCCTTTTCAGCTGCTTCTTTCAGTCTCTGCATTGCCATCTTATCTTTAGACAGGTCTACGCCCTGCTGAGCCTTAAATTCGGAAACCATCCAATCAATGATCTTGTTATCGAAATCATCGCCGCCCAGATGAGTATCACCATTGGTTGCCAGAACTTCGATAACGCCGTCGCCGATTTCGATGATGGAAACATCGAATGTACCGCCGCCTAAGTCGTATACCATGATCTTCTGTTCTTTTTCGTTGTCAAGTCCGTATGCCAGAGCTGCTGCGGTAGGCTCGTTGATGATACGCTTTACATCGAGGCCTGCGATCTTGCCGGCATCCTTTGTTGCCTGACGCTGAGCATCGTTGAAGTATGCAGGAACAGTGATAACTGCTTCGGATACCTTCTCGCCCAGATAGTTCTCTGCGTCAGCTTTCAGCTTCTGCAGGATCATAGCGGAAATTTCCTGAGGGGAATATTTCTTTCCGTCGATGTCTACCTTGTAGTCCGTACCCATATGTCTCTTAATAGAAGCGATGGTGCGGTCTGCATTGGTAACTGCCTGACGTTTTGCAGGCTCGCCGACCAGTCTCTCACCGGTCTTTGTGAATGCAACTACGGAAGGTGTTGTTCTTGCTCCTTCTGCATTTGCGATAACGGTAGGCTTGCCGCCTTCCATAACTGCTACGCAGCTGTTTGTTGTACCAAGGTCGATACCAATAATCTTACTCATAACTTTTCTCCTTCTGCCTTATCGGCTATCTCAAGCAATGTCTTATGTTCTGTTCAAATCTATGAAAAGCTGCCTGCAGGCTTTTATTCCTGCACAACAGCGACCATGCTGTGACGTACCACGGTGTCCCTGTACATGTAGCCCTTTAAAAGCTCCTGTGCTACAGTTCCGGGTTCCAGCTCATCGTTTTCCACCTGCATCACTGCGTTGTGGAAGTTGGGATCGAACTCTTTGCCGACCGCTTCGATCGGTTTTACACCAAGGTTTTCAAGCTCTGTCAGCAGCTGCCTGTAAACCTTGTTCATACCGTCTACAAAAGGAGCATCCTTTTCGTCTTCCGGTACGGTTGCAAGTCCTCTTTCAAAATTATCTACAACGGGAAGGATCTTTTCGATCACGCTCTTTGCGCCTGTCTCGAACATCGCAGACTTTTCCTTTTCGGAGCGCTTGCGGAAGTTCTCGAACTCAGCCATCTGCCGCATTACCTTATCCTGCAGCTCGTTGATCTGTGCCTTTACGGCATCTTCCTTTTTCTCTTTTTTTCTTCCGGAAAAGAAGCCTTTTTTATCTTTTTCCTCAGAAGCTTCCCCATCTTCCGGGGTTTCTGTATTTTCTGCGGAAGCCTCCGCAGTTTCTTCACATTCTTCCGTATTCCGTTTTTCCTGCGTTTCGGTTTCCGATGTGTCCTGCTTTACTTCCTCTTCCATTCTCTCTTCTGCCACGCCTGTCACCCTTTCTACTTCTTATATAAAGTATCCAACTCGCTCATCAGTGTTTTTAAGGTACCGATGACCTTGTCATAGTCCATTCGTTTGGGGCCGATGATTCCGATTGTACCTCTCATGCCCTCTCCCAGCTCATAGGTTGCAGTTACAACACTGCAATCCTTCATGGATTGAACCGGTGTCTCATTGCCGATATAAACCTGAATACCGGTACCGCTCTCTTCAGAAAGAGAATCCTGAACCAATTCTCCCAATGCTTTCTTTTCTTCGAAAACATTGATCAGCTCACTTGCCTTTTCCCGGTTATCTGTCAGCTCCGGATATTTCAGGATGTTATTGGTTCCGCTGGTATAGATCTTTAAATCCTCATCCGACCGGATCGCTTCGGCAACTGCATCAATCACACCACTTACAATGCCGCTGTGAACGCCTGCCTGCTGCTTCATCGCCGAAATCATTGCAAGATTGATTTCATCAATCGACAGCCCATTCAAATGGGTATTCAACAGGATGTTCAGTTTCAGGAGTGTCGCATCATCCAGATCCTCTTCGACCTGAAGCATCGTGTTCTTGATCACATTGCCTTCTACTACAACAACTGCCAGAAGCTGATGCTCATCTACTTTTGAAAGCTGGATGAATTTCAGCTTATTGCGCTGATACTGGGGTGTGGTGATCATCGCCGCATAATTGGTGTTGGTCGCCAGCACTCTCGCCACTCTCTTTAAGAGAGTGTCCATCTTTTCATCCTTTTCCAGAAGCAGACCTTTTAACTCTTCCACTTCACGTTCCCGCTCACCCAGCATGGTGTCTACATAAAAGCGGTAACCCTTATCAGAAGGAATCCGTCCTGCAGAGGTATGGGGCTGTAAAATGTAGCCCATCTCTTCCAGATCGGACATCTCATTACGGATGGTCGCGGAACTTAAATTCAAATCGGTATACTTGGAAATTGTCCTGCTGCCGACCGGCTCTCCTGTCTCCAGATAGTTCCGAATAACTGCCTGCAGAATTTTCTTTTTCCTTTCATCGAGTTCCACGTTCTCACCTGCTTTCTGATTTGTTAGCACTCAATCAATTGGAGTGCTAACACCTTCTGATGATTACATTACCACTCCCCTATCCTATTGTCAACAGATTTTCCCAAAATACTTGTGAAGATAGTGTGAAAAATAAGCGTGATCGCTTATTTTTCGCACAGCTATTTGTGCCACAGGCGTCACAAAGTAGTTAGGATCGCAGAGCCGAACTGGACGTTCGCCTCGCGATTCCTTCGGCGCAAAGCGCCTGCGGAATGGAGAATTTATGAAAAAAGCAGCCGCACCGGGAAGGATTCGTCCCCGATACGGCTGTTCTTATTTCTGTGTATTATGTACGTTCTGACTCTGCAGCGCCCGCTCAGATTATGGCGACGCCTGCTTTCGATTGCGGTGTCTGCTCAGACACTTAGATTCCGAAGCTTCCGCTCGTTGTACCGTTGATCACATAGTATACTGCGCTCTCTTCCGGCTTTACATACAGCTCAACGCTCTTGAACTCTTCCGGTGCGTTGCCCAGGTCATACTGCCATACATCTTTGGCAATCTCAACCAGTCTCTCAGTTGTGTATTCCTTGCCTGCAAACTGAACGCTTACCTCAGTCTTTACAGCTGCTGCTTTTGTTGCGCGCTTTGCCGGCGCTTTCTTTTCAGCGGTTGCCTTTGCTGTTGTGGTTTTCTTTGCAGCTGTTTTCTTTGCTGCGGGCTTTTCCTCTGCTTTAGCTGCAGCTGTTGCTTCTGCTTCAACTGCTTTTTCTTCTGCCTTTGCTTCAACAGCCTCTGTCTTGGGTTCCTCGGTCTTTACTGCCGCAACAGTCTCAGCTTTTACGGTTTCTTTTTTATTAACGGGTGCCTTTGTTACAGTTTTCTTCACTGTGCTTTTTCTCATAATGATCTCCTCCTTAACACCCAGGTATCCATTCTCCTTGTCATATCATTATCTAGCAATTACCTGAATTTAGTGATTAGTTTACTTCTAAAACCAGATATTGTCAACCTTTCCTCTGTTTTCGCCGAAAAAATTAACGCTTTTTAGAAAATATTTTTACATTTTATTTATTCCGGACATCGGAATTTCGACAAAAAATGTACTTCCGGCTCCAGGCTCACTGGTAAGCCTTACACTGCCCCCATAATACGCCGTGATATGCTTCACAATCGACAGTCCCAGGCCGGTTCCGCCCATTTTTCGGCTTCTTCCCTTGTCCACCCTGAAAAAGCGTTCAAAGACACGTTTCTGATCCTCCGGATCGATTCCTACGCCATCATCCTTTACTTCTATATATACTGCCTCTGGCTCCTGCCAGATTTTTGTCCAGACATGTCCGCCCGGATGGTTGTATTTGATGCCATTGCTGATCAGATTTGATAAAAGCTCCCGCATCTGCTGCAGACTTGCCTGGAGGATCACATTTCCACATGAGCCCGAAATTTCCACCTTACAGGATGCCGCCTGTGGTGTCAGGGATTCCAGGACCTCATCCATCACACTTTTTAAATTTACCTTACTCAGCGTTACCTCCGCATCCTTGCTTTCCAGCCGCGAGATCATCAGGATATCATCGATCAGACTTGTCATATGCTCTGTTTCCTTTAAAATCCTCGCAAGGAAATCCTTCCTGGTCGCCTCATCCTTGACAAAATCCTGACTCAACAGCTCCGCATAGCCCCGCACGGACGTAATCGGCGTTTTAAGCTCATGGGAGGCATTACTGAAAAATTCCTGGCGAATTTTACGGTCCCGCTCCATCTGCACCATCTGCCGTTTGATTTCATCAGAGCGGATATATCCGGAATATCTCGCTGCAACTGCAACGCTTACAACAAACGCAACCATCATTCCGACAAGCAGAAGCGGAAGCACTACGATCATATACCGGAAAAGGCCGGTGTAGGGAATCGACATACGAATAATAGCCTTTCCATCCTCTGAAAGCTTTGCTACATACAGCATCTCCTGACCAAGACTTTCAGAATAACGGGTCGAACTGCCCTCACCCTTTTCAAGTGCCTCCTTTACCTCCTGCCTGTCAAGATGATTTTCCATACCGTCCACATTTTTCAGATCAGAATCAGCAAGCACTGTCCCGTCTTTTGCGATTATCGTAACCCGGACATTCGCATCCAGTGCAGAGGCATGAACCTTCTGTAGCTGCTCCTGCAACGGTTTATCCGTATCGAGTGTGTATTCGACTACGGAAATCGTCTTTTCCATCATCTCCACATTTTCCTGCCGCATCCGGCTTCCAAGAAAAAAAGACGAAACAATACTGCTGATCGCCAGCGCCAATACTAAGATCATGCCAAAGCGGACCAGTACCGGATTTTTTATCATAATTTTTTTCATTTCCCCATTTTTCCTTTTGCTTTCCTATTCCTGAGGCTTCATAAAACGGTAGCCGACACTGCGCACCGTTTTAATGTAGTGTCCCGCCTCTTCCCCCAGCTTCTGGCGAAGGGTTTTGATATGGATATCGAGCGTTCTCGTCTCCACGTCCGCCCGCCAGTCCCAGAGCTTATCCAAAAGCTCATCCCGCGATACCACACGGTTCTGATTTTCTGCCAGATAAACAAGCAGCTCATATTCTTTGTAGGTTAAAAGAACCTCACTTCCATTTACCTTTACCTCCCGCGTTTCCAGATCCAGATGCAGGGCACCGCAGTCGAAAAGCTTCGGCTGTTCCGGTTCCTCCTCTTTAGTACGGCGCAGCAGGGAACGCACCCGTGCCAGCAGCTCCAGCACGCTGAAGGGCTTGGTCATATAGTCGTCTGCGCCCCCATCCAGTCCTGCTACCTTGTCGTATTCCTTATCCTTCGCCGTCAGCACCAGCACCGGAAGCTTTTTCCATGCATCGTTTGCGCGAATTTTACGGATTGCTTCCAGTCCGTCCATTCCCGGCAGCATCAGATCAAAAATCGCCAGCTGGGGAGCCTTTACTTTAAATGCGCCAAGTGCTTCCTCCGCAGTTTCAAATGCCGCAGTCTCATAGCCGGAACCGTTCAGTGCCACCTGAACCAGATTTCTGATATTTTCATCGTCCTCTATAATATAGATCATTCCGGATTCTCCTCCTATATGCATGATACCCGCTGCGCATGTCGTGTACGATGTGCTGCACAGTGTAATCTCAGCTCCGTTCGATAAGCTCTGCCAGGTATCTGTGTGATATGCTCTGCTTTCTCCGCCATACCGTCAGCCTTAGATCCGGATCGCCGGTATCCCGGCCTCAGCTTCTGCCTTTACATAGTCTGCAACATTGACTGCATGGTCAGAAATACGTTCCAGATTGCTTATAATATCCAGGAAGATCACACCGCTCTCCGGGTCACATTTTCCTTTAGAAAGTCTGCGGATATGTTTTTCCCGCATCTCCCCTTCCAGCTGATCCACGCTCTGCTCCAGCACACGGACTGCATTTGCAGACTTAACAGAACCTGTTTCCCTCGATTCTACCGCAATCTGCAAGGACTGCATCGCCTGTGCGGAAATCAGTTCCAGATCCGCTTTTCCCTTTTTGGAAAAACTGCCGGAATTTTTCGATAGCGTCTCCGCCAGCTCTGCGATATTTTCTGCATGATCGCCGGCCCGTTCGATGTCGCTGACCGTATAAAACAGGTTTTTCACCTGCTCCTGCTGCCCCTCTGTCAAGGAAAGATTATCTACCTCTACCAAAAACTCCGTCAGGATTTTTTCCATACTGTTGATATCTTTTTCCCGCTCGTATACCTTCTGCGCCTTCTGCGGATTTTCTTCTGACACGGCCGCAAGCGCAAGCTCCAGGTTCTGGCAGGTCGCATGCCCCATCACAGAAACCTCCTGCACTACCGTTGCCAGCGCAAAGAGCGGATTTCCAAGTACTCTGCTGTCTAAGCGTTTCGCCATCTTTTTTGCTTCGCTGCCTTCGAGTTCTCCTGCTGTCTGGTCGCTGCCAGGCACAAGCTTTCCGGAAATCCATACCAGCTTTTCTGCAAATGGAAGCATCACAACCGTACAGGTAATGTTGAATACTGTGTGGAAAATGGAAATATCTACACTGTTCATCGTAGACGCTCCCCATGCCGGGAAAATCAAAAACAGCACGTACATAGCCACTCCAAACAGCACTGCGCCGATGACATTAAACAAAAGATGAATCACCGCCGCGCGCTTGCCGTTTCTGTCAGAACCAACACCGGACAAAAGCGCTGTCACGCAAGTACCAATATTCTGTCCGAGTGTAATAAACACCGCAGATCTCCAGTTGACGATCCCGTTCATCGCCAGCGTCTGCAAAATACCGACGGAAGCCGAAGAACTCTGGATGATTGCAGTGACAACCGTACCAGTCAGTATCGCCAATACCGGATTTTTACCGAGCACCGTAAAGGCATTGGAAAACACCGGGGAATCCCGATAGGGCTTAATCGCGTCGGACATAAAGGAAAGTCCGATAAACAGGATCGCGAAACCGATCAGGATTTCACCAATTTGCTTCTTTTTCTCTGATTTTGTAAACAGAATAACAAATGCACCGATCCCCAGCAGCAGGGGCGCATAAAATTCCGGGTTCAAAAAACTGCCGAACTCGCTCAGGGATACCAGCCACGCGGTGATCGTTGTTCCGATATTCGCACCCATGATAACGCCGACTGCCTGCGACAGATTCAGCATTCCGGCATTGACAAAGCCAACTACCATAACCGTCGTCGCGGAAGAGCTTTGAATCACTGCCGTGACGAGGGTTCCTACCAGGATTGCCATCAGCCTGTTCTGTGTCAGAAAGCTCATCAGCCGCTGCATCTTTCCGCCCGCAAAATGCTGCAGGCCGTTCGCCATTACATGCATGCCGTACAGAAACATCCCCAGGCCGCCGATAAATGAAAACAATACCGAAATTCCTTCCAGTTGCATAACTCTCTCCTTTTTGATCTGATCTTCATTTCCAGCCCATTGTAACAGGCGTCCGTAAAATCTGCCCACCGTTTTTGTAAAATTCATGTAAAATTTTTTACATTTCCCGGCAAGATGTGACTCTTACGAGCATGTATTCTATTATCAGGAACAAAAAAAGGGACTGTCGCACCGGACAGTCCACAATTCAGATCAGTTTCTACCAATTGCCCGCCGCAAAGCAGCTTTTGCAATCTTTTATTCATGACAATAGAATGTTCGCAGAGCGTGCATTCTATTATTTAATTACAAAGAAATACAGAAGCACAAGGATACCTAGTACGATTCGATACCAGCCAAACACCTTGAAGTCATGTTTTTTGATGTAGCCCATCAGGAAGCGAATCACAAGCACGGATACAATAAAAGCAATTGCCATGCCAACCAGCAGGATCACTGCCTCCGCCATTGAAAAAGCAAAGCCGAAGCGGATCACCTTTAACAGGCTCGCCCCCAACATAACCGGGATCGCCAGAAAGAACGTGAACTCCGCTGCAACGGTTCTGGAAACACCGATCATCAGGCCGCCCAGAATGGTTGCTCCGGAACGGGAGGTTCCGGGAAAGATTGCCGCAATCAGCTGGAACAGACCGATGATAATCGCATCCTTATAGGTAAGCTGTGCCAGACTGCGGACTCTTGCACGTTTTCCTTTATGACCATTTTCTACAAGGATAAATCCGATACCGAACAGGATCAGCATCACTGCAACCGTAATCGGGTTGTAAAGATATTTTTCAAGGATATCGTCGAACAGCAGACCGACTACTGCCGCCGGAATGCAGGCAACAATGATCTTGAACCACATTTTCATGATGTCCTTTTTCACAATGCCGTTTGTTTTGGACCTTCCGGTAAAATTAAACGGCCAGATCTGTTTCCAGAACAGCAGCACAACCGCTAAAATCGCGCCCAGCTGGATGACAACCAGGAACATATCCCAGAATTCCTCTGAAACGTTCATATGAACGAACTCATTTAACAGAATCATATGACCTGTGCTGCTGACGGGCAGCCACTCGGTGATGCCCTCTACGATTCCGAACAGAATCGCCTTTAAAATTTCAATAAATGATAACATTTTCTGCCTCCTTTATTTTTCCAGAAAAGCGATCAGCTCTTCCTTGCGGCGCGCTGCTTCCTGATATCCTTCTTCATAAAGCGCGCGCAGCTTTTTCCTGTTTTTTTCGATGCGTCCCACTTCATTTGGGTGGGATGGCTGAATCAAAAACGCAGTGCCATTTTTTACCTCCGCTTCCAGATAATCCAGCTGCTGGTTATAGGCTGCTGCGCGGTTTGCCATCAGCTCGTATACCTTCGGATATTTCGCATATCTGGCTTTGATCAGTTCCAGATGCTTCGGCTGGACACGACGATAGCCCGTCTCTTTTGTCATCACAACGACATTTTTGCGGCATCCGTCCGTCACGGCATGCAGCAGTGGAATAGAATCCGCAAGTCCGCCATCTAAGTACAGCTTTCCGTTAATCTCTACCGGCCTTGACACAAGCGGCATCGATGCCGATGCGCGCACTGCATCGATATTCCTGTGCATATTCTTCATCGGAAGATACTCGGCCAGTCCGGTTTCAATGTTGGTTACGACCGCGTATCCTTTACTCGGATTTTTATCAAACGTCTCGTAGTCGAACGGATTTAAGCGCTCCGGGATATCGTGATAACACATCTGGACATTGAAATAATCGCCGGTCCTTAACAAGCTCGAAAGTCCCCAATAGTTTTTATCCTCAAGATAGTCGGTAAAAACGCTGTATTGTCTGCCTTTTTGTCTGGAAAGATAACTGCACAGGCAGCACGCTCCCGCCGAAACGCCGTAGCATTTGGCAAAGTCGATTCCTGCATCCAGAAAAAAATCCAGCACGCCGGCGGTGTAAACGCCCTTCATCGCGCCGCCCTCCAGCACCAATCCCGCCTGATACATCATAGATATGCGCCTCCTTGCTGCAAAACTCCTGCTGTCTCATTTGTCGTTTCACTCATTTTATGATATCAGGGCTTTCCATTCAACCATAGATTTCTTTCATCATTTTGCGCAGCACCGGCAGGGAACGCTCCACCTTCTCTGTATCGATGCAATATGCCATGCGGAAATATCCGGGACAACCGAACGAATCCGCCGGAACGAGCACCAGATCGTACTGCAGCGCTTTCTGACAAAATGCCGCCGCGTCTGCTTCCGGGGCTTTCGGGAAGATGTAAAAGGTTCCTTCCGGCTTCACAACCTCGAAGCCACAGTCCGTCAGGCATTCGTAGAGCAGGTTGCGGTTCTTTTCATAGACGGAGAAATCGGAGGTCAGGTCGAGCACCTTCGATACCGCCAGCTGCATCAGGGACGTCGGGCAGTTATGGCCGATTCCCCTCGAAATCTGTCCGCACATATTTACGATCTCCGCCGCATACGGACACGCCGGATTGACCGCCAGATAGCCGATTCTCTCGCCCGGCAGCGACAGCGCCTTGGAAAAAGAGTAGCAGCTGATCGTATTGGCATAAAATTTCGATACATACGGCTGCTGTTTGCCGTCAAATACGATTTCCCGATACGGTTCATCCGAAATCAGGAAAATATCATGCCCGTATTGTTCTGCTTTTCTCGTCAGAACCTGCGCCAGCTTCGTCAACGTCTCCGCCGAATAAACTGCGCCGGACGGATTGTTCGGTGTATTCACCAACACTGCCGCAACCCTCGGTCCCAACATTTCTTCAAACGCTTCGAAATTGATCTGGAAGCTCTTCGTGTCCGCCGGAACAACCTTTAAAACGGCTCCGGTCAGATCTACATATGGATGATATTCCGGAAAAAACGGAGCAAAGGTCAGCACTTCATCCCCCGGCACAGTCACTGCACGCAGCGCATGCGCGATTGCCGCCGCTGCTGCGGAAACCGGGAAAATATGCTCCGGTCCGTAGTTCATGTCAAATCTGCAGTTTAAGGACTCCGCAATCGCCGTCTTTACAGACGGGATACCGAGCGTCGGGCTGTAGCCGTGCAGGGTCATCGGATCTTCCTTCTCAATCAGGTCCAGCAGTGCCTGCTTAAACTCTGCCGGTGCCGGTACGGACGGATTTCCCAGGCTGTAATCGAATACATTCTCTGCACCAATTATCTGCGCCCGCTTCGTCGCCTTCTCGGACAACTGCCGGATCACTGACTTTGCATCCAGCATTTTTCGATATTGTTCTGCAATCATAGTATTATCCTTCTTTTCTGCATCTTTGTGAGTTTGAAATCTGTCCATATTCTATCACACTATTTTTGACAGTTCCACTTTTTCTTCCACAGGGCATATGTTATACTGAAAAAAGAATGGATATAAACGTTTTTCAGCTGTCAAAACCACGGTGCAGTTCCTGCTTTCCGGCAAACGCACCTGTAAATAGGAGGATTTTATGGCAACCTATATCGGGCTTGATCTCGGTGGAACCAATATCAAAATTTCTGTTTTCGATGATTTTTTTCATAAGCTCGGGGAAAAACGCACCCCCACCGAGGTTCGTTTCGGCTCGGAGCACGTCCTCAATCGCATTTATGATGCTGTTCTGGCACTTCTCGATGAGCTGCACCTGACCTGTCAGGATATCACCTGCATGGGCATCGGCGTCCCCGGCATCCTCGATATCAAAAACGGTATTTCCCGTTTTTCCCCGAATTTTCCGAAATGGGAGGAGGTTCCAATCGTCGCCTGGATGGAGAGCCATCTTCATATCCCGACCTATATCGATAATGATGCGCGTGTCAATCTCTATGGGGAATGGAAATTCGGCGCCGGCAAAAACCGCAATAACGTCCTGATGATCACCCTCGGAACCGGGCTTGGCGGCGCTGCGGTCATCGACGGACGCGTGATCTACGGCGCTACAGGTTCCGCAGGCGAAATCGGGCATATCAATATGTTCCGTGAAGGACGGGAATGCCGCTGCGGAAGCTCCGGCTGCCTTGGGCGCTATGTTTCTGCCCTCGGTATTTTGCGCACCTTCCGGGAGAAAGTCCAACTGGGACAGCACAGCATCATCTGTGACTGGGTAAATAATGACCTTGATAAGGCCACTGCAGACATGCTTTCCCGTGCCTACGATGACGGGGATGCTGTTGCTATTGAGACCATGAGAGAAACCGGAGAGCTGCTCGGCTACGGTCTGTGCGCCGTTTTCAGCCTGTACAATCCGGAAATCATCATCGTCGGCGGCGGCATGTCCCGTATGGGCGATCGCCTGCTTCAGTACACCCGTGAAATTCTGGATACCCATGCATTGCGGATTCCCTATGGCTGCTGTACGATCGTCACTGCAGTTCTCGGAGACGCTGCCGGAATGCTGGGCGCAGCGGTCTATGCGAAGGAGCAGTTTAGGCTGAGCGCGGCGAACAACGGACAAAACTAAAAAAATGAAAGGCAGGTGCGATACACTGCGGCAATCTGCGGTGCAGGCACGCTCTACAACATAAACGAGCCGGTACAGATTAAAACATCTGCACCGGCTCGTAACGGTTTTTAATTCATGACAATAGAATGCTCTCAGAGCGTGCATTCTATTGTTTACAGTTCCCCTGCAATATCCAGTCTCGTCGCAATGCTGGTCAGCAGTACAACGAGCGGCATCATAATTTCACACACCTGAACAAAGAAGCATGCGATATCCTCTGTAATTCCTCCGAAATGATGGAACGCCACATAGCAATAGTACAAAAATGCGAGCAGTGCACCGACCAGACACGGAATCGCTACCTGAATGTCGCACATCAGCATGCCCACTACAGAGATCACGATATAAGCGATCATAAATGCGATCACAATTCCTCTGCTTTTGCCTTTTCCGACATACAGGGAGCATTTGCTTTCCTGCGAATGCGGGAAGCATTCGATCGAAAGACCATAGAGCGCTCTGGAAAGTATGAAGCCATATGCAAGAACCGGCCAGCTGTCCAGCGGCATTTCGCTCCAAAGACCGACGATCAGGAAGAAATAGCAGACACAGATAATAATTGCGAAGTATCCGCTGTGGGAATCCCGCAGAATTTCCAGCTTGACTTCCCTCGGCTGATGGGAACTGAGCGCATCTACTGTCCGGAAGAAACCATCCAGAAACGCGCCGCCCGATAAAAAGATCGGAAGCATCGCACAGATAACCGCGCCCAGCAGATCTTTATCGATCAGATACGGGCTGATCACCTGCCACTGTTTTAGAATGAACCCGATAATCGCGCCGACTAGCGGTACGAAAATCAAAATATACTTCATATTTCTACGGGTTTTTTTGATCTGCCTGGCAGGAAAAATCGAATACATCGAAAAAGCCAGACGAAAACTTGCCCAAACTTCTTTCATACTATCGTGTACCTCTCAGATTTTCGGATTACTTCAGTACAACGTCATCCGCATGTTCGTTCCAGATCAGGCAAACCCATGTTTTTCCGCGATTTAGCCGGATCGGGTTACCGTCTGCATCCACATACAGCGCCGGATCGGTATCCGAATATCTTGACCAGGTTCCTTCTACCATCTTACCTCCGGTAAATACCTGAACCTTGTAATTGTTCAGATCTGCACCAGGCTCCCAGCCGCCGTGCACATCAAATGCCATATAGCCTTTGGAATCCCGGAACTCGCCGTGACAATACTGGAAAATAACGTTATCGACTGTCAGCTGTTCGCCGGTTGTCTCGTCAATATGCTTGTCACCGTACTGATAACGGTAATATTTTCCGTCTTCATCGTTATATTCAAAATAAGCCTGCACATTGGAATAGCCGTTTCCAACACCGGTCTTTTCACCGCCGGGATACATCAGGACAACGGTATCGTTATCCGGATAGTCTGCCTTTTCGCCCAGAGGTGCAAAGGCAAATTTCTGCTTATGCGTATCGTGATAAGTCAGGCTGTATTCAAATTTCTCTGCCGCTTCTGCCAGCGCTTCACCGGTTGTATACACATTGTGGGGTGCTTTCCGCTTATCCGTCCGCATGAACGCTTTGGAAGCCGGACGGTCAATTCCTGCAACCGCGCCGCTGATGTTGTCCACCAGATCGCTGTTTAACAGATCGCCGACATAAGGGGTAGCCTGTCCGAAATGCGCATAAATCGCATCGAATTCCAGTGCGCTGTATACAAAATAATCGCGGCTGCTTCTGATATAGCCGATCGTATCCAGATTCTGCCAGTTTTCAAACAACGGCATCAGACGGGTCACATCCGCGCCTTCCATCGGCGCTTCATAAATCACGGATGCCTGTCCGATTCCTGCCTGCGGGGTTCCTGCCTTAATATTGTTCAGCATAACTGCCATCGGGCGCTGTTCGCGTTCCTCTTCGGTGCATTCCAGACCGGTCAGGTAGCTGGTCGGAACTGCGTCTTCTGTAACAACGCTTTCCGTCTCCGCTGCTGCATTTTCTGTTCCGGTTGTATCGTTGCTTTCCGTTGCTGCAACAGCTGAATCCGTTTCAGGTACAGGGGTTGTTTCTGTCGCTGCAGAGCCACATGCACATAATGCTGCAGATAATCCCAGCGCCAGACAGAACAAACTGGTTTTTTTCATATATCATTCTCCTGAATATTTTTCTTTTTTGAAAAGGTTAAACCAACCTAGTTTAAATATTGTACTCCCGCAGGCGGTAAAAATCCAGCCTTTTTCTGCATTTATTACAATTCTATTACAAATTTACGGCCTAATTCTTCAGCAAATGCAATTTTACCGCAAATTTCACAATCATACTGCCTCCGGGAATTCCGAGCAGTTCTTTTTTCGACATGACGCCAAGCTTTAACGCCGCCGCAAAATACGTCAGTCCGCCGATTGCCACCGAAAGCAGCAGTGCAACCGCATTGCCGAGATATCCTTTCAGCACTGTCAGCGTCAGCCCATAATAAATACCTGCAACCACAAGCCCCATGATCGCAGAGGATACCAGCGGCAGGACAAACGTCTTCTCGATTTCCTGATGATAGCCGGTCGCTTTTTTCACCGCGATGCCATTTAACAGGCACATCATAAAAGAATATACCGTAACGGCGATCGGCAAACTGTAAATACCAATATCTGTAAAGATCAGGAGGGCTGCCGCCACCACAGTCTGCACCGCCAGCGCAATCACCGCGTTTGTAACCGGCTTCGACGCCTTGCCGACTGCCTGCAGAATCGAATTGCTCAGTGTGGAAAGGGAATAGAACACGATGCTCGCACCAAGCGCCGCCAGAAGGCATCCGCCCAGACGGATGCTGTCCGTATTCGTATTATACAACAGCCATACGATCGGTCTGGATAATACCGTCATGCCGACTGCAGACGGAATCGCGATAAACATGATCGTCTTGATTGCCACGCTGATTTTGTGCCGGACGTCTTTTTTCTTCTTTGTCTCAAAGCTTCCTGCAATGCTCGGCAGGATCGCGGAAGCCATCGCAGACGCGATTGCAATCGGAATATTGGAAAGTCCGACCGCTTCCGTATCGTAAATACCGTTAATAATCGTAATATCATCATAAGAAGCGTTGTGTACCGATTGCATCAGATTCAGATACAGGGTCTGGTTGATCAGTGCGCTCGCATTATATGCAAACGTACTCAGCAGAACCGGCGTTACCATAAACAGAATGATCTTGAAAATCTCGCCGGTTTCCAGCAAATCTCTGGAACGATCCCGCTCTATCCTGCGGCGGATTATTTTCCGGTTCATATGGTAAATCATCAGCATAAACGCCAATGCTATCAGCACGCCGACACCGGTTCCGACTGCACTTCCGACTGCCCCCCACGCAGCACGGGTCAGCTCGTCTTCCCCAGCAAATATCTGCATCAGCCCCCATGCCGCCAGCATGCTGACCGCCGCATTTAAAATCTGCTCCAGAATCTGTGAAACGGACGTCTGCACCATGCTTCGGTTTGCCTGAAAATATCCTCTCAAAACGCCGAGAAGACCGGAAAAGAAAATTGTCGGTGCAAGCGTCCGAAGCACCATCGCCGCCCGTCCCGGAATCAGAAAATCTGCTCCAAAAAACGCAAACAGACTGGCGATTCCGCCCACGACAACAACATAAATAATCGAGCAGTGAAAAATCCGCTGCGCATTTTTGTACTGGTGGGTTGCCAGTCTCTGTGAAATTACTTTGGATACCGCCGACGGAATGCTATAGGAAGAGATCAGCAAAATCATCTGATAATAGCGATACGCCGGCGCATAATAGCCGTTTCCTGTCTCTCCGATAATTCCCGTCAGGGGGCTTCTGTACAATAGGCCGATAATTCGACAGATAATGCCGGCAGCAGCCAAAATGCCGGCCTGTTTTACAAAGGAACTGCCTTCTCCCTTATTTTTTGTTCCCATCCGTTACCTTTCTGCTCAGTCTGTCAGGCAGAAAGAAAGCAGATAATCCAGCCGTCTCTCTACCAGCTCCAGAACAAAAACATCCGGCTTTTGTTCTTCTACCATAGATTGCGTAAAAAATCCGTTCCAATGAGCCATATAGCAGTCTGAAAGGCTGCTCGCCACCGGTCCCGCCATTCCTCCGGCGAAGGAATCCCTCACCATGAACAGCTTTCTCGTATCCGGCGCATCTGAATGATACACCAGAGCCGTCGCATCGTCAATAGAGACTGCCTGCAAATTGTTGCCGTTGTAACCGGTCACGATATAATTTTCTTCCGCAGGCATATTTTTTTCGTAGTAGCTCTGCAGATTCATCATTCTTGCAAGATCATATCCGGAAAAGGTATCCGGAGTAAAGGTAATGTCCTCCACCTCTGGAAGCTCGTCTCCCAACTCCTTTAACAGCGCTTTTGCCCCAATATAGCCGCCAGCAGCGTTCCAATGCGTGTCATAGTGCCAGTACAGGGAATATTCCTTCTTATATTTCAGCATTTCCTCTTTCGGATATACAATACGGATATCTGTATTCTTCTTCAGATAAGCGATCAGCTGATCTGTCCGCGTTTCTTCCGCCTTTTTATAATAGGAAGGAAGATGCTCTTCTCCGTAAATCGTCTCCTTATTCGGTGCAATCATCAGGACAAATTCACTGCCCCGGTTGGAAAGCCACTGCTCCGATGTCGTAAGCTGCGATGCGATCTGTGCAAGCTGTCCTTCTGTAAACAGGTTCGTTCCCTTATAATCATCAATGTCCGATTCCATGCTGTAAAACAGCCAGTTGTCCGAACCGATCACAACCTTGTCGTTGATGGATTTTTCACAAAACAGCTTTAAATTTGTCAGGCTGGAAAAGGAAATCAGCTGACTCCGAAACGGAACCGCCGCGTTAAACGCGCTCTCCACCAATCCCGGATAATCTCTGTAATTGTCCTTCGTCAGCTTCGGAATCTCTGTTGAAACCGTATTTTCCGTCGCATCCGTCTGGAAACGATCCTTTGTTACCGCCCACACAGCTCCCGGCATCAAAAGCAAAAGCGCAAAGCAAATCAGCCATGCCGCCGCCATTTTTTTATTCATATGCATTCTCCACTCAGAAATTCAGATAAATTGCAGGGCTGTAGGTTCCGTTGACCAAAAGCAGCATCGACGCTGCGATCAGGAACATGCAGTAAACCAGTTCCAATACGCCGCCCTTTAATTTCTCCGCTGCCGGGCAGAACTTTTTGATGCCTGCCTGTATCAGCCCCATGCCAAGGATGCCGATGACCGTCATCACAATGCAGCGGTTTCCGACCAGCTCCCGCAGCGCATAGGTGCTCTGCGTATACTGCCACGGCGTCAACATCCTGCGGATGTACTGCAGCGCCGGCTGCAGATTTGCCACCCGGAAAATCACCCAGCCGAACAACACCACAAGCCCCGTGTATACATAACGCAAAAAGCCGATTTTGTCCAGAATTTTCTTAAAGCCGATCCGCTCCACAATGATGAAAAATCCGTGCAGCGCGCCCCATGCGATAAACGCTGTCGTCGCGCCATGCCATAACCCGGTCGCAAAAAAGACGATCGCCAGATTCAAATATGTCCGAGCCTTTCCTTTCCGGTTTCCGCCAAGCGGTATGTAGAGGTAATCCCTAAACCAGCTGCTCAGGGAAATATGCCATCTGCGCCAGAACTCCTGAATCGAACCGGACAGGTATGGATAATTAAAGTTTTCACAAATATCGAATCCGAACATTTTGCCCAGACCGATGGCCATATCCGTGAAACCGGAAAAATCATAGTAAATCTGAATCGCATACAGAATCGCCGCGCACCACACCATAACGCCCGTAACATTTGTAATGTCCTGCGCATAGATCTTATCTACACTTGCGCCGACAATGTTTGCGACCAGCACCTTTTTACCAAGTCCATAGGCAAAGCGCCGGATTCCCTCCGCTGTCTTTTCCACGGTTTCCTGTCTGTTTGTCAGCTGCGGGGCAAAATCGCGATACCGCGCAATCGGTCCGACTGAAATTTTTGGAAAAAAGGACAGATACAGTGCCATATTGAGCGGATTTTTCTCCGCCTCATAATGACCGCGGTATAAATCCATCAGATACGAAATCGCTCCGAACGTAAAAAACGAAATACCAATCGGAAGCGGGATATTGCGCATCTCATGCTCGCTTCCCGTCAGCCGGTTCACAATCCGCAAAAAGAAGTCAAAATATTTATAATACCCAAGAATCCCCAGGTTTACCAAAATGCCCGCCGCCAGAACGGCTTTCGCCGCCACGCTTTCATCCCGCTGACATCCAAGCAGCAGTCCGATACCGTAATTTGCCGCAATCGAAACAAGTAAAAGGACAATATAAACCGGATCGCCCCACGCATAAAACACAAGACTTGCCAAAAGCAGCAGGATATTTTTCAGCGCTGTTTTGCGCACGCACAGCCTGTCCAACACAAATACAACCGGCAAAAAAGCCGTCAGAAAAATCATGGAATTGATACTCATTCAAAAACTCCGATCTTATTCGCTGCCCGCAGCACCCTTGGAACAGCAATCTGATAATCAGTCATCCCGCGACGGATACTGTTGTCCTGATATCAGAGGCAAAAGAGTTTTTGATCCTGATATCTTTTTTATTGTAGCATACATTTCCTTAAATAGGTAGGGGAATCTGAGGTTCTCTTTCCTGAAGCATCTGCAAAGTTACAGTTCACACACGCCATTCGCAGAAACGAATCTGCGATACTTTCCGCTGCTTCGCAGTCATTTTTGTTCATTTGAAACTCTCCAGGAATGCTTCGCAGCCCTCCACGATGTCCCGGTACGCGGTTTCGAAATCCCCGGAGTACCACGGATCGTCAATATCGCGCGGATGCTTTGAGTAATCCAGCAGCCGATGGATTTTATGCTCCGGGTCTCCGCCAACGATTCGAAGCATATTTTGAATATTATACTGCTCCGCTGCCAGCAGATAATCATAATATTCGTAATCCTGCTTCGTCATCTGGCGTGCCCGCTTCCCGGACGGGTCAATGCCATGCTCCCGCAGCTTCCGCACCGCCGGCGGATAGACCGGATTGCCGATTTCCTCCCGACTTGTCGCAGCCGATGCGATTTCAAACTGATCCGCTATGCCGCGTTTTGCAACCATGTCCCGGAGGATGAACTCGGACATAGGGGAACGGCAGATATTGCCGTGGCAAATAAATAGTACTTTAATCATCTTTTCATATCTCCATTTAAGTCTTGTATTTCTTCCCAAACGCTTGATATTTCAGGGTTTTCCGACTTTTGAGTTGTCCTTTCTTTTCAAGGTATCTTCTCAAATCTTCTCGTATTTTCTTATGTTTTTCCCTGCAATCTTGGTAAATCCGTTGGTAAAGCAAGCGTCCTTACCAACGGGCTTTTTTAACTATTCGCTATCCGATACACTTCTTCCTTTGCATCATCAAAATTCACATGGGTGTAAGTGTTCAAGGTTACACTGATGTCTGCGTGACCCATGATATACTGCAAGGTTTTCGGATTCATCCCGGATTTTGCCATATTAGAGCAAAAGGTGTGCCTACATACATGAGGGGTAACTTTCGGCATCTGGATACGGTAAATCCTGTTGTATTTCTGAATGATATGCTCCAGATACTTTTCCCAGTGAAGGGCAACCATCGGCATATCGTTTTTATCCAGAAACAAAAATCCTGCATATCCTTCCACCATCGGTTCAACTTTTGGTGTCTTGCGGTTGGCAATGATTCTGCGAAAACACGCTGCGACAGCTTCCGTCATCGGCACATAGCGGATGCCTTTGTCAGTTTTTGGCTCTTCAATTACATACTGCATCTGTGCAGTACGCTGTAACTGATGGTCTACCTTAATACGCATTTCTCCAAACTCGATTTCTGAAACCGTCAATCCACAGAACTCTGAGATACGAAGCCCTGTGTGAAAAAGAATATAGATTGCATCATAGTATCTGCTGAAATGTTTATCTTCCTGAATAAACTTCAACAAATCTCTCTGCTGCTTTCGGGTGATCGCTTCTCTGGTAACAGAATCATTGACAATGACGGAGGCAAGCTCAAATTCAAATGGATTTTTACGAAGCAAATCATCATCTACCGCCATCTGAAATGCCGGTCTGAGAACTCCCCTGATAGAATGAATGGAACTATATCCCCGCCCATCAATTTGTTGGAGCTTAATCAACCATGCCTTGGCGTCTGACAAACGCACCTTATCAATTCGCAGATTCCCAAAACTCTCTTTTTTCAGCATATTGATGACCGTTTTATATCCGGCAACCGTATTGTGACGAACTCCTGTTTTCAATGAAACATACTTTTCTACCAGTTCCAAAACAGTATAGTTGCCACCGTTGGTTACGATACGGTCAAACAAATCCGCTTCAATCTGTTTTTCTTTCTCACGCAGGGAAGGCTCCCGCTTCTTCCCCTTTGGCATTGGGTCATTCTTGTCTAAACGCCAACTGTATACATTTTTCTCTTTTCCGTCCTCATCAATATAGCGGAACCGATACCTCCCATCTTTACGCTGGTACTCGCCCTCTCGCAAAATCCGATTACGGTTATCTCGTCTTTTCTCACTCATCGTGAACTCTCCTTTCAAAAAAGAGAGCCAGACTTGCGCTCTTATCATAGCACAAATCCAGCTCTCCGCATAGTTATATCATGTGAAATCGGTAAATCTGTCAGCTCTGTTTACACAGCAGTAGCCTGATCCAGATACCTCTCAAATTTCTCACGCTTAATGAGGGCACGATTGCCGTTCATCACATAAAAATCCTCATTGGGATGTGTGTCAATAAGCGTTCTCAATTTTCCTTCGCCGATATGATAATATCTGGCTGCTTCCTCAATGGTAAGCGTATATCTACGCCACACCGGAATATCCGAGTAATTTTTTCCTTCAATATTCATCTTATTATTCGCCATAGGCAGTTATCCTCCATGCATGAAAATAGCCAGACAGAGGGTGTCGGCAACGAAGTCCGGCAACGGGCTTCAAAAGACCTTGCAAACAATCTCAATCTGGCGATGGTTACTATTTATATTTTTCTTTTATTTTTCTGTTGTTTTGGTTGTCATAGGGGAGAAAAGCCGATAGTTTCGGGATTTTCCCCGGCAACCGGCTCGTCAACGGGATAGCAACAGGGGGTGCAACGGGCTGTCATTTTCAGAATGGAAGCTCCATCTGTTCTGTGACCTCCACAAAACCGTCCATCGTTTTTTCAGACGGGTTGCCGGAGTCCGTTGCCGGGTTTTCACGCTCCCAGCCCTTTTGTCTGCCATATTCTGAAAACATTCTTGGGTTCGGGAAGTACCGCCAGCGGTCAATGCACTGGTTCATAATCTCGTTGATTTCCCGGATTTCCCATTGCTTCGGTTCGTCAAAGGCATGGTTCAAGGCTTCCTTGTAGAGCTGCTTGGAGCAGACCATACTCCCGGTGTACTTATCAAGATACGCCTGTATCATCCCGGCTTTGGTGTCCTCCGGCATAAAATCCCGCTGGTGTTCTTTGAGATACCGCTGCATGGCGGGGCTGAAAGCCAGCTTGAACCTGCCGCTTCGGTAAATCTCCATCGCTTCCGCCCACATCTGCTCGATATAGGCTCTGGAAGCAGCTTCGTCCTCCAAAATGTGAACCTCGGCTTGCTCCGGGTACACCATGACGGGGATAAAGCGGCGGTTGCCGGAACGGTCAAGGGGCAGGAAGTCAAGGGCATTGGAAGTGCCGCCAAACACGCACTGACGGGGGCGGTCTGCCGGGTGGGTTTCATAGGGTATCTTGTAAACCTCTTTCTGCCGGCTTAAAAATGACTTGATTTCCTCAATGCTCTTGGCGTTGGCGGTTGCCATCATTTCCGACATTTCGATAATCCAGTGAC
>NZ_JAOQJY010000026.1:0-54739 GCF_025567525.1 Gallintestinimicrobium propionicum | reverse complement strand
TTCTCGCGCCGAGGCGCGGTTGCTTTAGCAACCATCTACCCTTGCGCCGAGTGCGCATCCTCGCGGAGCGTTTTTATCGTATAGAAACGAAGTTTCCTATACGACAAAAGACCGCCCTCGCCATCCATCGGACGGCCGGGCGGTCCTGCTTTCCTATTTTCCTGTAAAAACGTTGTCGGAATCAAAAGCCTCCAACGTTGATATCCTTATTTTTTCTGTACATATTTCAGACAGTCAAGGGTTACGGCTGCCAGGATAATGATACCTTCAAAGATGAACTGAAGGTTTGTATCAATACCCAGAATCGTCAGAGAGTAGGTCAGAGAGGTAAAGATCAATACACCCGTTACAACTCCGGAAATCTTACCGATACCACCGGTAAAGGAAACACCGCCAACTACGCAGGCTGCGATGGCATCCATATCCCATCCCTGTCCATAAGCTGCACTTCCGGAACCAACCATACGGTTACATTCCAGCCAGGAGCCGAAGCCATACAGGATACCTGCCAGGATAAATGCTCCCATCGTTACTTTGAATACAGAAATACCAGATACTGCTGCTGCTTCCGGATTTCCGCCTACCGCATACAGGTTTTTACCAAATGTTGTTTTATTCCAGATAAACCATACAATGATAACTGCTGCAACTGCCCACAGGATGATCGTCGGGAATTTGCCGATCTGCGGAATGAAGGTGTTAGGGATCGCAAAATCGATGGCACCGAAGGATACACCCTTGGTAGCATAGGTTACCAGGCCAAAAATGATCAGCATATTCGCCATTGTAGAAATAAACGGATGCATTTTGAATCTTGCCATGAAGAAGCCGGCAATCATGGAAAATACCGTTGTAAAGATCACACACATTAACAATGCAAGCAATGCTTTCGCAGTAGGAGCCATAGCAGAGAAGTCAAATATATGCCCGAATACGGCACCTGTATTGATTCCATTATGCATGATAATGGTTGCTGTAACCATACCCAGACCAACCATACGTCCTACCGAAAGGTCCGTACCTGTCAACAGGATCAGGCCGGCAACACCAAGTGCAAGGAACATACGCGGGGATGCCTGCTGCAAAATGTTCAGGATGTTGGTAACGGTCAGCAGCTGTGTATTTTTAACAATCGGTGTGATGATACACAATGCAATAAAAATCAGGATGATTACGATGTACAGGCCATTTTTGTACAAAAACTGGGATAAATTGAAGGAGTATCTGTAATTTTCCAGTTTCTGTGCTCTCTGCTGAGGGAATGTGAACTTGGAGGTTCTCAGCAGATCGATCAGATGATATTTATGCATGAATGCTTCATGTCTTCTGTCTTTGATCTCCTGCATTCTGGATTCGTGAGCCATCTGTGCATCAAACAATTTGTTTTTCAACACATATTTTTCAGCCTTGATCTCCTCTGCATCCTTCAGAGAAGCGATCTTTTTCTGATGCTCGCTCTTTAAATCTGCTTTGACCTTCTCATATCTGCTGTTTTCTTCTGCCTTTGCAGCCTTACAGCTATTGTTTACTACATCGTAGTAATCCTTCTTGTAATGCTTCGCCAGATAATCCTCTGCCTCTGCGATCAGCTTTTTAATTTCTTCCTTGTTGTCTGCTTCTACCTTTTTCGCATTTTCCAGCTCTTTTTTGCTGTTTTCAATGATCTTATCTCTCTGTGCTTTGGATAAGTTCTTATTTTCCTTTGCGATAGCGATCTGGTTTTTCAGATCATTCACCTTGTCCGATCCGTCTACGCGTAATGCGTCAATTTTCTTTTGGATCTTTTCCACATATTCATCGATGGGCTTCAAAAGCTTTGCTTCTTCTTCAGCCGAAATAATAACGCTGTTTTCTGCCATTTCCACTTTTCCTCCTGTTACAGATATTTCGCACTGAGTCTCAGTAATTCTTCCTGGTTTGTTTCTTTTGTATTTACAATTCCAGCCAGGCGTCCGTTGGACATAACACCGATCCGGTTGGTAATACCAAGAATTTCCGGCATTTCGGAAGAAACAACGATGATCGTTTTTCCCTGTTTTGCCATATTGATGATCAGTTCATAGATTTCATATTTTGCTCCAACGTCGATTCCTCGTGTCGGATCATCCATCATGAATACGTTTGGAGAACGCTCCAGCCACTTACCGAAGATGGCCTTCTGCTGGTTACCGCCGGAAAGGTTGGAGATCATATCATCCGGTCCCATACATTTTGTATGCATGACCTTGATCTCATCGGCTGTTGCACGTACCATCTTATCATTGGATAATGCGATCCCGCTTTTATAATGATTCATATTTGCAATGGTAGTATTGAATGTGATATCACCCTTTAAGAACAGACCATTGGCTTTTCTTTCCTCTGTAATCAGTGCAAATCCATGATCCATAGCATCCTTCGGAGAGGAGAAGTTCATCAGTTTTCCGTCATACACGACCGTTCCTTCTGCTTTTGTACGAATTCCGAAGATCGTCTCCAGAAGCTCGGTACGACCGGCACCAACCAGACCATAAAATCCAAAGATTTCTCCTTTTCTGATATCAAAAGAAATGTTCTGCAGTTTTGGTGCATATTTTGTTGATATATTTTGTACGGAGAGAATGGTTTCTCCCGGTGTATTGTCTACAGGTGGAAATCTGTTATCCAGAGAACGACCAACCATGGCGGCGATCAGTTCATTCATATCTGTTTCTGTGCTCGCCTTGGTCATAACCAGGCTTCCGTCCCGCAGCACCGATATTTCATCACAGATTTCAAATATTTCATCCATTTTATGTGAAATGTAAATCAGAGAAATTCCCTGAGCCTTCAACTGACGCATCATCTTAAAGAGTTTTTCAACCTCCGGTGCAGTCAGAGATGAGGTAGGCTCATCCAGTACGATAACTTTGGAATGATAGGAAATCGCTTTTGCGATCTCACACATCTGCCTCTGAGATACAGACATTTTTTTCATTGGTTGGGTCAGATCCACTGTAATTCCCAGTTTTCTGAACAGATCTGAGGTTTCTTTTTTCATTCTTCCTTCGTCGACAACCCCAAGGGAATTCTTTGGGTATCTTCCAAGGAACATGTTATCTACAACACTTCTTTCAAGACACTGGTTCAACTCCTGGTGTACCATTGCCACCCCGTTTTCCAGTGCATCCTTTGGTCCGGAAAAGTTCACTTCTTTTCCATCCAGTACGATGGTTCCTTCATCTTTCTGATAGGTTCCAAAAAGACATTTCATCATTGTCGATTTCCCGGCGCCGTTTTCACCCATCAGTCCCATAATGGTTCCAGGTTTGACATTCATGCTAATATGCTTCAGAACCTTATTTCTACCGAATGATTTGCTCATGCCGTTAATCGATAAGATATATTTGTTCTTATCTTCTGTCATAGCTGTGCTTCCTTTTCTTAGTAAAGAAGGGCATCATTGCTGACACCCCTCTATAAATTCATCCATTTACGCTTTTTCGATCTCTAATTATTTGGAAAGAAGAGATGTGTATGCTGCTGCATTATCGGTCTTAACCATGTTAATTGCGAAAGCATCATACTCGCTCGGGTTTCCAAGACGGTTTGTGATATTGGATTCTGTCTGTCCATCTCCACCGATGTAATCTACTTTCAGGTTCAGCAGATCATCATACTTCTCCAGCAGCGGCTGATAGGTAGAGCTCAGGAAGTTATCCGATGCGTTGTAGATGTTCAGCCATACTTTTTTAGACGGGCTCTTGCTTTCATCCAGCTGGTTGGCAACCTTGTCATAAACTCTTGTCGAATCTGTGAAATCGTTGTAGTTTTCAGCTGTTACAGCAATATTTAACGCATAGTAGGATCTATCTTCTTCGCTGTATCTGTAGTCTTCACCTTCTACCAGGCAGTTTCCGGCATCATCTGCTGTACCGATACCGGTATCAATATCTACACCGTCCAGTGCGTTACGCAGGACTCTCAGTGTCAGGTAAGCCTGCACGTCTGCATGCTGAGAAATTGTTCCGCCGTAGCCTTCACCGATCGCTGCTACAGCATCGCTGTTTGCATCGTAACCGAAGGTAGGAACCTTGTTGTCTTTTGCCCATGCGTTGAACATGGACATTCCCATACCATCGTTATTGGAAACAACAACATCAATCTGATCGCCGAAGGAAGCTGTCCAGATTCCGATCGCATTACCAGCTGTTGCAGCATCCCATGTTGCACCTGCTGAGTTCTTCATTTCCTGAGAAGCCAGCTCACGGATCGTATATGTTTTTCCATCTACTTCCAGAGTTGCATCCTGTACAACCTTTGCTTTTCCATCTACGTTTGTTCCAGCCGGTGTGGAATCTACTGTGCCGTCTGCTTCTACGCCGGTTCCCAGTGTAGAACGAACACCACGGGTACGAGCGATAGAATCGTTGTGTCCGATATCACCGATTGCCAGAACATATCCGATCACGCCATCACCATTTCTGTCAATGGTTTCTGCATTCTTTTTGATGTAATCCAGAACCATCTGTCCCTGCAGTTCAGCACCCTGATTAGCATCAAACCCTACATAGTAAGTATTGCCGTTGAAGTTCAGAGCTTCTTTGTCCAGCTCGCCGGTAGCACTGCTGGAGGGCTGACGGTTAAACCAGCACAGAGGCTTGTCTTTATTTTCTACAGTTGCATCTGCTGATGCAGCAGAATCTGCAGCTTCTGTTGCCGCTGCTTCTGTTTTTTCTGTTGTGGTTGTAGATGCTGTAGAATCTGTTTTGGCTCCGCCGCAGCCAACCATGGATAATACCATAGCTGCTGCCATCATTGTTGCTAA
This sequence comes from Gallintestinimicrobium propionicum, assembly GCF_025567525.1. NCBI lineage: Bacteria > Bacillati > Bacillota > Clostridia > Lachnospirales > Lachnospiraceae > Gallintestinimicrobium > Gallintestinimicrobium propionicum. The sequence continues at coordinate 49,953 of NZ_JAOQJY010000026.1, read as the reverse complement.
TGCTTTTCTTTTCATTTTTTCCTCCCATTTGGTTGTTTTGCTAAATTTCTTTCGTTCTCAGCTGATAAACCTATTATAATCACAAGATGATTTATTAAAAATAGAATATTTTTTGATTAGTTATTGAAATTTTTAGCTATTTCATAGTTTTTTTAAGATTTTTACAGTAATCCTGTATAGTTTCTTTCATTTCAGGAGGTCAGGTATGTAAAAGATTTCACAGTCTCTTCAAACACGCCCGGTATCTTGCTGTAAAAATTCCGGCTGAGACAGCTGCAGTCAGCACTTCTGCCACCGGGAACGCACCCCAGACACCTGTAATACCGAATATCCTGCTTCCAATGGAAGCAACCGGAACGATAAGCACCAGATAGCGCAGCAAGGAAATGATAAAGGATGGGATTCCCTCCCCAAGTGCCTCCAGTGCACCGGAAGCCACAACGCTGATTCCGGAAACCACAAATCCGAGGCTGATGATCCGAAGTGCAGCCGCCCCTTCCCGGATCGTTACACCGTCCTTGGAAAACATACCCATGATCGGTTCCGGAAGCAGCAAAAACAGCGCCGTACCGACCATCAGGATTCCAAAGATCAGTCCGGTACACACGGATAGAATCTGCTTCATCCGCTTTTTTTCTCCTGCCCCGTAATTAAAGCTCAATATCGGACGCATGCCCTGCACAATACCGCTGGCAGGCAGATAAAGGAAGGTCTGCAGCTTGAAATAAACACCCAGCACCAACACATAAACCGAAGAAAACGCGCCTGCGATTTTGTTCAGCAAAGTAATCAAAAGGGACGGCATGCCCAGAGTCAGGGAAGACGGGATTCCAACCGCATAGAGCCTGCCACAGATCGCAGGATCCGGCTTCATATCTTTTATATGGATGGAGACGCCCAGCCCTTTTTTCCTATGCCATACAATATACATGACAAGCGGCACGATCTGTCCGATCACGGTAGCAATCGCAGCACCCTTTACTTCCATCCGCGGAATGGGACCAATTCCAAAAATGAGGATCGGATCCAACACAATATTCGTCAGACAGCCCGCTGCCAGACATAAGGTCGGAACGATCATATTTCCCAGTGACTGATAAATTTTTTCATAAGCAATATAGACGGAGATCACAAGGGAAAAGCTCAGTACCCAGGTTCCATAGGTAATACCCATCTGATAGATTTCTTCGTCTGTCGTAAAAAGTCTCAGAAAAGACGGAAGAATTGCTGTCAAAAGCACCGACATCAGTACACCGTGCACAATGCTCAAAAACAACCCCTCAGAGGCGCTCTGATCCGCTTTTTTATGTTCTCCCATTCCCAGGAAAAATGCGACTGCTGCACTGATTCCGACCCCAAAGCCTACGCTGATGCTCGTGACCAGTGTCTGCAGCGGATAGACAAGAGAAATTGCCGTCAGCGCCTTCTCTCCGACCCTTGCCACAAACATACTGTCAATAATGTTATAAAGCGAATTTATCAGCATCGACAGCATCATCGGCAAAGACATTGACAATACCAGCGGCAGCACCTTCTTTTCTTTCATAAAATTCTGATCCATTTTGACTCCTTCCTTTCCTCTACGGCAACAATAGAATGCACGCTCTACGAGCATTCTATTGTCATAAATAAAAAAAATATGCCTTGGCACATTCTCGCGCCGAGGCGCGGTTGCCTCGGCAACCATCTATCCTTGCGCCGAGTACGCATCCTCGCGGAGCATTTTTATCGTATGGAAACGAAGTTTCCTATACGATAAAAAAGAGCTATAAACCCTGCAGTTTTAATCTCAGAAACTGCAAAATCTATAGCCCTGTATCAGACAAACCCTATGACCAAACTGTTAGGATATTACCATATCCTGTCTAAAAAGGCAAGCTAAAGTCTTGATTTTTCCGTTCAAATCGTGTATGCTTGTTTGGAATCAAGCAGGCTTAAATGCCTTAAATCACAATCAGGAGGAACAATCACTATGGGTTATCAGTTAGTTATGATCCGCCATGGCGAAAGCGTATGGAATCAGAAAAACCTGTTCACCGGCTGGACTGACGTAGATCTGTCCGAAACCGGACACAAGGAGGCTGCACAGGGCGGCGTTCTGTTAAAGGAAGCAGGCTTCTCCTTTGATGTTTGCTATACTTCTTATCTGCAGCGTGCAATCCACACCGCTAACCATGTTCTGCAGGAGTTAAATGAAGAATGGATTCCTGTTATCAAAACCTGGAAATTAAACGAGCGTCATTACGGTGCTCTGCAGGGTCTCAACAAATCCGAAACTGCTGAAAAATACGGCGAAGCTCAGGTTAAGGTATGGCGTCGTTCTTTCGACGTTCAGCCCCCCGCTCTTGAGCCTACCGACGAGCGTAATCCTGCTCTGCAGGCTCCTTACAAGAACGTAGATCCGAAGGAGCTGCCTCTGACAGAGAGCTTAAAGGACACCATCGCAAGAGTAATTCCTTTCTATGAAGAGAACATCAAGAAGGACATGCTGGCTGGCAAGCAGGTTCTGATCGCAGCTCACGGCAACTCTCTGCGTGCTCTGGTTAAATATCTGGACAACATCTCTGAGAATGAAATCACAGAGCTGAACATCCCTACCGGCGTTCCGCTTGTTTACGAGTTTGACGATAACTTCAACGTAACCGGTCATCATTACCTTGGCGACCAGGCTGCTATCGAAGCTAAGATGAACGCAGTTGCAAAACAGGGCGCAAAGAAATAAATTTCTTAGAAATAAATTTCTTAGAAATAAATTTCTTAGAAATAAATTTCTTTGAAATAAATTTCTTTGAATAAAAAGAAGGACATGCTTTTCATCTCCGGATGAGCTGCATGTCCTTTTTTTATTATCGTATAGAAAACTTCGTTTTCATACGATAATAAACGCTCCGCGAGGATGCGCACTCGGCGCAAGGGTAGATGGTTGCTAAAGCAACCGCGCCTTGGCGCGAGAATGTGCCAAGGCACATTCTTTTTTATATAAGAAGCCTCATTTTCCATTCGCGTTGTATGCTGCCGGGCGCACCGTAGCAAAAACAGCCGCCGTACAAACACGGCAGCTGTTTTTATTATCGCTATCTGATATTTTATTTATCGATAATGCTTGCATGGAACTCCTGCAGAGACTGCACCGGAAGCTTGCCGTCACGTTTTGCGGAACGGATGCCTTCTACAGTTGCCTTTGCAGCAGCCATGGTTGTAATATACGGAATACGGTTCTTAATGGCAGCCTTACGAATGTAGCTGTCGTCGGTTGTACCCTTCTTGCCGCGGGGAGTATTGACAATCAGCTGGATCTGGTCATTCGTGATCTTATCCAGGATGTTCGGACGTCCCTCGTTGAGCTTGCATACCTTCAGGGCAGGAATACCGGCCTGTTCGATCAGGTCACAGGTTCTGCCGGTTGCCATAATTTCAAAGCCAAGCTGATAGAAGCCTCTTGCAACGTCAACTACCTCTGCCTTATCTCTGTCATTAACAGAAATCAGCACGCAGCCGGAAGTGGGCAGCTTGGTCTTTGTCGCTTCTTCTGCCTTGAAGAATGCATCACCAAAGTCTGTAGACAGTCCAAGAACCTCACCGGTGGAACGCATTTCAGGTCCGAGTACCGGGTCAACCTCCGGGAACATATTGAAGGGGAATACCGCTTCTTTTACACCGTAGTGAGCGAATTTCTTTTCTTTCAGCTCCGGTACCGGGCTCTTGCGTCCGGTATAAGGCAGGGTAACGATATCCGTTGCAATCTGAACCATGTTGATGCCGCAGACCTTGGATACAAGCGGAACGGTTCTAGATGCACGGGGATTTGCCTCGATGACAAATACCTTGCCGTCCTCAATCGCATACTGCATATTCATCAGGCCAACAACATGCAGCTCCTTTGCGATCTTTCTGGTGTAGTCTTTCAGAGTTTCGATCTGCTCTTCTGTCAGTCCTCTCGGGGGAATGATACAAGCAGAGTCACCGGAGTGAATACCAGCCAGCTCGATATGCTCCATAACAGAAGGAACGAATACATGCTCGCCATCGCTGATTGCGTCCGCTTCACACTCGGTTGCATGATGCAGGAATCGGTCAATCAGGATCGGTCTGTCCGGTGTTACACCCACTGCCTGCTGCATGTAGAAGGTCAGCGCTTCATCGTCATAAACGACCTCCATGCCGCGTCCACCAAGGACGTAGGAAGGACGTACCATAACCGGATAGCCGATTCTGTGAGCAGTTTCCAATGCTTCTTCCACATTGACAGCCATGCCTGCTTCCGGCATCGGAATCTCCAGCTTCTCCATCATTTCACGGAACTGGTCACGGTCTTCTGCAAGGTCGATGGCTTCCGGAGTGGTTCCGAGAATATTGACACCGTATTTCTTCAGGTCTGCTGCCAGATTCAGCGGAGTCTGTCCACCGAACTGTGCGATAACGCCAACCGGCTGTTCTTTTTCATAAATTGCAAGGACATCTTCCAGAGTCAGAGGCTCGAAATACAGCTTGTCGGAAGTGTCGTAGTCTGTGGATACCGTCTCAGGGTTACAGTTTACAATGATCGTGGAGAATCCGAGCTTACGCAGTGCTTTTGCAGCATGTACGCAGCAGTAATCGAATTCGATACCCTGACCGATTCTGTTAGGACCGCCGCCGAGGATCATTACCTTCTGTTTGCTGTTGTCTACCGGGCTTTCGTCCTTGATATGATAGCTGGAGTAATAGTATGCGGAATCCTCAGTACCACTTACATGAACACCTTCCCAGCCTTCCACAACACCAAGCTCTGTTCTGCGTGTCCGAATTGCTTCCTCGGATACACCCAGGATCTGGCTTAAATATTTATCAGAGAAGCCATCCAGCTTCGCCTGTTTCAAATCAGCATCTGCAGGAACCTGTCCGTGATAAGCAGCAACGAGCTTCTCTTCTTCCTCAACCAGCTCCTTCATCTGCTCGATAAAGTAATCCTTAACTTTGGTCAGTTTGTTGATTTCTTCTACAGATGCACCCTTACGCAGTGCTTCATACATGATGAAATAGCGCTCGCTGCTGGGAGTTGCAAGCATGGTCAGAAGCTCCTTTTTGGACTTCTGATCAAAATCCTTTACATGACCAAGACCATAACGGCTCTTTTCCAGAGAACGGATCGCTTTCTGGAATGCTTCCTTATAAGTCTTGCCGATGCTCATAACTTCGCCGACTGCTCTCATCTGAGTTCCGAGTTTATCCTCTACGCCCTTGAACTTTTCAAATGCCCAGCGCGCGAATTTCAGAACGATATAATCGCCGTCCGGAACGTATTTATCCAGTGTGCCATATTTACCGCAAGGAATTTCATCCAGAGTCAGACCGCTTGCCAGCATTGCAGAAACAAGAGCGATCGGGAAACCGGTTGCCTTACTTGCAAGTGCAGAAGATCTGGAAGTTCTGGGGTTGATTTCAATAACAACAACACGACCGGAAATCGGATCATGTGCAAACTGTACATTCGTACCGCCGATCACCTCAATTGCGTCTACGATACGATATGCCTGATCCTGCAGCTTCTTCTGTACCTCCTCGGAAATCGTCAGCATTGGAGCGGAACAGAAGGAATCACCGGTATGCACGCCAACGGGATCGATGTTTTCAATAAAGCATACGGTAATCATATTTCCTTTTGCATCGCGGACAACTTCCAGCTCCAGCTCTTCCCATCCAAGAATGGACTCTTCTACCAGAACCTGACCCACGAGGCTCGCCTGCAGACCTCTTGCGCAGACTGTCTTTAATTCTTCCTTATTATAAACAAGACCGCCGCCGGCGCCGCCCATGGTGTATGCAGGACGCAGAACAACCGGATATCCCAGCTTGTCCGCAATCGCAAGTGCCTCGTCTACGGAGTAGGCGACGTCGCTTCTTGCCATCTCAACACCAAGCGCATTCATGGTATTCTTAAACTCAATACGATCTTCGCCGCGCTCAATTGCATCTACCTGAACGCCGATTACCTTTACATTGTATTTGTCCAGCACGCCTGCTGCCTGCAGTTCGGAGCAAAGATTGAGTCCGGACTGTCCGCCCAGGTTCGGAAGCAGTGCATCCGGGCGTTCCTTCTCAATAATTTGCTCGAGACGTTCCACATTCAGCGGTTCAATATATGTGATATCCGCTGTGTCCGGATCTGTCATGATCGTTGCCGGATTCGAGTTTACCAGTACGATTTCGTAGCCCAGCTTTTTCAGTGCCTTACAAGCCTGTGTGCCGGAGTAATCGAACTCACATGCCTGTCCGATAATGATCGGTCCTGAGCCAATAATCAGTACCTTATGAATGTCTTGTCTTTTCATAAATCCACCCATATTATCCTTTCTGTAAACGTATTCCCTAAAAACCCATTGTATATTCTAGCACAATTTGCAAAGGACAACAAGATTTTTTTCGATTAGTTGAAGCCAAAAAACTTCTGGCAGATTTTGTAGCCTTCCACGGAAATCCATCTTCCGGTTTTTCCAGGCAGATTCATACAGTTTCCTAAAAGGCCGTAACGCAGCTTTCTGTAAACCTTCTTGTCCTTTTGGCTGATGTAGTTTAACAGCTCACGCTTTTTCTCGAGAGATTCCGGTGTGTTGATGCGGATCAGCAGGATGGAGGAGATCGTCGTAATGATGTCCAGATAGCTTAGCATATACTTTGCAAGGGGCTTATTGCCCATGATCTCGCTCTTCTTTTCCACAAAGTAGTCTGTCATGATCTGGTTGACCTTGATCTGCTGGTCGATTCGTCCGGTCATGACCTTTTCGTTGACGGACTGATCTGACCTGCCGATAAAATAGCGGTAGAAATTCACATCCAGATAGTACATGTTGCGGACATACGGCAGAGGCTCAAAGACATAAATATTGTCCACATAAAACGTATGCTCCGGAAGCTTTAAACCGCATTCCCGCAAAAGCTTCGTCCGGTAAATAACGGAATGCATCAGGATATACTGACCAACATGGAAACGTCCGACATCTTCCCAGCCAAACATACGGTATTCCGGCAGGACATGTTTATAACGCATCACCTTTTTGCGGCGTTCACCCTCTTTTTCGTAAACAAAGTTGCTGATCAGAAGATCAAGTGTATCCACACCGCCGGTCAGCTCTCTCAGCTTTTCCAGAATGGCGAGATAGGCATCTTCTTTTACCCAGTCGTCACTGTCTACCACTTTAAAATAAATTCCGGTCGCATTTTCAATTCCGGTGTTGACCGCAGAGCCGTGTCCGCCGTTTTCCTTATGGATCGCCTTTACGATCGTAGGATATTTTGCCGCATATTCGTCTGCGATTTTAGCGGTGTCATCCTTCGAACCGTCGTTGACAATCAAAATTTCAACATCCTCTCCCCCCGGAAGCAGAGATTCGATGCAATGTGCCATATAATCCTGCGAATTATAGCAGGGAATTGCAATAGAAAGCAGTTTCATAGTGTTGTTCCTTTCATCTTCTGGATACCTGTCTGAATTTTCAGATAGGCGCTGTAGGCTGCAAATGCGGACGGAATCGGGTAATTTCCTTCGATTTCCTGTGTCTCAACAAAAAGGAGGGATTCATCCTGACCCATGGGCTCCAGTTCATCCACCAGAACCTGATAGCCGGTCATGTGCCACTCCTTATGGGTGAAAATATGCTTTGATTCCGGAAGCGTCTCTATCCGGACAGCTTCCACACCCTGTTTTTTCAGCCATTCCCTGACCTCTTCCAACGATGCCTTTTTGTCCATCGCCGGAAATTCATACAGTCCCGCCAGCAGTCCCTTTTTCGGACGCTTACGCAAAACGACCTGTCTACTCGTCCGAATCACGAGAATCGTCTTATCTTCGATCGTCCTTGCCTTTTTGGCTGCCTTTTGCGGATACTGCTGCCAGGTGCCATGCAATCCTACAAGACAGAATTCCTGCCACGGACAGTTGCTGCACTTCGGTGCACCGTTTGGCAGACAGACGGTTGCGCCAAGCTCCATCAACGCCTGATTAAAGTCACCGGGGCGATCCTTTGGCATGACAGGACGCAGATCATCCTCTACTCTTTTTTTTACCGACTGATCGGAAATATCGCTGTTATCCTCCAAAAGCCGGGCAATGACGCGCAGCACGTTTCCGTCCACTGCGGGATTGGGCTGTTTAAAGGCAATCGAAGAAACCGCGCCAGCTGTGTAGCTTCCGATTCCTTTTAGCTTTAAAAGCTCCCTGTAATCCGACGGCATCTCTCCGCCGTATTCTGTCACAATCTGCTGTGCCGCAGCCTTTAAATTCCGTGCCCTGCTGTAATAGCCGAGCCCTTCCCAAAGTTTTAATAATTCATCATCATCCACTTCGGCGAGCGCTTCGATATCCGGCAGTCGTTCCATAAAGCGCGCAAAATACGGTTTTACCGCCTCGACCCGCGTCTGCTGCAGCATGATCTCCGATACCCAGACCCGATACGGCGTCGGTTCTTCCCGCCAGGGTAAGCTCCGTCTGCTTTTATCATACCATGTTAATAGCCCCGGCGCAATCCGGTTTAACAGTTCCTGTTTTCTCTGTACTTCAATATTCCTTGAGGTTTGTTGCTTCAATCCAGTTCTCCGTTTTTTTCTTTTTTGCTCACCGCAGGCGATTGCACTCATAACGCTCCAGTGTCATCAGGCAGCTTTTCAGCGTGTCGTACTGCTCCTCCAAGCTGCCCTCCGAAAGCTCCAGATCCAGGGAAGCAGCAATGGCATTCAACATATGAAGATCGACTTTGCCCTCCAGCGATGCAAATACTTCCAGCTTTTCTTCGTAGCTGTCCGCATCTAAAAAAGCGAGCAGACCGGGATCGGGCTGGGGCTCAACAGAGTTCTCTGAGGATGCTGCAACGGCCCGGGACTCAACAGTGCTCTCTGACGGCATTGCAGCGGGCCGGGGCTCAACAGGGTTCTCTGACGACATTGCAGCGGGCCGGGGCTCAACAGGGTTTTCTGACGGCGCTGGAACGGGCTGGGGCACTGCCGCTGCTTCTGCCATCGGGATTCTCATAAAACGGTCTTTTCCCGCTGCATCAGGATATTTCTTTGCATCCACCTTTTCCAAAAACATGGAAAGCGGTCTTGCAAAAACCTGGAACTCTCCATAAAGTGCCTGATAGATCACAAGCTGCTCACCGGTTTCCGTATGGGTTGCCAGTGCCACAATCCGATAAAGCTTTCCTTTAAAATGCTGATAAATTTCTCCTGCCTGGGGAATCTGATTCATCAATTTGCCTCCTGTCCCTTTCTGCAGTCGTTTCATCCATACGACTCTCTGATATCACAGTATACTCTAAATTTCAAAAGCTGTCATGCGAAAAGTTTTCCTCTTTACGAGCCTTTCATTTGGTTGTATGATGTCTTTGAAATCTAAAGACCGCATCATTCAGAAAAGAGGCATCTTCTATGTCAGACAAGGACACGCACACTTACCTTGAAATCAACGGTGATTTCCGCATGCGTGAGCTCGATCACAACGATCTGGAGCAGTTCAACGCACTTTTACAGTATGCTTTTCAGGTAACCTCCTACGAGCTCTTCCAGACCGGCTGGGAGCAGGAGGAGATCAAATATGCCAAACGTCCGATTCTCGAGGACGCTTATGTACTCGGTTGGTTTTATAAAGAAAAGCTGGCATCCATGATCGTTGTTTATTCCATGCAGATCAACATTCAGGATAACATTATGGCGATGGGCGGCATCACCGGAGTCACTACTTATCCGGAATACACCGGACGCGGACTGATTCATTCCCTGATGCGCTATGTCATCGACTATATGCACAAAAAGAAGCTTCCCATTTCCTTTCTATATCCATATTCCATTCCATTTTATCGGAAAATGGGCTGGGAGATCGTGTCCGACAAACTCACCTTCACTGTCAAGGATACGCAGCTTCCAAAGGCCTTCCCCGTCCGGGGCATGGTCGAACGTGTCAGCCTGGATTCCGAGGATTTTCATAACGTGTATTCCTATTTCGCCATGCAGCACCACGGTGCACTCATTCGCGACAAGCTGGCCTGGGATGAATACTGGCGCTGGGAAAATGATGATATGATCGTAGCCCTTTATTATAATGAAGAGCACAAGCCCCTTGGTTATCTGGTTTATTACATTGCAAATGAAATTTTTCATATTAAGGAAATGGTTTATTTAACCAGCGAGGCCAGACACGGTCTATGGAACTACATCAGCGCGCATTTTTCTATGATCACACAGGTACGAGGGGATAATTATTCCGGCGAACCCATGGCATATCTGTTTGAAGACAGTGAGATTGAAGAAACGATAGCTCCCTATATTATGGCACGAATCGTGGATGTTGAAAGCTTTTTGCAGGAGTATCCCTGGCAGATCCAACCGGAGGATTTCAAAATCCATTTCCGGGTTACAGACGGCCTTGCTTCCTGGAATCAGGGAGATTTTCTCGTTTCCTGGCACGAGGGTGGAACAACCTGTGAGCGTGTCGAGGACAATCAGTCCATTAACGTCGTAGAACTCGACATTAACACGCTCACTGCCTTGATGATGGGCTACAAGCGCCCGACCTATCTTTACGACCATGAAAAAATTTCAACGGAATACTACATGCTAACCTGGCTGGAGCGGCTGATTCCGGTCAAGAAACCGTATTTTTCGGATTATTTCTAAACTTCGCGACAGAAACCCCGCCCTGCAGGAATGCGCACCGGGTACACCAACACAAAAGCGGTACAGAGCTCAAAATCTGTACCGCCTTTTTCTGCACGTTGTTTCCGATAGTTCACTCTTTCTTTGCCGTCTGAATCTGATCAAACAGCTCCGCGCAGGCAATTGTCGTCGCATGCGGAACAACCGGACTTTCCGTCTTCTTTGCGCGCACGCAGCGGATCGTCTCTTCGATCTCGTAGGTAAAGCCCTTCTGCGTCGTCGTATCTGTGAATTCTTCCTTCAGCATTCCATCCGCCCCATATAAAAAGCATTTGGACGCATAATGGGGATCGGGCAGCTCAATGCGCCCTTCCCGACCGTAAATCACCATGTTGTTGCCCATGGGCGCTGCAAAGCTCGTCACAAGATCTGCCAGCACATGTTCGAACTTCACCGTAACCTGATCGGTTAAGTCTACACCGGTCTGATCAAGGTTCGCAGCCGCATAGGTTTTGCGGACAGGCTCATTGACCAGCCAGGTCGCGATTTCATAGGCATAAACCGTGATATCCGTCGCAGCTCCGCCGCACAGCAGAGGGCTGTGATACCGATTGTCTGCTCCCTCCGGCGCGAGAAAACCGATTCTTCCCTGTAAGGCTTCCAGTCTGCCGATTTTTCCTTCTGTCGCCCATTTTTTTGCCTGGTTGACCGCCGGCAGAAAACGACTCCACATCGCTTCCATTACAAAGGTTTGGTCTTTTTCTGCTTTTTCAAAAACGGCTTTTGCCTCTGCACTGTTTGTAAACATCGCTTTTTCGCACAACACCGGAACGCGATGCTCCAGACAAAGCATCGTCAGACGGAAATGGTCGTTTGGCGTCACTGCAATATAAACACAGTCCGGCTTTTCCTCTATCAGCATCTGCTCATAGTTGTCATACGCATGGGCTACGCTGCATTCCTCCGCAAATTTTTGTGCGCGTCCCAGATCCTTACTGGCGATCGCGCTCACCTCACAGTCCTCCACCAGCGTCACTGCATCGCAAAACTGATGTGCGATGTTACCTGCTCCCATAATGGCAAATCGAAATGTGCTCATGTTTTTTACCCCTTTTCTTATATTGTGTTCTTACGCAAAAGCTGCGTATTGCTGTACATATTCCTCGGCTGCGTCACTCAGGCATTTTCCTCGCCCCAGCGCAGCAGCAGACGACTCAAATACCGTACCGCAGGCATCAATGCCGCCGGGTCCACCTGAAAGGTCGGCTGATGGATTGTCGCCCCCTTTCCGATGCCGATTTTAATATAGCAGCCGGGCACTTTCTCCATGTAGAAAGAAAAATCATCTCCGCCGAGCGACTGTTCTTCCGGAACAGTCTGAAAGCCCTCCGCTTCTGCCGTTTTCCTTGCAAAAGCCGCCATTTCTGCATCGTTGCAAACAACCGGAGGACCCGGAATCCACTCTACCTCTGCGGACGCTCCATAGGCAGATGCGGTCTGCTCTGCAATTGCTTTTAAGCGTTTTTCAAACAGGCAGCGATCCTGCCGATCCATGGTCCGAACAGTTCCCTCCAGCTGTGCTGTCTGCGGAATCACATTCCAGGTATTGCCCGCTTCCAATCGCGTAACGCTGATGAGTGTAGGATGGAACGGATTGATATTGCGGGTCACGATCGTCTGAAATGCCTGAACCATGGCTGCAGCCGCCGGAATTGGATCAACTCCATCATCCGGGTGTGCGCCGTGGCAGCCGACGCCCGTTATCGTAATCACAAACCGATCTACTGCCGCCGCAACTGCGCCCTCCCGGATGCCGATGGCATTGACCAAATTGGTCGGATCAGAATGAAAGCCCCAGACGCGCGTAACCGAATCGAGTGCCGTCGTTTCCAACACTTTCCATGCCCCCAAGGAGGACTCTTCTCCTGGCTGGAAGAAAAACCGCACTGTCCCACAGAGCTCGTCCTTATGTTCCTGCAGCCAGATCGCAGTCCCGATTCCCGCCGTGATGTGAAAATCGTGTCCGCAGGCGTGCATCTTTCCCGGACATTTCGACGCATAAGGTAAATCCGTCAGCTCAGTAATCGGCAGCGCGTCAATATCGCAGCGAAGTGCCTGCAGCGGACCATCCTTTTCTCCCTTTACCTCCGCAATCAGACCGGTTTCCATCGGAATCGGCAGGATCTTTACATCCGCTGCTTTCAACAGCTTTTTAATCTGTGCAGTTGTATCGTATTCCTCATAAGACAGCTCCGGATGTCTGTGAAACCAGTAAAAAATTTCCATTAAATCCATTTCCTGTATCATCGCAAATCCCTCCGATGTCCTCCTGCAGTGTTCCTGCTGCAGTTCTTTCTGCTTTTGCGTGTTCCAGTCTTACTTTCCGCTATTGGGATCCAGCGCATCCCGCAGCGCGTCACCGATAAAGTTAATCGCAATGACCAGCACCACGATCATCAGCCCGGACGGAATCCAGAGCCACGGCTGTTTCGTCAGTACAGTCAGCGACTGCGCGCCGTTTAACATGTTTCCAAGGCTCGCGGTCGGCGGCTGCACACCCATTCCGAGGAACGAAAGTGCCGCCTCATCCAACATCGACAACGCCAGAACCGACGTTGCATACACCAGAATCGGCGCAGCGGTATTTGGCAGAATCTCGGAAAACAGAATATACGGAAGCGGCATTCCTGCCACGAGATCACTTTTAATAAAATTACTCTCCCGCAGGCTCAGCACATTGCCGCGAACCAGACGGGCAATTCCCGGCCAGTCTACAAAGCCCAGAATCAGGATGATGCTCCAGAGCCCCGGCTTAAAAATCGACGCCGCAACCAGCACCAGCAAAATATAGGGAAACGACATGACCATATCCGTAAAGCGCATGATAATCATATCCGCAGCGCCGCCAAAATACCCGGCGATCAGTCCTAGAATCACACCGATCACAGTAGAGATCGCCGTCGCCAGCACACCGACCAACAGGGAAATCCGCGTCGCATACAAAAGCCGGCTCAAGACGTCACGACCGATCTGATCCGTTCCCAGCCAATGCTCTGCTGTGGGCGCTTTGGAAAAGCCTCCGACGATTTCATCCGGATTGTACGGTGCGATGATCGGGGCCAAAAGCGCTGCCACCACCAAAACCGCTAAAATCACAAGGCTGACCGTTGCCAGATGATGTTGTTTAAAACGACGGATGACGGTCTGCAAATAGCTTTCTCTTGAAATATCTTTTTTGATACGATCTTTTTTCTCCATCTTCGCCGCTCCTATTTCAGCTGGATTGTCGGGTCTGCCAGCGCATATAAAATATCCGTAATCAGGTTTGCCGCCAGCACAACGATTGCAGACAGCAGGCAGACACCCATAATAACCGGATAATCCCGGTTCGTGATTGCGCTCATCGTCATCAGTCCGAGTCCCGGCCAGGAAAAGACCTGCTCAATGATAACCTGACCGCCGAACAGCACCGGAATCTCCATTCCGATTACCGTAATAATCGGGATCAGTGCGTTGCGCAGCGCATGCTTATTGATGACAAGAAATCTTCCGATTCCCTTTGCCTTTGCCGTGCGCAGGTAATCCTGCTGCAAAATTTCCAGCATCGCGCTTCGAATATAACGGATATTTGTACCCGCCATGGAGGTAGCCAAGACTAACACCGGCATCACCATATGCTTTGCCACATCACCCGCGCCGCCTGCAGTTCCGAGCGTCGCCATTCCGCTGGACGGAAGCCAGCCAAGTTTTACCGTAAACAGATAGATCAACAGCAAAGAAAGGAAAAATCCGGGCACGCTGCTTCCCAAGAAGGAAAGTGTAACAACCGTATAATCTCCTGCGGAATACTGCTTGATCGCACTGTAAATTCCGGCGGGCACCGCCATCAGCAAGCTGACCAGAAGCGATACGCCCATCAGCAAAAGCGTCGGTCCCAAATGGCTTGCGATCATCTCGCTGACTGCCTGATAGGACTTGATCGAATAGCCCATATTTCCATGTAAAAGCTGTTTTAACCAGACAAAATACTGCACATAAAACGGTTTATCCAGACCGAGGGCGATTTCCTTTGCCGCAACCGCAGCCTGGGAAATTCGGGGTCCCTGCAGCATCTGCAGTGGGCTGCCCGCAAGACACATAATCGCATAGTCGATGATCGTGATCCCGATCAGAACCGGGATGGCGATCAGGATGCGCTTGATCATATATTTTCCCATGTCACTTTTATCTCCATTTCTGCTCTACGACAACCTGCTGCATCTTCGCATCGTATGCGGGTGCGCCGCCAGTCAGCTGCGCAATTGCATATGGGCACGCCGCAAGATGACTGCTGCCTGGGAAAACACTGCAAAGCTCCGGCACTTCCTGTCTGCAGCTTTCCGTCGCATACGGACATCTCGGATGGAAGCGGCAGCCGGAGGGCGGGTTCGTGCTGGAGCCGATTTCTCCGGTCAGAAGCGGTTTTTGTTCCCGCTTTTTGGGATCTGCAATCGGCACTGCATCGATCAGGGCACGGGTGTAAGGGTGTACCGGATGATGGAACACCTCCTGCGCCGGCCCGATCTCCACAATTTTACCAAGGTACATGACTGCGATCCGGTCGCTGACATAGTTGACCGCGCCGAGTCCATGTCCAACGAACATGCACGTCAGCCCCAGGTCCTTTTGCAGGCTGCGCAGCAAATTCAGAATCTGTGCCTGAATCGAAACGTCCAGCGCACTGACCGGCTCATCGCAGACCAAAAACCGGGGATTTAAAGACAGTGCCCGCGCTATCCCAATTCTCTGCCGCTGTCCGCCGGAGAACTCATGCGGGTAGCGTCCGAGGACATGTTTGGGAAGTCCTACCATATCCAGCAGTCGATCAACATCCCTGTGGACAGTTTCTTTATTGGAAATCCCATGATAGAGCATCGGCTGGGATAAAATTTCATAAATATGCTTTCTCGGATTCAGGGAAGAATATGGGTCCTGGAACACCATCTGCAGCTGCGTGCGCACGCTCTTTTTCTCTTTTCCGGAAAGCTTCTCCATATCCTTTCCATGATAAAACAGCCTGCCGCCCGTCGGCTTTTCCAGGCCGACCAGCTGTCTGCCCACCGTCGATTTGCCGCAGCCGGATTCGCCCACCAGACCGAGGGTTTCTCCCTCTGCAATCGAAAAGGAAACGCCGTCCACCGAATGCACATAGCCTGTCGTATGGGTAATAACGCCGCCCCGGATGGGATAATATTTTTTCAGGTTTTCTACCCGGATCAGCGGCTCCTTCTCCGTGTTTTTTTCTTCCATATTTATGCTCATCTTCACGTTTCTCCTTCTTTGGCGAGCATACATCTGACAAAATGTCCTTCCCCGATCTGTCTGTAGCTCTGAGGCTGATCGCAGCCTTTTGTCCGGAAGGCGCAGCGGTCTGCAAACCGACAGCCGGGGATCGAATCATAGTTTTCCGGAACCATGCCGGGAATCGCGACAAGCTCCCTGTCCTTTTCGTCATAAATTCCGGGAACCGTCTGCAAAAGTGCCTTTGTATACGGATGTGCCGGTGCAGCAAACAGCTCCTTTACCGGTGCTTCCTCGATCATCTGTCCGGCGTACATAACGATCACGCGGTCCGCCATGCTCGCTACCAGCCCGATGTCATGGGTGATCAGGATCATCGACATCCCGCTCTCTTTTTGCAGATTGCGCAACAGCGCCATAATCTGTGCCTGAATCGTCACATCCAGTGCCGTCGTCGGTTCATCTGCGATCAGCAGGCCCGGATTGCAGCACAGAGCCATCGCGATCATCACACGCTGGCGCATGCCGCCGGAAAGCGTATGGGGATATTTTTTCATGACACCGTGAGGATCGGGCATACCAACTTTTCCTAAAATCTGCTCTGCCCGCTTTCGCGCCTCTTCTTTTGACAGTCTCATATGCTTTCGGATGCTCTCCATCAGCTGGTTGCCGACTGTAAAGACCGGATCGAGAGAGGTCAGCGGGTCCTGGAAAATCATCGTCAGACGGTCGCCCCGGATTTTATCCAGCTCTTTTTCCGTCATCGTCAGAAGGTTCTTATCCTCGAATACGACGCTTCCCTCCGTCACGGTTCCGCCTCTTCCAAGCAGCCCCATAATAGAAAGTGAGGTCACACTCTTGCCACAGCCGGATTCGCCGACGATACATACAACTTCTCCCTTATCTACATGAAAATTTACATGGTCCACGCTGACAGTGCGTCCGTAGTCGCTGTCAAAAACGGTTGTCAGCCCCTCTACTTCCAGTAAATGCGGCATTTGCTTTTCCTCACTTTACTCATATATCAGATTCTGCCGCACACCTCCCAAAAAAGAGATGTGCGGCAGTTATTATCATAGCATAAAATATATGAAATACAAACTTTTTATCGGAGGAAAACTACATTTTTCTCTGATAAAAATGCTCCGCAAAGATCCCACTGCGGCAGAATAGAATTCTGTGAAACAGGATTCTTCTTTATTCCACTACGTCCCAGTTCTGGACATCGTTGAAGAAGCCGTATACGCTGGGAGCTGCGCCTGTAATCCGCTTGCTGACTGCCCCCTGTGCGCTGATAACATAGGCGGAGAACATCGGAACATCTTCCTGTACCTTTTTATCCACAACGGAGAACAGCTCTTTTGTTTCCTCCGGATCACTTGTCAGCTGGGATTGGGTCAACGCGTCGTTTAACGTATCATCGCTGTAGCCGGTCCAGCTTCCTTCCCCGCCAAGCAGCCATGCTACATCCGGATAGGGATCCACCGGCGCATAGGTGTACTGTACTGCCAGTACATCATAGTCCTCTGTGCCTGCAACGCTCATCAGCGTTGCGAAGTCAACGGTCTGGATTTCCGCCTTGATGCCGACTGCAGCCCACTCTGCAGCGATGATGGAGGCTGCGTTTACAAAGGTCGAATCGCCGGAATTTACATAGAAACGGATTGTCTGGGAGCCGTCCCATCCAGCTTCTTCCAGAAGTGCTTTTGCCTTTTCCGGATCATAGGAAACCGGTGTAAGGGAATCATCATAGAACGGGCTTGCACTGGACAGGAATCCATCTACAATTTCGCCATGTCCGTTTAACAGTTCCTCCAGAATCTGCTGACGGTCGATCGCATACAGCATCGCCTGACGAACTTTTACATCCGGAACGTTCTTTGTCTGGATAAATACGGACTGGTTGGTAACCGGGGAACCGTATACAACGTCTACGTTGTCCAGGGCTTCTACGCTCTCATAGTCCTCCTGCGGGATATCACTCATCGTCTGCTGGGTGATATCGATTTCGCCGGATTGCAGACCTGCATACAGCTGACTGCCGTCTACGATTTTGATGTTTAGCTTGTCGATCTTGGGCGCGCCCTTCCAATAATCCTTGTTCGCTTCATAGGAAATATAATGATCCACATCAAAATCCGTTACGATGAACGGTCCGCTGACAACATCGGGATGGTTGAACCAATCCGCTGTGGAAAGCTCTTCCTCGGAATACTGCTCGATCACATGCTTGGGCAGAGTCAGCAGATATCTCGCATAGCTGTTTTCAAAGGTAGTAATCGGCATTTCTTCTTTGGTCGTAAACTGTACCGTTTTATCGTCTACCTTCTGAATGCCGTCGATGCTCTCTGCACCTTCCTCTACAAAGCCGTCGTCGCCAACACCTTCAAATACATAATACATCATTGCAGTATTGCCGATGACCGGGCTCGCCAGGCGAAGCGCGGTATAAACCACATCATCTGCTGTAACAGGCGTTCCGTCCGACCAGGTTGCAGCATCATCGATGTGAACGATAAAGTTTTTGTTATCTTCTGTTGTGATGGAATCTGCCAGCATGCCCTCGAAGTTCAAGTCAGCATCCAGCTCCATCAACGGCAAAAACATCAGTCCGGTCGCATATTTGTTAATCTCGCCGCCGTTTAACAAAAGGGGATTGATACTGCCGATGGTATTGGTCACACCGACGTTGATAATCTTCTCTCCCGAAGCTGCTGTGTCTGAGGATGCACTCTCTGTGCTCACCGCTGCGCTTCCGGTTTCATCTGCTGCAGCACCTGCATTCGATGCGCCGCACGCGGTCAGTCCCAGCGCCATCACTCCTGCCAGAAGCAGGCTTAAGATCCTGTTTCGTTTTTTCATAACTGCTCCTCCTTTTGGGCGAATCATCAGCCGCTCAATACCTATCTATCCGGTATGTTAGTGAGAATTGTATTCTATTTTTTTCGATCTGTCAAGACTCTATTCCCATATTCTTGACAAAATACGGGGTTCGCGTTATATTCGACAGCAGAGCGCACGATTCTTTCTATCCTATAAGGATGCCAGGGTCAAAAGGTCTAAGCCCACAGGAGCTTGCTCATAGGTGGGTAGGATTGTGGGAGTGCGCAGTACGGAACAATCCACTGACCTTATATAATATGCTTTACCGGAGGATTTTTCAATGAAAAATTACTTAAATTATCAGTCCTCAGAATATGACTGCGGTTCTGTTTCTATTACCAACGGAATCCGCTACCTGTTTGATCGGGAAGAAATCAGTCCTGACATCCTCAAATGTATTATGCTCTATACAATGGACACTTATAACGAACAGGGACAACCATGCCGTCACGGCACTTCCGCCGCCGCAATGCGTTTTGTCGGCAGTTGGTTAAATCAGCTGGCAGCTGTCCGCTCTTTTCCGATCCAGACGCAGTTTCTTTTCGGTAACGATGTTACACTGTCCCCGGACAGCGAAATCAGTCAGGCGCTTTTGCACGGCGCAGCTGTCGTGCTGCGTCTTTTTCTTGAAGTTCCGCACTATGTGCTTTTAACCGGCATTTCCAGGGATGAGGTGTTTTTCTTCGACCCTTATTATGAGGAAGAAGGGACTCCCGAATTCGACGCTGAATATTACGCCAAGGGCATCCGTTTTATTTATGACCAGCCAAAATGTGCCAACCGCGCAGTTTCTCTGGAACGCATCAACCGACTTTCCCACGGATACTATGAGCTGGGTGAATTTTCCTGCCGCGAGGCGCTGCTGATGTTCCGCACGTCCGGCGAATGCGAATGGAACGCGTAAACGGGTGGGGCTTATAAGCCCCACCCGTTATTTTTATCATATAGGAAACTTCGTTTCCATACGATAAAAACGCTCCGCGAGGATCGCACTGCGGCGGAATGGTAGAATGTCGCTTGCGCGACCCGCCGCAGGCGGAGAATCCTGTAGAGCAGGATTCTTTTTCATTTTCCGCTGTCACCGTAGTTTGCCAGCACACGGGCACTGGGGTCATTGACATTACAGCCCTCCCAGCTCTTGTTGGGCATCCAGAAGTCCGGCACCATCCTTGCCTGTCCGGGATAATACTTTTCAAAGATTTCCCGATACAGCAGGCTTTCTTTTGTGAAGGGCTGTGCAAAATCATATTTCTGGCGGAGCGTTTCGTATTCCTCGTCGGTGTAATACTTCTCTGCGTATTCTTTTAAATCATCCACCATGCTGTGTCCTACTGCATCGCTGAATGCAGCTTTTTCTCTCCACAGGATGTTTTCCGGCAAAATATGATCTGCTTCAAATGCCTTGCGCAGCAGATATTTTCCTTTTCCGTAGGTGTTTAACTTCTTCGCCGGGTCAATAGACATCACATAACGGACAAAGTCGAGATCGCCGAAGGGTACACGGGCTTCCAGGCTGTTTGCCGCAAGACACCGGTCGGCACGCAGGACATCATAGCAGTACAGCTCACGGATTCTCTTTGCTGCCTCTTCCTGAAAGGCTGCCGCGCTCGGTGCAAAGTCCGTATATTTATAGCCGAACAGCTCGTCGGAAATTTCACCGGTCAGCAGCACCTTTAAGTCTGTTTTTTCATGGATTGCCTTGCAGACAAGGTACATGCCCATGCTCGCACGGATCGTCGTGATGTCATAGGTTGCAAGCGCTTCGATAACGGTTTCCAGGCTTTCCAGCACTTCTTCCTTTGTCATGATGACTTCGGTATGCTCTGCGCCGATAAAATCAGCAACTTCTTTTGCATATTTTAAATCAATCGCATCTGTGTCCATGCCGATTGCAAAGGTCCTGATCGGTTTTTTCAAAATGTCTGCTGCAATTGCACATACAAGGCTTGAGTCCAGACCGCCGGATAACAAAAAGCCCAGCGGAGCGTCTGCATCCAGACGTTTCTTTACCCCCTCCGTCAGCTTATCATGGATGTTTTTTGTAATCACATCAATATCTTCGTGCACATAACCATGGACAGCTGCGATATCCTCATATTTGACAAATTTCCCATCATAATAATAGCTTCCGGGCGGAAATGCACGCACCTCGTCCACCCAGCCGATCAGGTTCTTTGCCTCACTGGCAAATGCAATCTTTCCGCTCTTGGAATAACCATAAAACAACGGACGGATTCCGATCTGGTCACGGGCTGCGATCAGCTTGCCGCTTTTGTGATCGTACAATACACAGGCATATTCCGCATCCAGATGGGAAAACATTTCCAGTCCATATTCTTCATATAGCGGAAGCAAAACCTCACAGTCGGAACCGCTCTGGAACTGATAACCGCGCTCTTCCAGCTCCTTTTTGATTTTGCGAAAGCCGTAAATTTCACCATTGCAGATCACCCAGCTGCCGTCCCGTTGAAACGGCTGCATGCCGTCCGTGGTCAACCCCATGATCGCAAGTCTTGCAAAGCCGAGATACCCGAATTCGGTCTCAACGACCTGCTGGGCATCCGGTCCTCTCATCTTTGTCTTTAACAGATATCCTTCCATCGTTTCTTTGGTGACATCTTTTCCCGCGTAGCAGAGAATGGAACACATAAGCTTTTCCTCCTTTTCTTTTGCTGCGTTGCAGTTTCTCTTTCGCTTTCCGGGTGCAGATTCCATGCTCGCATGAGAAGCTGCGCACGGAAAGCTGCGAAGGGAACTGTAAGAACGCAAAAACAGCAGCCATTTGTCCTATTGGAGATAGGACGAATAGCTGCTGCTATATCCGCGGTGCCACCTAACTTGCCGCACTTCCTTGTACGGCCCCTTTTTCGCGTTCCCATGAAACGCTATCCCTGTAACGTGGGACTCCGGCTCGCCTACTTACAGATCCTGCGTTCAGCTTGCAGCTCGGAAGTGTTCTTTCCTACAGATATCCGCGCAGGACTCCCACCGCCGCCTGCTCTCTGTGCCGTCTGTCTGTACTACTTTTCTTCGTCATCGCTTTTTGTTTTTTACAAGATAGCATACCCGTTTCGCTCTGTCAAGAAAATTTTCACGAATGGCACGGGTGAACTGTAACAGAGCTTAAACTCTGCCTCTTACTCTTCTGCAAACAGAGGGGTAGACAGATAACGATCACCGGTATCCGGCAGGATCACAACAATGTTCTTGCCTTCGTTTTCGGGACGCTTTGCAAGCTCGATCGCTGCCCATACTGCTGCACCGGAGGAAATGCCTACCAGCACACCTTCCTGATGACCGATCTTTCTGCCGGTTGCAAACGCGTCCTGATTCTCTACGGTGATAATTTCGTCATAAACCCCGGTGTCCAGAACGTCCGGTACGAAGCCTGCGCCGATTCCCTGGATCTTGTGTGCGCCGGCTGTGCCTTTGCTCAAAACCGGAGAGCCTGCAGGCTCTACAGCAACAACCTTTACATCAGCCTTTTTGCTCTTTAAGTACTGGCCTGTACCGGTCACGGTTCCGCCCGTACCAACGCCTGCCACCAGGATATCAACCTTGCCATCCAAATCTTCCCAGATCTCAGGACCGGTTGTCTTTTTGTGTACCTCCGGGTTTGCAGGGTTTACAAACTGTCCTGGAATGAAGCTGTTGGGAATTTCCTTTGCCAGCTCGTCTGCCTTTGCGATCGCACCCTTCATGCCCTTAGCACCTTCTGTCAGGACAAGCTCTGCGCCGTATGCCTTCATCAGCTGTCTGCGCTCTACGCTCATGGTTTCCGGCATTACGATAATGATCCGGTAGCCTCTCGCCGCTGCAACAGACGCAAGGCCGATGCCGGTGTTGCCGGAGGTAGGTTCAATAATTACAGAGCCTGCCTTTAATGCGCCCTTTGCCTCTGCATCATCGATCATCGCTTTTGCAATTCTGTCCTTTACAGAGCCTGCAGGATTAAAGTATTCCAGCTTGCCATAGATGTGCGCCTTTAAGCCCTCTGCCTTTTCAATATGTGTCAACTCCAGCAGGGGAGTTCTGCCGATTAACTGATCTGCGGATGTATAAACGTTGCTCATTTGCTCTTCCTCCTTAAACCTACTTACTTTATATGTTAATGTGATTATATTCTGCCTTTTCGGATCTGTCAACCCTTTTTAAACAGTCGCCGCCACCCCTTCAAGGGGTGGCTCGGCTCGCTGGGTATAACCCCTTGACACCGGACAGCGTCTCAAGGCGCCCAGACTTTCTCTTCGTTCAAGTCACTATTGCACTTGACGCGTTGCTTATGCCCCTTGAAGGGGCGTTTGTACTACTTCGACTTAACCCTTAAAAGGGTTTTCATATTCTTTTACACCTAATTTATCTTGCATAACATCGTTCTTTTCCTGATCTTGGATATACTTTTTGATGGTCGCTTCGTTTAACCCTACTGTGCTGACATAATATCCTTCTGACCAAAAATGTCGATTTCCAAACTTGTACTTTAGATTTGCATGTCTATCGAATATCATAAGTGCGGACTTGCCCTTCAAATATCCCATAAAACTTGACACACTCATCTTCGGCGGAATGCTTACCAGCATATGAATGTGATCTGGCATTAAATGCCCTTCGATGATTTCTACTCCTTTGTAAGAACATAACTGTTTCAAAATATCTCTTATATCAGCTTTTAATTGATTATAAATAACTTTTCGTCTATACTTTGGAGTGAATACGATGTGATACTTACACATCCATTTTGTGTGAGCTAAATCATAATTCTTATTCGCCATAAAATCACCTTTCCTTTCTTACAATAGTGCCTGAACAACTCTATTGTAACGGAAAGGTGATTTTTTTGTACAACGCTTTGTCTCCACCCGCAAAGCAGGTGGTTTTTTGTTTCGGGCATCTCCATTTTTCGGAACACGAAAAACTCCAATACCCTCAACAGGATAAATCCCATAAATCAAATCCGCTCTGCAAGCAGATCGCCCATCTTGCTGCATCCAACTAATGTACACCCTACGGCCATAATATCTCCGGTGCGGTAGCCTTCTGCCAGAACCTTGCGAACCGCTTCTTCCACTGCTTCTGCCTCTTTATCCAGATCAAAGGTATAACGCAGCATCATGGCAGCGCTCAGCACAGTTGCAATGGGATTTGCGAGATCTTTGCCCGCGATATCCGGCGCACTGCCGTGACTGGGTTCATATAAGCCGAACTTTGTATCGTTTAAGCTTGCGGAAGACAGCATACCGATCGAGCCGGTCACCATGCTCGCTTCATCCGAAAGAATATCGCCAAACATATTTTCGGTCAGGATCACATCGAACTGCGCCGGATCTTTGACCAGCTGCATCGCACAGTTGTCCACAAGCATATGAGACAACTCCACGTCAGGATAATCCTTTGCCACCTCTTCCACCACGCTTCTCCACAGTCTCGAGGAATCCAGCACGTTTGCCTTGTCCACGCTCGTCACTTTGCCTTTTCTCTTGCGCGCTACATCAAACGCCTTGATCGCGATTCGGCGGATTTCCTCTTCGGTGTAGGTCAGGGTATCGACTGCCTTGCGCACGCCGTTTTCTGTCGTCGTATGGCGCTCGCCAAAATACAGACCGCCGGTCAGCTCTCTCATAATCAGCATGTCAAAGCCTGCCTTGCTGATTTCTTCTTTTAACGGGCACGCGCCTGCAAGCTGCGGATACAAATAAGCCGGTCTTAAATTTGCAAATAAGTTGAGTGCTTTGCGGATCTTCAACAGACCTGCTTCCGGACGCTTTTCCGGAGGGAGCTTGTACCAGGGGGAGGTGTTGGTATCTCCGCCGATCGAACCCATCAGAACCGCATCTGCCGCCTTCGCTGTCGCAATCGCCTCATCTGTCAGCGGTACGCCGTGCACATCAATCGATGCACCGCCCATCAAAATCTCCTTGCGTTCTATTTCATGGCCGAATTTCTTTGCCACCTGATCCAGTACTTTATTCGCCTGTGCTACAATTTCCGGTCCGATTCCATCGCCCGGAATGCATGCAATCTGTAATTTCATCGAGCTGTTCCTCCAATACTGCGCCCAATTGTAATTGAGCTGTTCTTTCTAAGTTTAACGTAACACTGTATATTTTTCAATAAAAACAGGAAAAAAGCCATATCGGTTTGATATGGCTTTTATAACTTGAAGGAATGAATTTCGTGTTTTCCATTCTTTTCGGATATAGGTTTACTGCTTTCGTGCGGCGGTTTTCTCGCCAGGCGCTTTCTCATCATGATACAGCACCCATGAAATCACGAAGCTGACCACAAACGCTACCGCAATCACAAGGGTATATTGCAGCGTATCATCCGTCGTAATCAGATATCCGAACAGTCCGGTTACGCCATAAGCTGTCGCTCCGATGCCTGTCCATCCGGCAATCAGTGCACCGCAGGCCCCTCCGATCATTCCTGCCACAAACGGTTTCATGTAACGGATATTGACACCAAAAATTGCAGGCTCGGTGATGCCTAAAAATGCGGACAGCGAAGACGGCAGCGCAAGGGCCTTTACCTTGCTGTTTTTGGTTTTTAATGCCAGAGCAAGCGCCGCTGCACCCTGACCGACATTGGCTGCCGTCGCAATTGGCATCCACGTATTTAATCCGCTTTTTGAAATCAGTCCCGCTTCCAGCGCGCTATACATATGATGTACACCCGCTACAACCGTCGGCGCATAGACCGCGCCGCACAGTGCCGCACCGATTCCAAAGGGAAGCGTAATCAGCCACTGAGCGCCTTCCAGTACGCCGTTTTCCACCCAGGAAAAAACAGGTCCGAAAATTGTCAGGGTCAAATACCCCGTTACAAGCACCGTCACAAGCGGTGTCACAAACAGGTCGATAATTTCCGGAACGATCTTGTGCAGTTTCTTTTCCAGCATGCTCATAAACCATACTGCGATCACAACCGGAATGACATGTCCCTGATAGCCGACAAGCTCGATCTGATATAACCCGAACCATGCATTCAATTTAGGAATACTTTCTGCATCTACAACACTCCATGCATTCATCAAATCCGGATGAATCATGATCATACCGATAACTGCACCAAGATACAGATTTCCGCCAAATACCTTTGCCGCGCTGATCGCGATCAGGATCGGCAGAAAAACAAATGCCGCATTCGAAAACAGGTGAAGGATCGTATATGTACCGGACTGCTCCATTGCAGGATAAACCTCACAAAGTCCTTCCAGAATCCCCACCAGCAGACCGCTCGCTACGATCGCCGGAATGATCGGAATAAATACATCTCCCAATGTCTTTACTGCACGCCTCCAAAGGCTCGTCTTTGTGCTTGCTGCCTGTCGGACTTCTTCCCTGGAAGATGCGCTGATGCCCGCGATCTGGATAAATTCGTCGTAAACCTTGTTGACCGTTCCTGTCCCGAAAATAATCTGCAGCTGTCCGGACGCGAAAAAGACTCCCTTCACACCGTCGATTGCTTCGATTGCTTCCTTGCTACACTTGTCATTGTCTCCGATGACCAGACGCAGTCGCGTCGCACAGTGCTCAGCGCTGATGATATTTTTCCTGCCTCCTATGTTGTCACAGATCTGCTGTGCTGTTTTCCTGTAATCCATGGTAACCCCCGCCCTCTGTTTTCACGACATTTTGTAAATTCACGTTTTCGCCAAAAAGAGTATACATCTTTTCAGGCAACTTATACAAGCAGCTCCGACAATCCTTTTTTTAGATTGCCGGAGCTGTCTCTACGTCTTTATGAAATTGAAATCACTCCTCTTCGTCTACAGATTTTGTTTCTGCAACTGTTTCTTCCAAAGTGCTTCGCGCAACATTCTCCCGGATTTTGATATCGCCGTTTTCTGCGGATACCCGGATGACAGCACTGCCGGGTGCCTGTTTTCTGTACTCTGCTGCGTCTCCGTTCTCATTTTCCATCATCTCATATCCCGAAAAATGAATTTCACCATATTCTGTGCGAAGATCATATCCATATGCATCCGCCTTCTGCATTCCGTATATGTTCGTATCCCCGTAACTGTTTTTTACATCCAGCGTGCCCTGCGTTCCTGCAAAAACAGTTACCGAACCATTCTCCGCTTCCAAAGATGCCTGTGCGCTTTCGATACAGCCAATGTTCAGCTCTCCATACAAACCGGTGATTTCTACCTTATTACCGGTCAGATTTCCAGTCTTGATGTCACCGTCTTCGTCGTAAATACTCAGGTCAATTCCGTTCCAGTCCTCCATTTTAATCTCACCATAGCTCGTCTTTACAGAAAGCTTCTCTGCGAAAAGATTCGCTGCAAGATCGATATCCCACGGTGCATCGACCGAAACCTCTTTCAACCTGGCACCCTTCGGCACTGTGATTTTCACATAAGGATCATCCTGCCGCCGTTCTCCTTCTTCTCCCCAGAGCCGGAAATACCACCGATTTCCTTCCTGCGTTTCCCCGAAATCGCCTTCTTTCACTATGAGTGTTCCATTCTCCACCTGGCACACCGGTTCTTCCCGATCGCCTGCCAGAAGATATTCAACACTATAAGAATCGCCTTCCTCCAAAGAAAACTCTCCGTATTTCAGATCCACCTCAATTTTTTCAAACGCTGCCAGCTGCTTCTGTCCGGCATAATCCTGTACCGTCTCCGGGCAAGCTGTTGTCTCTTTCAAATGAATTCCTTCGTTATCCAGATAAAACACCGGGCTTCCTCCCATCGCAATCCCAATGCCAATACAGATACCGCCTGCTGCCAACAGACCTGTCGAAATCAGAAGCGTCTTTTTCAATGTTTTATTTTTCATCGCTGTCCGCCTCCTTTTTCTCCAGCAGGTGAAATCCGTTGCTGTCTGTTTCAGCAGCAGATGTGCCCGTCATCTGTTCGCCGGGCGCTGCCTCAGGTTCCGGCTCTGCGCTGCCGGCTTTTTTCTTTCCGCCAACCTTGCTGCGGATCCATAAAATTCCTTTCCAGATCAGCCACACCAGTCCGATCAGCAATGCTGTGCCCAGGATTGCTGAGCCTGTCATCATAAAGCCGCTGCCCAGAATCGCAAAGCCGCTGCCAACCGCATGAAACATCGAAACAATTCCTGTCCCGATGAAAAACAGTCCGCCCAGAAGCAGTGCTGCCAGCACAAGGATCATTCCGATGCCGCAGGCTGCGCTGCAGGCCAACAGACCGAGCACGCAGGCACCCAGTGCTACTGCAATGCCGACTGCAGCGGCAAGCAGTCCGAGCCCTACCGGGACCACCACTGGCAGGGCACATAATCCGAGGAGGATCACCAGCACGATCTGCCAGGGCTTCCAGTTTGATTTTTGCTGTGTTACAGATTGTTTTGTTTTTGTTTCGTTCATTGCTATTCCTCGCTTTCTCTTTCTGAGTACAAGCATACCGACACAACAAAAAAAGCTCCCGCAAAAACTGTGGAAGCTTTTCCAAAACAATTCTTAAATTTTTCTAAATCGCAGTTTAGCGCGTCGTCCCTCTCTCCTCTGTACGAAAACCCATTTTAATTTCTTTTCCCGCAGGATTTCCATTCATCAGCTCCAGCAAAAGCCGCGCCGCCTCCTGTCCGCTGGTCTGGTAAAAAAAGTGCACGCTGGAAAGCTTCGGCGCAACGATCCGCCCGGAAACCGTGTCGCCCACGCCGGAAATCGCAACCTGCTGCGGAATCCGGATCTGATGCTCCTGCAGCCAGCCAAGCGCGCCGAGCGCTACAGAATCCGTTGCCCCAAATACTGCATCAATCTCCGGATGCCGCTCCCATAAGCGTCCCATTGCCTCATAGCCGTCCTCAACAGAAAAAGCACTTTCCTCATAAAAGCTGTTGTCCCAGTCTATTCCCTTTTCTTCCAGAACATCCAAAAATCCACGGAAACGTTCTTCCCCGGCTGCATGATCTCGCTTCGTCACACCAAGACACGCCGGATGCTTCGCATCCTTTAACATCATACGCGCGGATTCCTTTGCTGCAAGATAATCATCCTGATAGACGCAGCTGTAGCCTTCCAGCTTCTGTCCCAGCACCACGACCGGAACCTGCAGCGCGCGCAGTGCACGCTTGTGCGCCGGTGTGAAAATCGTCCCGATCAGGATAATCCCGTCCACCTGATTTTCGGAAAAGAGCTTTAAATACTCCACTTCCTCGCGTTCCTGGTTTTCCGTGTTTGCCAAAAGCAGCCAGAAGCCCGCCTGCTTTAACTCCTTGCTGATCCCGGAGATCATCCCACTGATGGATTCGGAATTGATCTTCGGGATGATCACACCGATCTGCTTCGTCTTTTTGGTACGCAGCATCTGTGCCTGCGCAGACGGTTTATAACCGGTCTCCTCGATCACCCTGCGGATCTGCTCCCGCTTTTCTGCACTGACATAGCCATCGTTAAAGTAACGGGAAACGGTGGCCCGGGAGACATTTGCCAACTTTGCAATTTCATTTATGTTCATTTCAAAAAATCCATCCTCAATCTCTGCAGCATTTTTCTTTTGTGAGATTGATCTCAGTATAACATTCCGTCTGAAAATCTGCAAGCAGAATACAGCGCCTTATCCCAACACCTCCCGGTATACGCGCAGCACATTTTCTCCCATGACCTTATCACGCTGTCTGGCGGTAAGCCCTGCCTTTGCAAGCGCATCCTCCAGAACCGGCATTGCGTCTGCGCCCGGGAGCTCTGCATGGGTCCGAATTCCGTCAAAATCGCTGCCCAGTCCCAGGCAGTCCTCTCCGCCGACTTTTATGATATGTGCCGCATGGCGTGCCACGTCTGCAGCTGTGCCCGGATAGTCCTTTTGGGCATTTAAAAAGGACGGACAGAAGTTCAGTCCGGTCACACCGCCTTTTTCTGCCAGCAAACCGATCATGTCGTCCGTTAAATTGCGCACCGCCGGACAGATTGCGCGGGCGTCGGAATGGCTTGCGACAAAGGGACGCTTCGCATGGGACGCCACGTCATAAAAGCCTGCGTCCGACAGATGGGACACATCCACGATCATTCCGAGCCGCTCCATCTCTTCCAGAAATAAAAATCCAAACTCTGTCAGCCCATCCTTCGTGTTCGGAACCGTCCTATCCGGCTTGCCATCCCCGGAAATGCCAAAATTCGGAAAACCGATCTCGTTTGGAAAATTCCAGGTCAGCGTCAACATTCGGACACCTCTGTCATAAAATTCCCGCAGCTTTTCCAGGCTGCCCTGACACACCGCACCCTCTTCGATTGTCAAAAGCGCGCTCATGCGCCCGTTTTTCTGATTTTCCAAAATGTCGTTATAGCATCTGACCTGACCAATCTGCTCCGGAAACAGTGCCATCTGCCGATCAAAGCAGTCCGCCAGTGTCAGCGCCTGCTGATATGGGTCTTCACAATTTTCTATACAGACGAACAGTGCAAAATTCTGAAGCAGGTAATCCCCCTGTTTCATCTTATCCAGACGAATATGCAGTCTGTTGTCCTGCAGTGTCCACCCTTTTTCTTTGTTTTCATAAAGTGCTGCGATCGTGTCGCAGTGCATATCAACAACTTTCATAAAATCCTCCATTCCGCAGGCGCTTTGTGCCGAAGGTGTCGCGAGGAAAACGTCCAGTTCGGCTCTGCGATCCCAGCTACTTTGTGATGCCTGCGTTACATATCGCTGTGTGACGAAAAAACCGGAACACACGTCCTGTGAGCCTATCACATGCGCATATTCCGGTTCTTTTATCTGTCTCTAAAATTCGTCTTATTTCTTCTTTGTATCTGCAGGTGCTTCTGTATCAGCCTTTTCCACCTGTACGATCGCGCTCTTCTGCATCGGAATACGGCAGTTTTTGTTGTTGCCGAACTCAACGATAACGGTATCATCTGTGATGTCGATGATGATTCCGTAGAAGCCGCTGGTGGTCAGAACGCAATCTCCGATCTCCAGAGTAGAAAGCATTGCGCTGGTCTTCTTCTGCTCTTTCTTCTGCGGACGATACAGTACGAAGTAGAAAAATACACCAAAAACTACCACATACATTAAAATAAGCGGAATCATGCTGCCTGCGCTTGCTGACTCAGATGCTGTCAGTAAAATACTCATTTTCTATATTCCTCCTGGTTTATAAAGTAAAACCCTGCCCTGCAGGATTCTCCCCGCACGGTCTCTTTACCGTAGCCTATTTTCCATCATACACAATTCTTTGCATGCCGTCAAGTTTTCGCTTCTTATACGCTGCAAATTCTCCCTTATCCAGTGCATCCCGGATTTCTGTCATCATCGTATTATAGAAATACAGGTTGTGCATGACGCACAGGCGCATGCCCAGCATCTCTTTTGCTTTTAACAGGTGACGGATATAGGCTCTGGAATACCGTCTGCAGACAGGGCATTGACATCCTGGCTCGATGGGCTGCATATCCAGCTCATACTGCGCATTGAACAGATTGATCTTGCCGAAGTTTGTATATAGATGTCCATGACGTCCGTTTCTGGTGGGATATACGCAGTCAAAAAAGTCCACACCGCGTTCCACTGCCTCCAAAATATTTGCAGGTGTACCGACTCCCATCAGATAGGTCGGTTTGTCCACGGGCAAGTAGGGAACTGTCTCTTCCAGAATATGATACATTTCCTCATGGGTCTCACCGACTGCAAGACCGCCGACCGCATAACCGTCCAGATCCAGGTCTGTAATCCGTTTGGCATGCTCTATTCGGATATCCGAGTAAATTGCACCCTGGTTAATGCCGAACAAAAGCTGCTGCTTATTGATCGTATCGTCCAGGCTGTTCAGGTGAGCCATCTCTTTTTTGCAGCGTTCCAGCCATCTTGTTGTCCGGTCTACGGAAGGCTGCACGTAGCTTCTCTCCGCTTTTGCAGGCGCACACTCATCGAATGCCATTGCGATGGTAGATGCGAGGTTTGACTGAATCCGCATACTCTCTTCCGGTCCCATAAAGATCTTATGCCCGTCGATATGGCAGCGGAAGGTTACCCCCTCCTCTTTGATCTTCCGCAGACCAGCCAGTGAAAACACCTGAAATCCGCCGGAATCAGTCAAAATCGGCTTATTCCAGCTCATAAAGCGATGCAGTCCGCCCATCGCCTTGATCTTTTCATCACCGGGACGCACATGCAAATGATAGGTGTTGGAAAGCTCCACCTGTGTGCCCAGCCCTTCCAGATCCTCCGTAGAAACCGCACCCTTAATCGCTGCAACAGTTCCGACATTCATAAAAACCGGTGTCTGGATCGTACCATGCACAGTTTCCATTACCGCACGTTTTGCACGTCCCTCCTGTTTCAATACCTTGTAGGTCATCTTTTCACTCATCTTAATCTCCATTCCAGATTTTCTTTAATTTATCATCCGCTTTTTGGAAAAAGCCTGCGATCGCCATACTTGTTTCAAAGGGTGCAAACAGTTTTTGCCGAAGCAGCTCGATCGCTGTACATACCAGATAGATCGCTGCTATCACCCCAATACAGGCAAAGGGCAGATACCAGTGTCCAAGCCAGGCAGCGCCGTCGATTTTCGTCCAGAGACTCTCCCGGATATAGTAGTGATCATGGATCAGATAAACGCCAAAGGACGCACCTGCAATCCGATTGATCAGGCCTGCGCCTCTTCCCGGCGCAATCCTCAGATTCAGAAATGCAAGAAATAAAAAAATCGATGCAGCCGTCACCAGAATCGAGCTATAGGCATAAAACACACTATACCCCCACATCAGATCGTCCAGAAAGCTGATCGCGCCAAACGGAGTGGAAAGCAGTGCCTCGATCACAAACCGGCTGAGGGGAATCAACAGAGATGTTCCAACTGCAGGCAGGAACCATTTCAGGAATTTTCCATCCGGCTGATAATACAGACGGATATAGGCTCCGCACAGATAAATCGTCAGAAACCACGATATACTCACACCGCCGGCGGTATTGAGGGCCGAAGAAAAATAAAAAATATTTGGCCACACAGACACCAAAGCCAGCGCCAGGGCACACGCACAGGCAAGCTGACGCTTCGTCAGTGCCAGAATCAGCTTATTCATCACCGGTGCCAGCACATACATGCCTACATACATGGAAACAAACCAGTAAAAATCCGACGAAATCGGCAAAATCGAATAGACCAGATATTCCAAGTCATGGGGTACATCTGTAAAAATCCAGAAAATCGCCGTAATTCCCAAGGCATAAAACAATACCTGAACTGCCATTTTTACAAGCTTCCAAAGGCTGAATCTCGATTCCGTCAGAAAGTAGCTGCTGATCAACAGATACAGATTGATACAGGTAAAAGAAACGCCAAACAACGTCCAAACCAGATAATAAGAAGCAGTCCCCATCTTCGCAGCTCCGATCAGATTTCCATGGTTCATCAGGTGTGCCGTCACAACAAATACCATGGCGAGAAGCCTGAGAAGCTCCAGATTCGCCTGTCTCGTTTTTTTCATAAATAAGATATACCCCGTTTCTCTAGAAAATCGTTTTCACCATGCATAGATAAAAATTAGTATAACAGATTCCCTTGTATCCGTCAAAAAAATGTTTTATACTATAGGGAAAAATCCCTTATCGAAAGGAGTGTGTTTCATGTCCGGTTCTGTTTTTGGCACCATTTTCCGCGTTTCCACATGGGGAGAATCCCATGGCAAGGCGATCGGCGCTGTCATAGATGGCTGTCCGGCAGGCCTTCCCTTATGCGAGGCTGATATCCAGCCTTATCTCGACAGGAGAAAGCCCGGCTCCGGCAAATATGTCACTCAACGAAAGGAGGCTGACGAGGTTCAGATCCTCTCCGGCATTTTCGACGGAAAAACAACAGGAACTCCGATTTCTCTGCTCGTCTATAATACCTCTCAGCGATCCTCCGATTATACGGAAATCGCCCAGAACTACCGTCCCGGACATGCAGACTACACCTTTGATGAAAAATACGGCTTTCGTGACTATCGCGGCGGCGGCCGTTCCTCCGGAAGAGAAACGACCGGACGTGTTGCCGCCGGTGCAATCGCCATAAAGATCTTAAACCGGCTCGGTATCGATGTCTGCGCCTATACCCGTTCGATCGGTCCTGTTTCCATTCATCCGGATACCTTTGACCGGGAAGCAATCACTCAGACCGCTACTGGTATGCCGGATAAAAAAGCTTCCGCCGGCGCAGAAGCCTTTCTCGAAACCTGTATCAAAAATCAGGATTCCTCCGGCGGCGTGATCGAATGCTGTGTGACCGGTCTTCCTGCCGGGATCGGCGATCCGGTCTTTGACAAGCTTGATGCAAGGCTTGCTTCAGCGATCATGTCCATCGGTGCAGTCAAAGCTGTTGAAATCGGTGACGGCATCGAGGTTTCTTCCCGCAAAGGCTCCGAAAACAACGATGCCTTTTGCATAAAGGATGGACAGGTTTCCAAGAAAACCAACCACGCCGGCGGTATTTTAGGCGGCATCAGCGACGGCTCTCCCGTCCTTCTGCGCGCTCATATCAAGCCAACTCCATCCATCTTTCAGCCACAGCAAACCATCGGCCGTGACCATGTTGAACGTATGCTGCAGATCAAGGGACGCCACGATCCCGTCATCGTTCCCCGCGCAGTCGTGGTTGTAGAAAGCATGACAGCCCTGACCATACTGGACCTGATGCTGTCCAATATGGGGGCACGAATGGATCATCTTGAAAAAATCTATACGAAATAAGCACTTTTGTTTTCTTTGGCAGAAGCTCTGCACCAGCTGCAACGCCAATGATTTTTCTTTCCTATCAACACACGTTTCAAGGCGCACCCATAAAAATTCCCCACCGGCCTTTGCCGATGGGGAATTTTCTGATTCTATTCTTCTTCCAGTCTGTGGAAAATAACGCAGTTAGGCTGATCCACCTTGATCTCCGGCCCGTTCATAACGATCAATCCGGTATCCGGGTGCACTGTAAAAAACGTCATTGTATTCGATTCGTGATTTAAGGAAACCAGATGTCTATTATCCGGGAACAGCATCGCATCCTTCGGATATTCTCCACTGATGGGCAGACAGAACAGTTTCGTCAAAAGTCCGGTCTCCTGATCAATCTTGTACATCACAACGCTGTTATCCCCCGCATTGGAACTGATCAGATACTGGAAATCCTCCGAAAGATTCAGCGCACTCGCTGCGGAATTACTCGCATGATAATCGTTGACTGTGGAGATCGTCTGTATCTTTTCAAAGAACGGATTGCCCTTTTTTTCTTCATAGGTATAAACATCAATGATATTTTTCAGCTCATGGACGATGTAAAGAATCCTTCCGTCCCTGCTGAATTTGATATGACGGGGTGCAGATTCCATTTCACTGCGGATAACATCTGCCAGTGTCAGCTTACCGGTCTGATGGTCGAGGCGGTATACCTTGACATGATCCATGCCAAGATCTGCTGCACACAGATAGTGATTGTCTCTCGTCATCTTCACACAGCTGACGTGGGGACGGAAATTCCGCTCTGCAATACTGCCCAGTCCACGATGGAAAATCTCATCCGTAATCTCTCCGACGCTGCCATCCTCCTTTAAACGCAGCGCTGTGATCTTGCCGTCATGCCAGCCTGCCACGAACAGGAAACGATCTTCATAATCTGTGGAAAGATAGCAGCCGCGCATGCCATTAATGCCCGCCATGTTGATCGGTTTTAAATGTCCATCCTTTAAAATTTCATAGGATTCCACACCAAAGTCTGTAATGGAATACAGCCATTTACGGTTGTGCGAAATTGTCAGATAGGATGAGTTCGTAATCTCGACACGATCCTTTAATGTAAATCTTCCATTTTCTACATCTACATCATAAATCGTAATACCATGATTGTCTCCCATTGTATAGGTAGAGACATAGGCAACGTACTTTTTCTGATTTGTCATGTTCAAACCTCCTGCGGCAAAAATGTTCTGCTCATTTATTTTACCATACCTGTCCCGTTTTTGTTAATCCCTTTTTCACTTTTCGTTCCAGTTCCATCCTTGCATTCACAACGAACCCTCCAAAACCGTTTTTTGGCGCCTTGGGGTGGTCCCGCGAAAAAACTATGTAAAATATTATTTTCCCCATTGACAGACCCGTCAAAAAACGTATAATAAAGCTCAGTGCGTTTGTTTAGTATCATTAAACTTTTTGTTTAAAATAACTATGAAGGATCAGACATGAAAATCGGAGCAAAGGTAAAGGAACTGCGAGTGCAAAAGGGACTGACACAGGAGGAGCTGGCTGACCGGACAGAGCTTTCCAAAGGCTTTATCTCTCAGCTGGAGCGAGATCTGACCTCTCCTTCCATTGCAACCCTGATGGACATCCTGCAGGCACTGGGAACAGATTTAAAGGATTTCTTTAATGAAGAACCGGAAGAGCAGATCGTTTTTAAAGAAAGCGACTACTTTGAAAAGCTGGACGAAGAATACGGCAACAAAACCGAATGGATCATTCCAAACGCCCAGAAAAACATTATGGAGCCCATCCGCCTGACGCTTGCACCGGGCGGCAGCACCTATCCAGACAACCCCCACGAAGGGGAAGAGTTCGGCTATATATTAAGCGGCAGCATCACGATCCATATCGGCAAAAAGAGCTACCGCGCCAAAAAGGGCGAATCCTTTTATTTTACGCCTAAGTCGACACATTATATTTCGGCAAGTAAAAAGACGGGAGCAAGCCTGATCTGGGTTTCCAGTCCGCCAAGCTTCTAATGCTTGAAGCTGACGCAAGCGATAAACACACCGTCAGGAAAAGTCGTCTTTTGCGCTGACATTTCATTATTTGAAGGAAGGGACAGTATCCGCTGTCGGATACCGCATGGGAGAAGTACCAATGAGCAACCGGCTGATCGATTTACAGCACATCACTAAAATTTACGATGACAACACCGTACTGGATGATCTGAACCTCTACATCCGGGAGAACGAGTTTTTAACCCTCCTTGGCCCCAGTGGCTGCGGAAAAACAACAACTCTGCGCATTATCGGCGGTTTTGAAAAGCCGGATAATGGCTGCGTTTTATTCAACGGCAAGGACATCACAAACATGCCGCCCAACAAACGTCAGTTAAACACCGTTTTCCAGAAATATGCCCTCTTTCCCCATATGACGATCGCAGAAAATATCGCCTTCGGCTTAAAGATCAAAGGAAAGACCAAAAGCTATATTCAGGACAAAATCCGTTATGCCCTCAAGCTGGTCAACCTTGACGGCTACGAAAACCGTATGCCTGATTCTCTAAGCGGCGGTCAGCAGCAGCGTATTGCCATTGCACGGGCGATCGTAAATGAGCCGAAGCTCCTGCTTCTCGATGAGCCCCTCGGTGCCCTGGACTTAAAGCTGCGCCAGGACATGCAGTATGAGCTGATCCGTCTGAAAAATGAGCTCGGCATCACCTTCATCTATGTCACCCATGACCAGGAAGAAGCTCTGACCATGTCCGATACCATCGTTGTTATGAACCAGGGCTACATTCAGCAGATCGGCACGCCGGAAAAGATCTACAATGAGCCGGAGAATGCTTTCGTTGCAGACTTCATCGGAGACTCCAACATCATCGACGGCATCATGATCCGCGATGAGCTTGTTTCCATCTTCGGACAGAAGTTTCCCTGCGTGGATAAGGGCTTTGGCACAAACAAGCCCGTCGATGTTGTAATCCGTCCGGAAGACGTGGATCTGGTCAAGCCGGAAGAAGGAACGCTGACCGGAACGGTAACACATCTGATCTTTAAGGGCGTTCATTATGAAATGGAAGTAACCGCAAACGGCTTTGAATGGCTGGTACACTCCACCGATATGTTCCCGGTGGGCACAGAGGTCGGCATCCGCGTTGATCCCTTCGATATCCAGATCATGAACAAGCCTGCTTCGGAAGATGAGGAGGCGGTATCCATCGATGAGTAAATCAGTGAAAAAAAATACGATGCCAAAGGCGCCGTGGCCCCACAACAGGCTCATGGCTGCGCCATATCTGCTCTGGTCTGCCGCATTTATCATCATCCCGCTGTGCATGATCTTTTACTACGGGCTCACAGACAGAAGCGGTGCATTTACCTTTGAAAATGTTGCTGCCATCTCCTCGCCGGAGCATATGAAGGCACTGATTACTGCACTCGTGCTTTCCTTAATCAGCACAGTTGTCTGTCTTGCGCTTGCCTACCCCCTTGCCATGATCCTGGCAGGCAGGCATGTCAGCCAGCAGAGCTTTATCGTCCTGATTTTCATCCTTCCCATGTGGATGAACTTTCTTCTGCGCACCCTTGCATGGCAGACACTCCTTGAAAAAACAGGCGTCATCAACTCGGTACTGTCCTTTTTCGGGCTGCCGACTTTAAATATCATCAATACCCCCGGCGCGATTATCCTCGGCATGGTATATAACTTCCTGCCGTTTATGGTATTGCCCCTGTATAATGCGCTGACAAAGATTGACCCGAATGTCATCAATGCCGCCCATGATCTCGGTGCCAACTGGTTCCAGACCTTTTTACGCGTTATTTTCCCGCTGAGCCTCCCTGGTGTCATCAGCGGCATCACAATGGTGTTCGTACCTGCTCTGACAACCTTCGTGATTTCGAATCTGCTGGGTGGCAGCAAGATCCTGCTGATCGGAAACGTTATTGAGCAGGAATTCACTCAGGCAAGCAACTGGCATTTAGGCAGCGGTCTTTCCATTGTTTTGATGGTATTTATCCTGATCAACATGCTGATGACTGCAATTTTTGATAAAAACGGGGAGGGAACTTCCTTATGATAAAAACAACTGCCCACAAAATTTATATCGCCCTGATTTTTATCTTCATGTATGCCCCCATCGCAACGCTGGTCGTTCTTTCCTTTAACGCCAGCAAAACCCGGGCAAAATGGGGCGGCTTTACAACGAAATGGTACACTCAGCTGTTTTCCAACTCAGAAATCATGCAGGCACTTTACAACACGCTCCTGATTGCGCTGTTATCTGCTGTTTTTGCAACGCTGATCGGCACCATTGCTGCGCTATCCATTCAGGGCATGAAAAAAAAGAGCCGTGCTGTGTTGATGAGCATCACCAATATCCCGATGTTGAATGCCGAGATCGTAACCGGTATTTCCCTGATGCTTCTGTTTTTAACCTTTAAAGCGCGTTTTGGTTTTATCACCATCCTGCTCTCCCACATAACCTTCAATATTCCCTATGTGATCCTGAGCGTTATGCCGCGCTTAAAGCAATTAAACCCAAGTGTTTACGAAGCTGCTCTCGATCTGGGCGCATCCCCCTGGCAGGCATTTTTCAAGGTCGTATTTCCTGATCTGCTGCCCGGTGTCATGTCCGGATTTTTAATGGCCTTTACGATGTCCCTGGATGACTTTATCATCACGCACTTTACGAAGGGACCCGGCGTAGATACCCTTTCCACAAAAATCTACACCGAGGTTAAAAAGGGCATTAAGCCGGAAATGTATGCACTTTCCACACTTATTTTTATGACCGTTCTGGTTCTTCTGATCCTTGTCAACAAGGCTCCGAAACCAAAGGAAAAACAATAGAATGCACGCTCTGCGAGCATTTTATTGTCATGAATAACACTCCGGGATTCTCCCGTGATACACAGACAGCCAACTGTCTTCCTAAACTATTTTACTTACAGAAAGGAATCCATTCATGAAAAAGAACACCATTGCAAAGCTCCTTACTGCTGCCCTGTGCACCGGTCTGATTGCAGGCATGACAACCGGCTGCGGCAGCGCTTCCTCTGCTTCTGACGAAAACGGACAGGTCATCGTCTACAACTGGGGGGAATACATCGATCCCGATACGATTACCATGTTTGAAGAAGAAACCGGCATAAAGGTGGTTTATGATGAATTTGAAACCAACGAAATCATGTATCCCAAGGTAGAAACCGGTGCTTCCGAATATGATGTCATCTGTCCTTCCGACTACATGATCAGCAAGATGATTGAAAACGATCTGCTCTCCGAGCTGAACTTCGATAACATGCCCAATGCCAAGGCAAACATCGGCGAACAGTATTGGGAGCAGTCCAAGGGCTTTGATCCGGAAAACAAATATTCCGTTCCTTACTGCTGGGGAACCGTCGGCATTCTGTACAACAAAACCATGGTAGAGGAGCCGGTTGACAGCTGGTCGATCCTCTGGGATGAAAAATATGCCGACAGCATTCTGATGCAGGACTCCGTACGCGATGCATTTATGGTTGCACTCAAATTAAACGGCAATTCCATGAATACGCTTGACGAAACCGAGCTCGCAGCTGCACGGGATCTGCTGATCAAACAGAAGCCTCTTGTACAGGCATACGTTATCGACCAGGTGCGTGACAAGATGATCGGCGGCGAAGCAGCACTCGGCGTTATCTACTCCGGCGAAGCGATTTTCACTCAGCGTGAAAACCCGGATCTGGAATATGTCATCCCGAAGGAGGGTACCAATGTCTGGATCGATTCCTGGGTAATTCCCAAGAACGCTCCCAATAAGGAAAATGCAGAAAAGTTCATTGACTTTATGTGCCGCGGTGACGTTGCTTTAAAGAATTTCGAGTACATTACCTACTCCACCCCCAACGATGCAGCCCGCGACCTGATCGAGGACGAAGACCTGAAAAATTCCAAAATTGCTTTCCCGGATTTAAGCCAGTATTCCGGTCTGGAAACCTATACCTATCTCGGTGAAGACGGGGATTCCCTCTATAATGACATGTGGAAGGAAGTTAAATCCAACTAACTTATGGAACGCATTTTACATTATGAAATCAAAGCAAGCGACGATTCTCCTACCGTCGCTTGCTTTTTAAAACGGCAGGGGTATTCCTCCGCCAACTTAACAGATTTAAAAAAGATGCCGGAAAGCATCCTCATAAACGGTACTCCCTCCTATATGATCCGCCACCTGCAGGGAGGCGACCGCTTAACCGTACATATTCAGGAAACTGCGGTCTCAGAAAAAATACCCCCCGTTTATCATCCTCTGGACATCGTTTACGAGGATGAAGACCTCATGGTGATCAACAAACCAGCCGATCTTCCGATCCATCCGTCGATGCGCAACTACACCCATTCCCTTGCAAACGGGCTCGCCTGGTATTTTGCTCAGAAAGACTGTCCCTTCGTCTTTCGCTGTATCAACCGGCTCGATCATAACACCTCCGGTCTGACAATCATCGCAAAGCATTTGGTCAGCGGCAGTATTCTCGCAACCATGGTCCGGAACCGGGAAATCCACCGGGAATACCTCGGGATCTCTCGCGGCAGGGTCACTCCCTCCTCCGGAACCATCACCGCTCCACTGGGACGAAAGGACGGCTCCATCATCGAGCGTACCATCGACTTTGAACATGGCGAATCTGCCATTACTCACTATGAAGTGCTGGAAGAAAAAAACGGGCACAGCCTGATCCGCCTGACACTGGAAACCGGTCGTACTCACCAGATTCGGATCCATATGAAATATCTGGGCTATCCGCTGATCGGAGATTCCCTCTATAATCCTGATATGGAATGGATTTCCAGACAGGCGCTGCACGCAACCCGTCTGCGTTTTCATCATCCTATCACCAAAGAACCTCTGGAATTTCATGTTCCACTCCCGCAGGACATGCAAAACGTACTGGAGGGCATCCGGCCCGATGCCTGATGCCCTCCTTTTGCTTTCGACATACCTCTGCTTTCAACTGAGCGTACTATAGTGCAGCACTTATGTCTATTTCTGTCAATCTCTGACCCGCGTCCAAACCTGCATTTCGTTTTCACCGCGGTTTGCCCAGGTATAATACGGAATATACGAAAGTTCCGCTTTTTCAAACTCCGGCTTCTTCCAGACATGATACAGCGCTTCGCTTTCTTTTTCTATATGCGTATCAAGCTGCCGAAACCCTGCTGCAGTCAGCTTTTTGACCGGCGTTCCGCAAATATTTCCGTCCGACACCGTTACGTTTAACTCCGGGTCAATCAGCAGCTTCTGCAGATCTTTTCCGTTGTCTGTCTCTTCCAGACAATAGACAACCGGCCCTCTCATCACGGCCACTTTCCCTATATCCTCTCGCACGGCTTCCTTTGCCGCAATCATTCGAACCTCCATCGGGAAATGAAGCGTAAATTCTTCTTCCTCTCCCCAATCCTTTTGCAGATACAGGTAGCCGTCCTTTTCTTCCGTACCACCGGTAAAACCATCCAGCTCATATCTGCTGCACCAGTCCGGTATCCGCAGTGCAAGCTTTAATCCGGTATCCTTTGCGCGGATTGTGATTTTCACATCCCCCTCCCAAGGGAAGTTGGATTCCACACGGATATCTGCTGTCTTTTCGCCGATCTTCTTTTCCAGGGTGCTTCCCATATAAAGATGTAAAAACAGCGTATCCTCGTTTTCCGTATATGCATAGGAACCGATCGAGCTGAGCAGACGCGCCAGGTTTGGCGGGCAGCATGCGCAGCCGAACCATTTCTGGCGAACCGGCTTGACATGAAATTTTCGTTCATCCTTATGACATGCCTCCGGCAGTACCTCCAGCGGATTGACATAGAAAAAGCTCTTTCCATCCAGCGCCATGCCGCTGAGCACGCCATTATAAAGTGCGCGTTCCATAACGTTTGCATACCTTGCCTCCGGCGCGATTTCCAGCATTCTCCGCGCAAAAAAGACAAGACCGATCGACGCACAGGTTTCCGCATACGCCGTGTCGTTCGGCAGATCGTAGGCATAGGTGAACGCCTCGCCCAGATGGGTGCTGCCGATTCCGCCTGTAACGTACATTTTTTTCTCCGTGATGTTGTCCCAGAGCCTCCGGCACGCCCCATACAGCGTTTCATCCCCTGTCAGCCTCGCCACATCCGCCATGCCGGAATATAGATAAACCGCACGCACGGAATGTCCGAACGCCTCGTCCTGCTCCCTCACCGGCAGATGCGCCTGATTATAGAAATAACGAAGTTCGTCCTCATGCCCCTTTTTTACTTCTTCGGGATGCTCTTGATCAAAGTAGTAGGGACGCTTTCCGCGCTCGTCCACGAAATACCGGGCAAGGTTTAAGTATTTTTCCTTCCCGGTCAGTTCATAAAGCCGCACAAGGGCCATCTCTGCGATTTCATGTCCCGGATAACCGTGAAGCTTTCCCTCTTCCGTACCGAAATTTGCCGCCACATAGTCTGCAAATCGTTCCGCCGCCTTCAACAGCTTGTCCTTGCCAGTCGCCTGAAAATATGCCACAGCCCCTTCAATCAGGTGTCCGAAGCAGTACAACTCGTGATGGTCCTTCAGATTCGTAAAGGTCGCGTCACGACCACTTAAAATATAGTAGGTGTCCAGATATCCGTCGTCCTGCTGTGCGGCGCAGACGATATCGATCGCGCCATCCGCGATTTTTTCCAGCTCCGGATCTGGATGCTGCGTTAAAGAATAACCAACCGCCTCGATCCATTTCGAAAAATCGCTGTCCTGGAACACAAACCCGTAAAATTCGTCATCTTTTAACTGTTTCGGATCCTCCGGCAGCACCTCAAAGCCGCGAAAGGTATACTTCGGCGCAATAAATGTGTTTCCTTTTTCTTTCTTTTCCCGGTTCAGCTTTCCTGCAGCCTTGAAATTGTGCATACAGAAGCTCGGTGCCGCGCCCTCCACGCGGTCGTTTAAGGCATCCCACTGATACGGGATCACCTCCTTGCGTACGAGCTCCATTTCCCCTTTCCAAAAGGTGTCCGTCACCTGAATGTTTTTCAGCGAAACGGGTGCGGAATAATTGTGTTTATCCATGTTTCTCCTCATTTCTGCGCACGCTTTTTGCACATGCCGAGTTTGTGTCCAGTGCGCGCAGACACAAATCTCGCGATTGAAAAATTTTATTTTTCAATCCAGTCCCTTATTCTGAAGCATGGACAGAGTCCAGTCATCCAGCTTTGTCAGCTCTGCACCGACCATCAGCGGGGAACGGAAAAATGTCCACAGCGTCAAAACCGTCTTCTTAATCGTAGCTGTTCCAG
This sequence comes from Gallintestinimicrobium propionicum, assembly GCF_025567525.1. NCBI lineage: Bacteria > Bacillati > Bacillota > Clostridia > Lachnospirales > Lachnospiraceae > Gallintestinimicrobium > Gallintestinimicrobium propionicum. Next base: position 6,245 of record NZ_JAOQJY010000026.1, on the reverse strand, counting down.
CCCATCGGCGGTGTTGCGGCAAACTTGTTCTTGTTCATTGTAGACTCCTTTCTGTTCATTTTTCTATTTATTCAAAAAATGCTCCCTATTCGGATACTCCTGGCGATATGCCCAGAGGGCGGCTTCCTGCAGCAGCGAAAATTCTTTTTCCATGCGCAGCAGGCGGGGCGCCTGAAAGGCAATTGCGCTGATCTGTTCGGCGATTTTTTTTGCAATTCCTTCTTCTGATAATTGTCCCATGCCAAATACCATGGAGGTGAAGCCTCTGCCCCCTCGGCTGACCTGAATGAACTTCAGAAATACATTATACAATTCCTCCAGAAGGATCTGTTGATAACACTCCTCTGACTGCATCGCTTCTGCCAGGCATAATGCAGAAAGAATCCGAGCTCCCATCCTTCTTCTGTCTCCCCCAAGGTCCAGAGTGCTTCCTTCCGCCAGGTATTTCAGTTCCATCAGGCATTTGACAAATTCATCCTTCTGTAGTCTGTATTTTCCGTATCGGGCTGTCCAGAGCCGGTTTCTGTATTCTTCCGCCCAGTCTTCTTCCTCTCCTGCATGCGCTTTTAAGATCTGCTGCCGTTTTGCCGGATCTGTCTCCCGGTAAAAATCATGGCTCCATGTTTTTTCCATCTGCTTCTTCCTCTTCTGCGTTTAAATATTCCTCTATATTGCTGCCGTCTACCTTCTTGTATTCCGAAAAATAGTACCGTCCATCTTTCAGACTTTCCTGGTCGAGGTCCTTTCCCTCAAACAGCGTCACTGCCATTTTTGCCATTTCCTTTGCCTGGTCCACTCTGTCATTGTAAATGCTGCCCTGCATTTCTCCGACCTTTACGGCCTCCAGCGCGTCTTCCAGGCCATCGATCCCAAAGATCACCGGCCAGTCTTTGCGGATATAGCCTACTTTCCGGTAGGCTTCCACAGCCCCCAGTGCCATCTCATCGTTATTGGATAGGACCAGTTCGATCTCTGTTCCATATTGGCTGATCAGACGGTTCATACGATTCTCCGCCTGCCCCCGGTTCCAGTCCGCAAACTGATAACTTAATTTTTCCAGTGAAACATTGTTCTTCATCAGTGTTTTTACCGAATACTCTGTTCTGCTGATGGCATCCTGATGTCCTGCTTCCCCTTCCAGAAGTACATACTGGATCTTTCCATCCTCATTTTTGTCCACTTCCGGATGGCTGTTGATATATTCTGCTGCGATCTCTCCCTGCATGATCCCGGACTGTTCCGCATCACAGCCCACATAATACAGCTTATCCCACTGCATCAGATCTTCCTTTACCGGCTCCCTGTTAAAGAAGATCACCGGAATATTTTCGTTTCTTGCCATCCGGATGATCCGGTACGGTGCTGTCCGGTCTACAAGATTGACGCAGAGCACATCACAGCCCGCATCAATCATTTCCTCTACCTTTTCGTTCTGTTCCTGCTGATCGTCGTTTCCGCTTTTTATCGATACGATGATCCGCCGTTCTTCGCTTTCCATGGTTTTCAGATGCACCTTCAATTCATCCGTCAGTGCGTTGATAAAGGGGTCATCCTGACTGTAGGTGATTACTCCCACACGCAGAGTTTTCTCTGTCTGGCCTGACTGATCGGAACACCCGGACAGCGCAAGGACCAAACTCCCTATTATAGCAGATAATACTATTGCCATTCTTCTTTTCTTTTTATTCATAGGAATATAAAAACCTTTCTAAATCATCGTCCATAGAAAAACTATCTTTCTGAAACACCTTATATTCTGTTGTATATCCCTGCATTTTATAGAACTTATGCTCTATCCTTCTGACCATCTCTTCCACACTTCTATAACCGATTTCATATCCATCCGGCACAATAAGTCCCTGGATATTTCCCTGATCCAAAAGTGCGATCGTCCTCAGACTGTAGCCCACACCATAGAGCTCTGCGCCCCTGTATTTTCCATTTTCTGCCTGTTCTCCAAGTTCTTCCAGAACTCCGGCATCCAACACCACAAGGGTATCTGCCCTTTTTTCTGCCCCTATCCGTTCCACGATGTTCTGTTCTTTTCTCCGATAGATACACCAGCGGATCTCACTACCGCTGCCTTCCAGTGCCTCATTCAATCCGCTGATCTCTGACTGTACCGCCTCAGACATCTTCCAGTCGGCAATAATTCCAATCTTTCGCTCTTTCGTTCTCAGCTGTTCTCCCAGACTTCTTCCGATCTCCCGATAATCCGGCTGGATCGCAGGACTGGCAGCTTCTCCTTCTTTTACCGCCAGGCTGTCTGCCATCAGCAAATAGGGTTTATTTCCACACTCTTTTTTCAGCATATTTTCGGTCTCGCGTCCGGGTGCGGGATACAGGATAAAGCCATCGATATCATTGTCCTTCTGTTCTCTGATAAATTCTCTTTCCGCCTCCGGTCCGTCGATCTCATCGGTGTTACAGATGATCATGTGGACATTGTTCTCTGCTGCAAACTGTTTCATCCCCTTGATCAGGGCATCCCAGCGCTTATCGCCGGACTCCGGAAGGACTACGGCAATCCTGGTCTCTGCAACGTTCTGATCAAAAATCTTCCATACAAAGAAGACCGCCAGCATCAGCAAAAAAAGCTCAATTATAAGAAATTTAATCCGATTCTTTTTCATCTGCCGATCTCCTCTGGATATATTTTTGTGATTCCAGTCTTTCTGCATTTTCCGGTGTATATGGAATTGCCGGAATACGGATCGTGACCCTCGTTCCTTCATCCGGTTCACTTTCTATAGACAGACCATATTTTTCTCCAAACATCAGCCGGATTCTGGAATGCACATTGATCACCCCAACGCCGGAGCCGTGCTTCGGAACTTTGCTGTTGTCCGTCAGGATTTTTCCCAGAACCTCTTCCGGCATACCCATACCGTTGTCTTCAATGGTAATCAGGATGTCCTCCTCTTTCTTTTCTCCACTGACGATAATCCTGCCGTCCTCATCCTCATCCATATTTCCAACACCATAATAAATGGCATTTTCCAGAATGGGCTGGATCACCAGCTTTACGATGCAGTAGTTTTCGATCTCTTTCTCGATCCGGAATTCTGTTTTAAATCGTTCTTTGTACCGTGCCAGCTGGATATTCATGTAGCTTCTGCTGTGCTGCAGCTCGTCTTTGATAGAGATAATGGTCTTTCCTCTGGACAGGCTGACACGAAGCAGTTTTGCCAGTTCAGAGATCATACGAACTGCTCCTTCATTTTCCTGGGCTTCCACCATCCAGGTGATAGATTCCAGTGTATTATACAGGAAATGAGGATTGATCTGGCTTTGCAGGGCATCCAGTTCACTTTTTCTCCGTTCATTTTGCTGTCGGATGATCTCATCCATCAGTTCTTCGATCTGCTCATAAGACTTCTGTACCGAATGTCCCAGATGACGGATCTCAGAGGAGCCTCCAATATAAATATCCGGCTTTCCTCCTGCTTCATAGGTCTTAACAGAAGCATCCAGCTCCCGGATCGGTTTGGATATCTTCCGGGATACCAGCTGGTTTCCCTCCAAAAGCATGACCAGCAGGACTAAAATAGTGGCAAATACATAGTAACGGAAATTTTTAAAGTTTGACTTCTGCACGCTCTCTGGCACAACACCGATCATCTTCCAGCCGGTATAAGCCACACTTCTGACAATCACGGTCTCGTTCTGACCATCGGCACGGATCTCGTAGGTTCCATTCTCATACTTTGTAGCTTCCAGACTGTTTTCTTTAAATAATCCGCGGTTTAATTCCGTTTCCCGGGGATGATAGATCATCTCTCCACTCTGGCTGCTCAGATAATAATAGATCCCATCGGAAGAATCGTTGATCTGTTTCATGACATCCCGGATCACAGAATATTTCATATCCAGTAAAAGAACGCCGGTTTCCGGTATTTCTCCTTTATTGACATCCACATAGCTGCTCAGAGAAACCACCCACTGGTACCGATAGGCTCCGTCTTCAAACAATTCCTGGATATGGGGTGTGGAAAAATGTACATTTTCAATTGCATTTTCTGCATTTTTATACCACTCCTGAGTCTGCACCTGCACATTTTTCTTTTCTAACGCCACCGGCTCCGATGCGATCAGTTTTCCTTCATGGTCATACAATGCCACACTCTGAACCTTATCGGAGTTGGTCTCATAAAGAAGACTGAATTGCTCCACAAATTCCCGGCTGGATATATCAAACTGCTGAACCACGTTATAGTTTGCTCCATTAAAGATCTGGCGAATATCCAGCAGATCTGCATTTAACCGGTCTACAGTTCCCTCCACGGTTGCTTCCGTGTTGTCCACTGCTGTTTTTTCCAATGCCAGCTTGAAGCGATGGTACAGCAACAGTCCCATGACAATGATCGTGACCAATGAGATTGCCATAAGGACAGATAGAATGATCGTCTGTATGTTAAATACGGTACTTTTTTTACTTTTCGTTTTCTTTTTTCCCGGAGGCTCTGTATTTGGATGGGGAAACGCCGAATTTCTTTTTAAACACATAACTGAAGTAATTTGCATCCTGATATCCTACTTTTTCTGCTATCTTATAGCTTTTTTCATCGGTATTGAGTACCAGTTCTTCTGCTCTGTCCATTCGGTAATCCGTAAGATAAGTGACAAAGGGCTGCCCTGTTTCCTTCTTAAAAATAGAAGAAAAGTAGGAATTGGATACCCCAAGATCTGCACATACCTCATCCAGTGAAATGTCAGGCTCCATATATCTTTGCTTTACAATATTCTGTGCGTCAGTGATCATACGTCTGGAGGTACTGTTTCTGGTACTTTTCAGTTTTTCGCTGATGGCTGCAGACATATTGATGATCCAGTTTGTCATGGAGGTTTCGTCTAACTGGGTGACTCTTTCGTAAAGGTTTTGTACATTTCCGGAGATATCATTAAAATCCATAGAATTATTGGCACAAAACTTGAAAAATCCGCTGACAATCTCCATGGTAGCCAGATTATACTGACTGATGGTATCTGCATTCTTATGGAGTTTTTCTATCTCCTTGATCGCTTCTTTCCGGATCTCCTCCTGATCTCCCACGTGAATGGCACGGAACAGATCCTGCATTCTTGTTTCTTCCAGGGGAACCGTCTTTTTGGACTCTTTCGGTACTATCTCTGCAATATTGATCGCTCGTTTGGTTCCATATAAGACACGGTAGGACACTGCCTCTCTGGCTCCCTCGTAAGAGATGCTGATATCATGCAGACTATTGCATACGGTTCCGATTCCTGCAGTAACCGCCGCCCCCATAATTCTCCATGCCCAGCGACAGAATCGGTCACAGCTATCCGTCAATTGGGCCATCTCCTCTTCTGAATGAAGCTCCATGATCAAAATTGTGTTGCCCATATAGATAAATTCCTGACAATTACAGTTCTCTGTCAGCCGCTGTTTCACTTCTCGTTCCACGGACATGGATAACAATAAGGGATTCATGCCATCCGGCACATCATTTTCCGAAGTATGAAAGATAATGCAGCAAAACAAAGGTCCCTTCATATCTACCCGATAGTTCTGAAGAAATCGTTCATAGTCCTCTTCGCCAACTCTTCCCTCGATCAGGGAAATAAAGAAATTGGACTGCAGCTTTGGCAGCACTTCCTGAAAATAATCCTCCAGTTTTTTTACATTTAATTTTTCTTCCCGTTCCTTGTCCAGGGTATTTTTCAGCTTCACCAGACTGTCTGACAGCTCCGTGGCGCTGATGGGTTTCAGCATATATTCTTTGATTTCCAGATGAACCGCTTCTTTTGCATATTCAAATTCGTCAAAGCCTGTACAAAGCATAATGTAAATATTCGGATAGTCCTGGTTCAGCTTTCTGGCCAGCTCCAGCCCATCCATGTAAGGCATCTTAATATCCGTCAGCACCACGTCCGGCTGAAGCTTTTCCACCAGCTCCAGGGCCTTCACGCCATTGGTGGCACTGCCTACCACATCAAAGCCCAGATCATTCCAGCGGATCTTCTGTTTCATGATATCGATGACCTCCACCTCATCATCGACGAGAATCACTTTATATTGTTCCATGCTTATCCCCTTCTTTTTATCCCTTCTTTTTATCCCTTTCTTATTATAGCAGAATTTGCTTTCTTCTGAAGGAATATATAAAAAATTTACCAAAAGAGTAAATAAGAATGTGCCTTGGCACATTCTCGCGCCGAGGCGCGGTTGCTTTAGCAACCATCTACCCTTGCGCCGAGTGCGCATCCTCGCGGAGCGTTTTTAT